>JBCBTD010000001.1:0-216589 GCA_039818825.1 Pseudomonadota bacterium
AGGGATTGGCTGCACCCGGCCTGTTCCAACGGCAGCGTCAGTCGGCCAGGAGGTCGGCGCGACGCACGCCGATGGCCTCGATGACGTCGGGCGCATCAATGTTTGCGATGGGAATACGGCCAACGGCCGGTCGGCGGAAGTCGATCCGGTCGACATAGGCGATGAGGTCCGCGTTGTTCTCTGGCGTGCCCTGAGTGTTCACCCGCATCATGTCGGGATAGATCGGCTGCACCGAGCCCCAGTCGGCATAGGCGGTGAGACCGACGTTGAGCACCAGCGGCAAATCCGGCCGGATCATCTGGTCGGCAACGGTCCACGCTGCTTCGCCCTCGGCCCGGTGCAAGAGCGTGAAGAGCTCGGCATGGCGCGCGAGGCGGAGCTCCACCCAACCGGTCGGCGCGGGCCTGATTTTGAGCGTCGAGAGCGAGTTCGTCGTCGTCTTGATCTCGAATTGCGGCGTGCCGGCGGGAGCCGAGGTGCCGATCGAGAAAAAGAGCCAATTCTCACGCCCCGGCGCCCAACCGTCGGCGCTAACTGAGTTTGGCGCCCGCACGAAGAGCCCGGCCAGCGAGAAGAGCGTCTGCGGCAGCGCGGCCTCGGTGCCCGTGACGCGGATCCGGGTGGTGACGATGAAGTCACCCTCGACCCCGCGGAAGAGGTGCCCGCCATGCAGCTCCTCGAACCAGCCGCCGGAGATCGGCTCCAGGACGAGCATGCCGTCCTCGACGCGGGGCGGCAGCCATTTCGGCGTGAAGCCGTCCGGCGCGTGCTCGGACCATGCCGCGAGCGCCTCTTCCGTTTCGAAGCCGGTCGAGAGCCCCACCAGATCGTCCGCTCCAGCCGGCGTGATCATCAGCGTGCAGGCGAGAGCCGCGAGAGCGGTCCTGAACATGGAGGCGTTCCTTTCGGTTCAGTCGTTGATGACGATGAGGGAATGCGCGCCGGGCCCCGTTGCAACCCGATGGTCGGAGGGAACGAGACGGGCCGGCTCGCCCGGGACGCGGTGGACGCGCCAAAACTCGAGCCCGCTCGCCCGCGGCTCCGGCCCGTCATATTCGTAGATCCCGGCGACGACCCAGGCGTCGGCGGCGTCGAACGCGACGCCTTCCGGCAAGATCCCGTCCATTGGCCAATCGCCGAGATGGGTCAGGCCGCCCGTCTCCAGGTCGAAGCCGACGAGGCTCAGCGACGAGAGGCTGTGACCCGGTTCGCCGGGCTCAATCCAGGTCTGGCCGATGTTCACCGTCGCGATCAGGGTGCCGGCGTTGGAGAACGCGATGCTCTCCGCGTGCCGCGGCAGGGTCGCGCCGCCGACGATGATGTGCTGCGGCTCGGCGGCGTCCTCGTCGCCCAGCCGGATCGAGGTTAGCGTCGAACCCGGGGCATTGACGTAGAACCCTTCGACATCAGGCCCCCATTTCAGGTCGTTGGTGACGAAGAACCGTCCGTCCCGCGAGAACTTGCCCGACATGGGCCATTTCGTCGTCGTCACGACATTGCCGATCTGCGTCAGGTCATCGACCGTGCCCGTCTCGTCACGGTCCACGCGGAAGAAGCGGACCTGGTTGCGCAGGTTGAAGGTGACGGCGACGAGATCGAGGCTCGGATGCCACTCGGCGTGATGCGGAAGCAGACCGCCGTCGGGCAGCTCCGGCATCGCGCTCAGATCCTCGAACGCGAACCGCCGGACGTTGCCGAAGCGCTCCCCGTCCCAGCTGACGAAGGCCAATGGATCGCCTTGCGTCTTGGTCGCCAACACGAGGGCGCGCCCGTCAGGGCTCACCGACACGCCGAGGGGCCGATTACCGATTTCAACCGTCGCCGCCAGCCGGGGCGCACCCACATCGGTAACGTCGTAGGCCCTGAGCATGGTGCCAGAGCGCAGATCCCGAATGGAGCTGTCGTTCGGCCCGCGGCCCTCGACTGTCTCCGCGACGAAGACGGTTTGGCCGTCCGGGGTCGCGGCGATCGAGAAGACCGGGTTGATGACGGTATTGGGCGCCTCGATCCGCGCGACCGCGCCACCGGCCGCAAGGTCGATTACGGCCAATTCGTCGGCCCCGCGGTCGGGACCCAGCGCGCCGTCAGTATAGGCATAGGCGCGCATGTCACCGTCAGAAATCGCAGCGATGTAGCGCCCCGCGAAGTCCGGCGGCACGCCGTCGGCAAGTGCCGTCAACGGCACCGACGTCGCTGTGCCGACGGTTACGAGGATGGCTGCGAGGTTGCGGAACGGTCGCGTCACGGTGGGGCTCCCTACGCATCAGATCTTGCGGGAGAACCAATAGCGCGGTTTTTTTGGTCAAAACCGACAAGTTCGATAACCAAGGATTATCGCCGTGATCGGCATCCGGGACTATGAGGCGGCCCTCGCGCTGACCGAGGAGCGCCACTTCGGCCGTGCCGCGCGGCGGCTGAAGGTGAGCCAGCCGGCACTCACCTCGCGTCTACGTCGGCTCGAGGAGACGCTCGGCGTGCGCCTCTTCCTCCGCGATCGGAGCGGCGTCGAGCCCACGGCAGAAGGTCGAGCCTTTTGCGAACAGGGGCGGCGTGTTCTGGACGCCCATGTCGAGGCCATTGACAGCGTGCAGGCTGTTGTCGGCGGCTTCGGCATGGTCCTGCGGATCGGCACGACGCAGATCGCGACGCACCAGGGGCTTGTGCCGGCGCTGCGGACATTCCGCACCGCCTATCCGCATGCTCAGGTGCGCCTATTGGAAGGGACGACCTGGTCGCTCGAGCGAGACCTCGAGCAGGGTCATCTCGATGTGGTCTTCCTGCACCCGCCCTTGCACGCGCCCGGACTTTCGCTGCGTGTGCTGACGGCGGCGAATGTCGTTCTGGCCGATCTCTCGGGAACGGGGAGGGAGGAAGTCGTCCGCTACCCGCGCAGCGAAGCGCCAGTGATGATGGGCGCCTTGGAGCGAGCGGTCGCAGGCGCAGGGACCGGGGCGCCTAAGTCACGGGCCGAGGCAAACACGGCGATCACGTCGCTCGCCCTGTCGGCGGCGGGTTACGGGGCGGCTTTCGTCACCGAGGCGCTGCCAGATTTCGGCTTCGGCGTCGCAGCAGCGCGCCAGTCCAAGACTCTGTTTCGCCTCGAGACGGCTGTCGCTTGGCGCAGCCTGGACCGGCGACCGGTAACCAGTGCATTCCTGAGTGGCCTGGATAGCCCGAACGACGCCATCTACGACCGGAATGACGGCGCCCGCGATGATGACAGTGCCGACCGATGAAGATCCGCCGAGCGTCGCCGCTCCCGCGCCTCCTGTTGCGCTGCTGAGGAATGCCTCCTTTCGAATGCGGTGCTCGCGAAGGTTGGTCAGTCGGCAGACGGCTGCATCAGGCCAACGAGGACCGAACCCAAACGAACCGCCGCCGCGTGCGTGCCCAGTGGCTCAAACGGACGGTTCTCGGACATACGAGAGGCAGCCAACAAGTCCGCATTCGGAGACGCTACGGTCGTCTCCGCCACCGGCGCCTTCGGCAGGGTTGCGTCGGTAGGGGCAATGATCCTTCAGGTCCCGCAGAAGGTACGATGCACGGCTGCTTCCGGACGCGGAGGTTCGGCCAGATGGGCGCGATCGGGCTGCTCGTCAAAGGGACGTGCGAGCACCCCGAGGAGAGCCCCCAACGGGCTGAGATCGTCATTCTCAGCCGCCGCGAGAGCCTCCTCGACACGATGGTTGCGTGGAATGAAGAGCGGGTTGGCCGCGAGCATGGCTGCCCGTCGTTCGGCAGGCGACATGGGGTCGATCGCAAGCCGAGACCTCCAGCGCGCGGCCCAGGCGTCGAGCGTGGCGGGGTCCCGGAACAGGTCGCGCACTGGCGGGGCCTCGGGCCTCTCTGGCTCGCCGAGCTCCACCAGCCCTCGGAAGGTGAGGGTGAAGTCTGCGTCGTTGGCCTGCATGGCTGACAGAAGCTCGGCGACGAGATCGGCATCGCCCTCGGCCGCAGTCGATAGGCCAAGCTTGCGCCGCATCACCCCGAGCCATGCCTCTTGGAACAGATTGGGGAAGCGATCGACCACCGCCTGCGCCGCTTCCACCGCCTCTTCGTCCGCGGTCGAGACAAGCGGCAGCAGAGCCTGCGCGAGCTGTGCCACGTTCCAGTGCGCGATCATCGGCTGGTTGCCATAGGCATACCGTCCGCCGACATCGATGGAGCTGAACACTTGGCTTTCGCGATAGGCATCCATGAAGGCGCAGGGGCCATAGTCGATGGTCTCGCCGGACATCGTCATGTTGTCGGTGTTCATGACGCCGTGGATGAAGCCTACTCCCATCCAGCGGGCGACGAGATCGGTCTGGCGTTCCATGACCGCTTCGAGCAGCGCGAGCGCCGGTGCCTCGGTTCCGCCAAGCTCGGGATAGTGGCGGGCGATCACGTGATCGGTGAGGACGCGGAGTGCCTCACCGTCCTTCCGGGCGTAGAAGTACTGAAAGGTCCCGATGCGGACGTGGCTCGCGGCAATCCGGGTCAGGATTGCTCCCGGGAGGCCGGTCTCTCGGTGGACACGCTCGCCCGTGGCGACGGCGGCGAGGGAGCGGGTGGTCGGGATCCCCAACGCCGCCATCGCCTCGCTCACGATGTATTCGCGCAGGACGGGGCCGAGCGGTGCCTTGCCGTCGCCCATGCGCGAGAAGGGGGTGCGACCGGACCCTTTGAGCTGAATGTCGCGCCGCTCACCGTCCCGATCGATGACCTCTCCGAGCAGCAGGGCCCGACCGTCGCCGAGCTGCGGCACCCAGTTCCCGAACTGGTGCCCCGCATAGGCCATCGCGATCGGTTCGGAGCCCGCCGCGATCCGGTTGCCGGCAAGGATCTCGACGGCTTCAGGGCTCGCCAGCCGGTCGGCGTCGAGCCCGAGTTGATCGGCGAGCGGACGGTTCAGCAAGAGGAGCCGCGGGGCCGGGGTGCAAGCAGGCGACAGTCTGGCAAAGAAGCGCTCCGGCAGCTGGGCATAGCTGTTGTCGAAGGCGAAGATCTCATCTGTCGCGGTGGCGGTGTGCACGGTCCTTGGTCCCGCCTTGTGGCCGCTGGCCGAAAAACTAGCGTTGTGAAGGCCCTTCGACCACCCATTGAGCGACGACCAAGTCTAGAAAGCTGGAGCGCACCGGAGCGTGCGTATCTCAAGATCGTCCGGATCAGGTGTAAGCCCGGATTTCCCAGATGATTGGCGAGCCGAGGGCATCCCGAATCACCTAACGTAAGCTGATTCAACAGGTTGGGGCTTCGAGAGCAGGCCTTTGGCAACGAACTCGACGGGTGAAGCGGAATCCGACCCTCTGCGGCTCCAGTTTGACCGCTCCGTCAAGCTGGCGTTTCAAGGGTCGTCGATCAGTTCGGATGGCGGCTTGGTCCTGCATCGCGAACTCGACGACGCGCTTGGCCTGACGGACATGGCGACTGAACTGCTTGCCGATCCCCGCACCGGCCGTAATGGCCGCCATCACCTCGCCGGGCTCCTGCGCCAATCGATCTTTTCGCGTCTCGCCGGCTACGAGGACGTCAACGACGCAGACCGCCTGTATCGTGATCCAGTAGCGCGGCAGCTCGTGGGCGGATGGTCGGTGAGGCGCGGCGCTGCGTCGGCGAGCGCCATGGGCCGGTTCGAGACGGCGACGCTGACGCGGCCCGAGAACCTCGCTGTCTTGGCCGATCTGTCCGGGCACTGGATTGACGCCGTGCACGACAGGCAGCCGCCGAAGTCGATCACACTCGACATGGACAGTTCCGAGAGCCCGGTGCATGGCGAGCAGGAAGGTGCCGCCTGGAACGGCCATTTCCAGTCCAAGTGCCTGCACCCGCTGTTCGTGTTCAACCAGTTCGGCGACCTGGAGCGGTGCGAGCTCCGGCCCGGCAACGTCCACAGCGCCGATGGCTGGGAGGACGTCCTTCGCCCGGTGCTTGCGCGATACTCGACCGCAGCGCGGCCATCGATCACACGGCGGCGGTTCCGAGCCGACGCCGCCTTCGCCATCCCGGGGCTGTTCGACCTCCTGGAGACCGACGGTTGGGACCACGCCATCCGCATCAAGGGAAATCGGAAGCTCCACGACCAGATCTCCTGGCTGACGAAGCGCGGTCCCGGCCGGCCGCCGCACCACGTCGTTCGCCGCTACACGAGCTTCCATTACCGGGCGAAGAGCTGGTCGACGGCTCGAAGGGTGGTGGCGAAGGTTGAGTTCCATCCTGGTGAGCTGTTCCCCACCGTCGGCTTCATCGTGACCAACCGCAGCCTTCCGAACGAGCGGGTGCTGGCGTTTTACAACGGCCGCGGCACCGCCGAGCAGCACATCAAGGAAGGCAAGTATGCGCTCAAGTGGACGCGGCTGTCGTGCACGCGCTTCGCTGCCAACACGGTCCGGCTCCAGCTTCACGCGCTCGCCTACAACCTCGCCAACTTCCTGCGCACCTTGGCGACGCCGGAGGCCATCGAGAGCTGGTCGCTGACATCGCTGCGCGAGCGCCTGGTCAAGACCGGTGCGCGGCTCGTTCGCCATGCCCGCTACGCCGTGTTCCAGCTGGCCGAGGCGGCGCTGCCTCGCGCGGTGTTCGCCGGTGTCCTCGACCGGATCAACGGCTTGCGCGATCCACCCGCCCAGGCGACGTACGCATGATTCAACCGACGAGATCCCGGGTCCTCTCTGACGCCCGCGAAGGCGAAGCTATGCCCGGAAGCGGTCAGATTGCCCCCTCCAAAGGGGCAAGCCCGCAATCCTCGACCACACCTCGGACCCGTCACGCCCGCTCCGCGCCTCTATGGCGCCTGTCGGGACTCGCTTGGCGGCCACATCGTCGGTACCATCACGCCGCGTTCGCTAAATGGGGAATGCCGGTCAACACTGAGCGGCAATTTGACCCTCTCGAGATGCGCCCGGCAGGGTGGTCACGGTGGTATGAATGGCGGCCTGCCGTCTTAGACATTCGCGTACGAATAGTTGGAGAGATCAAATGGGGGAAACCGGAAACGCCCGGACCGAAGGTACAATGCTGGATCGCCGAGAAGCGCTCATGCTGGGCGGATCGGCGCTGGCCGCCGCAGCGTTTGGTGTTTCGACCGGATCCGCCAACGCAGCAATTGCCTCGGACGAGCTCATCTACATGCCGGCCTCCGTCCAGCTGGAGCTGTTTCGCTCGCGCCAGCTGTCTCCGGTCGAAGTTCTCGAGGCGCAGATCGCGCGACACGAGGCGGTGAACGACAAAGTCAACTGCACCACGTACACATACTTCGACAAAGCGCGCGCCGAGGCGAGGGAGTCCGAGACGCATTGGATGCGCGGCACCGCCCGTCCACTGGAAGGCGTCACCTGCGCGCTGAAGGACGAGCACCACGAAGAAGGCATGATCGTGACGTCCGGCTCGATCATCGACAAGGACAATCGCAAGAACTACACGGACGAGGTAACCGCGAACCTGAAGGCGGCCGGCGCGGTGATCCATATGCAGACCACCGTACCTGAGTTCTATGTCCATGGCCTTACCTTCACCAGGCTCTGGGGTGTCACGCGTAACCCATGGAACCTAGCGTATGGCGTCGGCGGGTCGTCGGGCGGTTCGGGAGCCGCGTTGTCCGGTGGCATGACAACAATCGCGACAGGCTCGGACATGGGCGGTTCGGTCCGCCTGCCATCGGCATTCAACGGTCTCTATGGCTCTAAGCCGCCGTTTGGTCGTGTTTCGAGCGAATTGCCCCTCTCGCCGTTCTCCGGCACCGGCCCGATGGCGCGTACGTTTGCCGACATGACGATGATGCAGAACACGATATCCGGGCAGACCCCGTATGCCCCGGCGACGCTGCCGAAGCTGGACATGCCGCTCGACTACCCGGGTATCGAGGGTTTGAGAATCGCCTATTCCCCCAACCTTAACTACGTCAAGATCAGCACGGAGACCCGCAAAAACCTCGACGCGGCGGCACAGCGTTTGCGTGACCTTGGCGCCATCGTGGACGAGGTCGAAATTGATCTTGGCGTCACGGTCGACGACTTCTCGAGTATGTTTGCCAAGACGCTTCTGTCGGGCCCCATGGGCGGATTTTTGGAAGTCAACTACCTGGACCGCATGGACGATATGACGCCATACGCTGCCTGGTTCGTCGGGAAGCTGAAGAAGGGTGAGTTCAGGGGCCCACAAGCATTTGAGTTCGAGACCTGGATGAAGGAGCGCTACGCTCGCATTGCCGACCAACTGTGGAACAACGGGTATGACGCGCTGATTTCCTCGACGCTAAACGATTCTCATACGCCGGCCGATCACGATCACTCTCTGACAGATTTCGAGATCGAGGGCGAAAAAATGCCCCAGCTCTTCATCGGGTCTTTGACGCTGCTGTGGAACGTTTTGAATTGGCATCCCGTCGTTGCGGTTCCGGCGGGTTTAACGTCGCAGAACATGCCGGTCGGCATGCAGATTATCACCAAGCCTTACTCGGATTTGACCACGTTCCAGATCGCCCACGCATACGAACGCGCGACCGCTCCACTGTTCACCGGCAACCGGATGCCTGACTTCCGGGAAGATTAGTCCTATCGGCAACGTCTGCATCCTCGCGCTGTCTGGATCGCGCGAGGATGCAAGGAATCTGATTTCAGTGATGATTTGACGAAAGACGGGTAAGACCACATCCCTCGCATGTCAGTTGTGAGCCGTGCCTCACCTTTGGCCATCGCGCCCGGCGGGCCGGCTGTCGGGAGACCAACGGTCGGTCCGGCTCTTGGGCGCTTCGTCGGCATAAGGCCGAAGATGGAAGCCAAGCGGTTGGTTGAACTCGTGCCGATCATAGTGGGTTGGCCACCGACGACCGCGCCAAGGTCGGTTCAGCTCAGTCGCGTTCGGGCGAACAGCATGTCCGTCGTCAGATCGAAGGCAGCGCGTCGGGCGTACCGGACAGCCGTCGTCGGTCGAGCCTGTTGGCCGCTTGGGGTGCTGTGCGCGTGAGCGGGATCGTCACCCGAACCCGCAACCCCGGCGCCGCGTCGTCCAGCGTGATCGTCATCTGGTGGAGGTCGGCGACGGCGCGGACCAGGGCGAGACCGAGGCCGCTGCCCGGCGAGCTGCGGGCGCGGTCGAGGCGGTGGAAGCGGCGAAAGACGCGGTCGCGCTCGGCGACGGGGATGCCGGGGCCGTCGTCGACGACGGAGAGCGTGGCCCGGGCGGCCGAGTCCCGTTGCAGGGCCACCTCGATCCGGCCGCCGTCGCGGCCGTGGCGGATCGCGTTTTGGACGAGGTTGGCCACCATCTGGGTCAAGAGGGCGCGCTCGCCGTGGACGAGGATGCCGTCGGCGATGGCCGTCGTGAGGCGCATGTCGTGCTCCTCGGCCGCGGGGGCGTAGACCTCGACGACGGCGGTCGTGACCTGGCTGAGGTCGACGTCGGCGAAGCGCTCGCGCACTTGCTCTGCCTCCACCTGGGCGATCTGCAGGAGGCTGCGAAACACCTCCAACAGCTCGTCGCACTCGTCCTTGGCCGCGCGCAGGCGTTCGGCCTGGACCTCGTCGGTCGCGTCTTCCTCTGCTGCTTCCAGGCGCTGGCGCAGGCGCGACAGGGGCGTGCGCAGGTCGTGGGCAATGTCGTCGGTGACCTGCCGAAGTGTCGCCATGACCTGCTGGAGGCGGTCGAGCATGGCGTTGACGCCGGCGGCCAGCCGGTCGACCTCGTCGGCACGGCCGGTGACCGGCAGGCGATGGTCCAACTCGCCGCGCTCGACCCGGGTGAGCGAGCGCGTCATCGCCAGGGTTCGCCGGGCGACGCTGCGGCCGATCAGGAGCCCGCCGCCGAGGCCGAGCACCACGGCACCGGCGGCGACCCAGCCGGCGGCGCCCAAGAGCCGGCGCTCGAGCGCGCGGATCGGCTGGAGGTCGCGGCCGACGACCAGACGGTCGCCATCGGGAAGCTTGGCGGCCAGGAGCAGCAGGCTCCGGGCATTGCCGTCCACGAGCGGCACCGTGACTTCCTGCCAGCCGGGCTGGTCGGGCACGACGTCGAGATTGCCCGCCAGGAAGCGGCCGTCGCCGGTGGTCAGGCCGTATACTTCCTCGTCCGCCCGGTCGGCACCCAGGCGGGCGTCGATCGACAGGACCAGACCCGTGCTGCCGCTGAGTGCCGCGGCGCGCATCAGCACGCCCATGCCGCGTTCGATCTCCTGGGCCGCTTGGCGGGTGGCGAAGCCGACGGTCGCCCACCAGAGCACGCCGCTCAGGAGTGCGGTGCCGACCAAGGTCAAGAGCAGGTGCAGGACCGTCAGGCGAAACGCGGTGGTGCGCAGCGGGACGACCCAACGTGGGCGACCGTCAACCATCGCGGCGGACGCAGTAGCCGGCACCGCGGACGGTGTGGATCAAGGGTTCCGGAAAGCCGCGATCGACCTTGGCGCGCAGGCGGCTGATGTGGGTCTCGACGACGCTGGTCTTGGGGTCGAAGTGAAAATCCCAGACGCCCTCCAGCAGCATGGTGCGGGTCACGACCTCGCCCTCGCGGCGCATCAGATATTCGAGCAGGCGGAACTCGCGGGGCTGCAGGTCGATCCGCTGGCCATTGCGAGCGACCGCGCGCTTGACCACGTCCAGCTCCAGATCGCCGACCTTGAGCAGGGTTGGTGGTGCCTGCAAGGGCGGCCGCCGGCCGAGTGCCTGGACCCGCGCCAAGAGCTCCGCAAAGGCGAAGGGCTTCACCAGGTAGTCGTCGCCACCGGCCTCGAAACCCTCCACCCGGTCGCCGACGCCGGCGCGGGCGGTGAGGAAGAGGGTCGGCGTTTCGTTGCCCATCGCGCGGAGAGCGCGGACCATGGCCAGCCCATCCAGCTTCGGCACCATCCGGTCGACGACCAGCACGTCGTAGCCGCCGTCGCTGGCGAGAAAGAGTCCGTCCTGGCCGTCGCCCGCGCGGTCGACCAGATGACCGGCTTCGCTCAGCCCCTTGGCGACGTAGGCGGCGGTTTCGGCGTCGTCCTCGACCAGCAGGATCTTCAAGACCGTTCCCCTTCCGCCGTCACTATACGGATCCGTATGGTCGTCGACAGCGCCGGAGCAGGTCGACCGGCCTCTACTCCTGGCGGTTCGAGGCGCCCCTCGGTGGGCGCATCGTGAGCAAGGAGACCTGCCTGTGAATGCTCGACATCCTCGTTTGGTACCCGTCGTCGTCGGCGCCTTCGCCGTCCTCGCGGTCGGGACGACTGCGCTGACCCTGTTGCCACACGCCCGGACCGCCAACGCCGCGCCGACCGCGATCGGCGCCGAGCGGCCGTCCCTCGCCGAGGTCGCCGCGGCCAGCTCCGCGGCCGTCGTCCAGGTGGTCGCCGAGCGGACGGGTGCGCGTACCGGAGCCGAAGCGACGCCGCCCGCGTGGCGCGGGTCGCCGTTCGAGGACTTCTTCCGCCGTTACATGCCGGAAGGCGAGCGGCCCGAGGGCCGGCGCTCGGGCCAGGGCTCCGGCTTCGTCATCGACGACCAGGGGCACGTGGTCACCAACGCCCACGTCGTCGGTGAAGCGAGCAAGGTTCGGGTGATCTGGGCGGACGGGACGGAGCGCGAAGCGACCGTCGTCGGCCGAGACGTGCCGACCGACATCGCCTTGTTGGCGGTGGAAGGCGACATGCCGGAGACGTATCTGGCGCTCGCCGACAGCGACGACATCGTCGTCGGTGAGTGGGTGCTCGCCATGGGCAACCCCTTCGGCCTCGGCGGCACCGTCACCGCCGGGATCGTGTCGGCCCGTGGCCGCGACATCGGCGCGGGTCCCTATGACGACTTCATCCAGACGGATGCGCCGATCAATCCCGGCAGCTCCGGTGGCCCGCTGATCGACGCCAGCGGCCAGGTCATCGGCGTCAACACCGCGATCCTGTCGCCGTCGGGCGGCAATGTCGGCATCGGCTTCGCCGTGCCGTCGAACCTCGTGCGCGACATCGTCGCCGACCTGCAGGTCGAGGGGCGGGTCGAGCGTGGTTGGCTCGGCGTCGAGCTGCAGCCGCTGAACCCCGAACTTGCCGCCGCCTTCGACATCGACGGCGAACAGGGTGCCCTGGTCAGCGCGGTGCGGCCGGACAGCCCGGCGGAGCGTGCCGGCTTGGCAGTCGGCGACGTCATCGTCGCCTTCGCCGACGAACCGGCGATCGATCCGGGTGAGCTGGCGCGGCAGGTCGCCGAGGGCGAGCCGGGTGCGACCGCTACCCTGACGGTCATCCGCGACGGTGGTGAGATCGCGCTGCCGGTGGAGCTGGGCCTGCACCCCGCGAGCATGGCCGCGGCGGAGCAGGAGCAGGCGCCGGCCTTGGGTCTGGCGCTCCAGGAGCGGAGCGAGCCCGGGGTCATGATCGCGGCGGTCGAGCCCGGCAGTCCGGCACGGGACCGTGGCCTCCGTCCGGGCGACGTCATTCTCGGCGTTGGTGACATGGCCACCAACGAACCGGCGGACGTCCGCACCGCGGTCGACGCAGCCCGTGAGGCCGACGAGGACGCCTTGGCGTTTCGTGTGATGCGCGGCGACAGGACCTGGTTCGTCGCGTTGCCGATCCAGAACGCCTGAGGCCAGACCGCCTCATGGCTGAGCGGCGCCTCCAGCCACCCGTCTGGAGCGTCGCCTGATCGGAGTCTCCGTGGCGCCGTCTTGCCAGCCCGGCAAGGCGGCGCCACTGTCGTCGCCGGCAGCAGATGGAGACCGTGTTGATCGACGTTGGAGCGCCGATCCTGATTTTGACGGGTGCCGGCATTTCCGCCGAGTCCGGCCTGCAGGTGTTCCGCGGTGCGGGCGGGCTGTGGGAGGGGCACCGGCTGGAGGAGGTGGCGACGCCCGAGGCGTTTCGTGCCGACCCTGATCTGGTCCAGCGCTTCTACAACGCGCGTCGGGCGCAGCTGCAGGACGCTGCCGTCCAGCCGAATGCCGCCCACGACGCGCTGGTGCGGCTGCAACGGACGTGGCCGGGGCCCGTGACCTTGGTGACCCAGAACGTCGACGATCTGCACGAGCGGGCCGGGTTCGGTGATGTCGTCCACATGCACGGCGAGCTGAACCGCGTGCGCTGTCTGGCCTGCGCCGCCGAACAGGGGTGGCGGGAGGACGTCAGCGCGGACTCGCGCTGTGCAACCTGCGGTGCGGCCGGCCGATTGCGGCCGGCGATCGTCTGGTTCGGCGAGATGCCCCTGGCGATGGACCTGATCGCTCGGGAAATCGGGCGGGCCGCGCTGTTCGTCTCGATCGGCACCAGCGGGGTCGTCTACCCGGCCGCCGGGTTCGTCGCCGAAGCGCGTGCCCTCGGCCGTGCCCATTGTCTGGAGATCAACCTGGAACCGTCGGACGTGCGCAGCCAGTTCCACGAAGCCCGCCATGGCCCGGCGAGCCGGCTGGTGCCAGCGTGGGTCGACGAGATGCTCGACGCGGCTGGGCTGGCCTAGTGCCAAGACGCCGCAGTCGAGCGTGTGGACGCCTCGCCGGACGATCGCTGATCTGATGCCGAGCCCCGACGTGGCTGACCTGGAACCGATGACGGCGGATCATCTGGACGCGGCAGCCGCCCTCTCGACCGCGGAGGAGTGGCCGCACCGGCCTGCGGACTGGGACTTCCTGTTCGCGTTGGGACGAGGGTTCGTCGCCGTCGAGCGGGGAGCGGTCGTCGGCACCGTGTCGTGGTGGCCGTTCGGCGCGTTCGACGCCAGCATCGGCATGCTCGTCGTTCGGCGATCGGGCCGAGGCCGCGGCCTCGGGCGCCGGCTGATGGACAGGGTGGCGACGGCGGCGGGCGGCCGGCGCCTTCATCTCGTTGCCACCGCCGACGGTCTGCCGCTCTACGAACGCCTGGGCTTCCGCGTCTCCGGCACGGTCGTGAAGCACGAAGGTCTGGCGCGCGCGCCGGCGCACGGCGGCACCACGGACGTCGGAGTCCGCGAGTTCACGGCCGGCGATCTGGCGGACGTGGTGGCGCTGGACCGCGCGGCGTGCGGTATGGATCGTTCGGCGTTGCTGCGCGCGCTGGTGGTTACGGCCGACGTGAGGGTCTCGCGCGCAGGGGGCGACGTCGCCGGCTACGGGGTCTGTCGCGCTTCCGGGCGAGACCTCGTGATCGGACCGGTCGTCGGTCGGGCCGAGATGGACGCCAGGGCACTCGTCTCGGCCCTGCTGACCACCGCGGCCGGCCGGTTCGTCCGTATCGACGTGCCGCAAGCGACCGGCCTCTCCGGATGGCTGCAGGGCGTCGGTCTAGAGGCGGTGTCCCAGGCAACGACCATGGTCCAGTCACCTTCGCCATTGCCGCCGACCGGGCCCGCCAAACGCTGGGCACTCGCCAATCAGGCCCTCGGCTGACGAGGCGGTGAGCGCGTTCGCGCAGTGACACGGAGCATCGCCGGGTTGCCTCGGTCACCACCGACCGACGAAACCCCACGAACGCCGCCGGAGCCGCAGATCGTGACGCTTGGTGGCGTCCGCGAACCGACGCGTATCGACGATGCGCCAATCCGCTCGCACTTCGGCTGTGGACGGGGAACGGGCGAGGACGACAACCGGCAGCACGCCTTGAGTTGGTCCGTGAACGGTCATGGGCTTTCGCTCGCCGAGCGCGTTGGGATACATTAGGCGGGCTCGGCGATGCGCATGGCACAGGCCTCGCCAACGCCGCGTTTGAGATCTGACGCCGAAGAATAGCCAAAGTACAGCAGAAGTTTATCAAGATGTTAACGCCGGAATTATTGTTTGGCGGAAGAGATGGTTGAAGAGCAAGAACAAGTGCAGCGGTCAGCGGAGGACGCAGGCGCGGCCGACGGCGCCAAGGTGCCACTGGCGGCGCAAATGGAAACACCCACGGTCTTTCTTATGAGACTGTCTAAGGAGCTGAAAGAAACCTATGGAGCCGACGCCGACCTGGCCGGCATCCTTGTCGATAACTTGCTGACCGTCGCGCCGGAAGCCAACGTCGTCGCAAATGCCAGGACTGCGATTGTGGCGTTAGCTGGTCGGCGCGCCGCACCTGCCGCCCCTCAGGAAGTGGACACCACCGATGGCTGATCCCACTTTCTTACATTCGCTCACGCTCGAAGGCTTTCGCGCTTACCTCCAGCCTCAGACTTTTGATTTCGGCAAGAAGCGTTGCCTCGCGATTTTTGCGCCCAACGGAAGCGGCAAATCTAGCCTGATCGACGCGCTTGAGTTCTTGTTCTCTGAACAAGGCACGCTTGAGCGACTCGGTCAGCGCACGCTTAACAACCAAGCCGGTCCTCAGGCGCTCGCTCACAACGGGGCCCAGGCGGCCGGCATCCTCCCGATGGTCAAATTCGCCACCAAGACCGGTAAGGTTATCGCCGAGGGCAGTCGCGCCGCCTCGGGCAATCAGCGAAAGATGCCCTCGACCGCGACGGCAATGAACGCATCGTTCGCAGCCGACCCGATCATCCGTGGCCACACCCTTCGCACCTTTGTTGAAAATCAAAGCCCAGAGACCCGTTACTCCGATGTGGCCAGCTGGCTCCAGCTTGCTCCGCTTGTCGAGGTCCAGAGGAACCTCCGGCTGCTGCGCCGGGACGTAAGGGCGGCGGCTGAGAGCACAGCCGAGCAGAGTAGGCTCAATGAGACCCTGCGCACAGAAGCAGCTCAGGACATCCCGGAATGGAATGATGCTGTCATCGTCGATTTCGTAAACACCAAGGTCATTGCTCCGCTTGATCCGAGCGTGATGTTCGTTGCGCTCAACAAGGATGATATCGCCTACGCCGAATTGAAGAAGCGTGCCGAGGCCGAAGAGAAACAGGTCGGACTCGCAGGATTAAAGCAAATACGCAATGCCGCCGCCGCATTGTGGCTTAGCTCTATTTCAGAGAAGGGCGGCGACCCAATCATTACTGGAGCGATTGCGGACTTTGATGCCGCGCTTGAGGTGCTCGCCAATGCCCAAGACCTTGAAGCGACTGAACGCGACAACGCCGCCGACACCGTCTTCCATGCCGTCTGGAAGGAGGCTGAGCCGCTTTTTGCCGACGACGCGACCGCGCCCGATGACTGCCCGATCTGCGCAACGCCCGTCGATCAGACGAACGCTGGGAGTGTTTCGGCAATTCGGAGCCTCCTGGGCAAGCATCTCGATGATCTCAAGACCTATCGAGAAGCGAAGAAAGCGCTCGACAATGCACAAGTCGCCGCAACGCAGGCTCAACACAATCTCGTCGCGCGCCTGCCTCCAATGGTCGATCATCTTGAGGAGAAGGATGGCACCGGCCTCAAAGCCCAGCTCGTTGCCTATCAGGCGGGCGTCGCCTGCTGGCCGAAGGCCGACGCGCCGAGTTCCGCAGCGATTTGCGGGCTGCTAGCGGCCTTGCTCGTCGACCTCGACGAGCAAATTGCGCACATTGAAGCAAAACAAGGTGATCATACTTGGTCAAAGGCGAAGGTCAAGATTGATCGGCTTTTGGCGCTCAAGGATGAGTTTGAACTGACCAATCGCAAGTCCAATGAGTTAATAAAGCTCAACGACGCGCTCACTGAACAATCAAGGCAGATCTCCGAAGCAATTCGTGGGAGGATCCAGTCATTGGTAGATACCCTGCAAGCGCCGATGAACACAATCTACAAGGAGATACAGGGTGAAGCGGCGAAGCCGGTCCGGCTTCAGCTTCCGGGTGAGGATGAAAATAACCAGCAGCGGCTGCAGCTGGTAATTGACTTCGCGGAGAACCGACCAAGCGTGCCGCCCGCTGGCTACCTCAGCGACTCCCAGATCCACTCGGTGGCCCTCGCGCTGCGCCTCGCAGCGATCAAGCGATTTAACACTGGCGCACCCATAATCGCGCTCGACGATGTTGTCACGTCCTATGACGCTGATCACCGCCGCGCGATCGCGGCGCTTATTTCTAAAATGTTCATGGACTGCCAAATGATTATTGTGACTCATGACGAACGCTTCTTCAATTATCTTAAAGATCAGCTCGCCGCAACGGACTGGAAGTTCACGCGCATCATTGGGCTCGACCCAGCTCTTGGTCCACGCTTCTCGGATCACAAGGTGACGGATGAAATGATTGAAGAGCGATGGGCTGCAGGTCAATCGGCCGCCAACGAGATGCGCCAGGCCGAGGAGGAATGGCTGCTCAGCATTGCGCGGGGTTTCGGGGTCAACGTCCGAATTCGGTCGCTCGAAAGAGCCTACTCATACGAGCGCGCTGAACTAGCAATAGCCATAGGCGCTTTTCTCAAGGAAATAAAGGTGTCTCCGGCCGATGTTTCGGGTATAAATAACCAGTTTATCACAAGCCTTGCCAAAGGCGAGATTGAGAATTTTGGCAGCCACTTCCAGGACGGCCCATACGGTGATGGATCGATTGGTGACGAGAGGAGGCGCTGGGAAGAGTTCAAGGCGTTTCGAAGCCAATTTGTGTGCCCCGTCTGCGGACGCACTAAATTCCAGCGGCCTACTCCGCTCAAGAGGCCGCTCTGCGCGAATAGAGGATGCGAGGCTCAGTTTGAGTTTGCGGGTGCTCCGGCAGCAGTAAGCGTATCCGTCACGGCCGGTGCGGGAGAGTACTTTCATGAGAGGTAGCTTGTCGCAGCTGCTAGTGATTATGCACGCTGACCGTAGTTGCCCAGCTTGCTACTCAACCCCGGCCGCACCCATGGCCTCGCAGTCGACATGTGCTTGATGGGGAGCCTGTGGCGATAGGGAGGACGACGGCTGACTCACTGCGACCTCCGGTACGTCCTTTGAGCGGCATCTTTGAGGCAGATTGGCGCGAGCGATCTTCGTCCCAAACAGGCCGGACGCGGTCCGCATGGCTCTGCATCGGCCAGCGTCTCCTGAACGTGCCGCCTCCCCATGTCGGCCGAGCGCTGCCGTTGTGGGCGACGATCCAGACGCAGCAGCAAAGCGCTACGATCGATCTACGAGGCGCGCTGCGGAGGAGACGCTGTCGGACGTCGCCTTCCGCAGCCTGTGGGTAACTTGGGACGAAATCACAGTGGATCGAGCTGGAGCTCGAGGCTCAACTCGCTTGAGTGCGGGCGAACGCAGCCTGTTGCTCGGGCGTCGCTTCGGCTTGGAACCGGTCCTTCCATTCGGCGTAGGGCATGCCGTAGACGATTTCCCGGGCGTCCTCGTAGCCCATCGCCACGCCGCGTTCGTCGGCCGCGGCGGCGTACCACTTGGAAAGGCAGTTCCGGCAGAACCCGGCCATGGTCATGAGGTCGATGTTCTGGACGTCGGTCCGCTCACGAAAATGGGCGACCAAGCGCCGGAACGCGGCGGCCTCCAGCTCGGTTCGGAGGCGATCGTCGAGCTGAATGGTCATCGGTCTCTCTCCAAGGATGGTTCACTCAGAGGTAGGTACGCTGCCCACAAGGGAAAGAGGAGCGGCGCCGCGGGCGTGCGGTTGATCTCGACATCCGGTCCACCAGCTGCGCCAGCTGGCTGCCCCGTGGCAAGCCCGGCCGGCACGGCTGAGCTGGACCTCGTCAGCGCTCGACGAGTTCGAGGATCCGATCCACGTCGGCGCGGTGGCAGAGCTCGGTGCCGATGGTGGTCACCGTCGCAGCGCCGGCAGCGATGCCGTAGCGGAATGCTTCGCGGTGGCTCCAGCCGCGGGCGAGGGCCAGCGTCATCGCCGCAATGAACGTGTCGCCCGCGCCGACGGCGCTCTTGATCGGCACGTCGGGTGAGGCCATGCGGACGGTGCCGTCGCGGGTGGCGAGCAAGGCGCCATCACGGCCGAGGGTGACGGCGAGAATCTCCACGGCACCCTTGTCGATCAGCTCGCGCGCTGCCGCGTCGAGTTCCGGCGGATCGCGCAGGGGCCGACCCACGACGCTCTCCAATTCGCCGACACTGGGTTTCACGAGAAAGGCGCCCTCTTCGAGGATACGGACCAGCGCCTGTCCCGACGTGTCGGCGACCATCCGAGCGCCCTTGGCGTGGGCGATGGTCGCGACGTTCTGGTAGAAATTGACGGGCACGCCCCGCGGCAGGCTGCCGCTCGCCAGCACGTAGTCGAAGTCGAGCAGGTTGAGGAAGGCGAGGGCGGCCTTCCATTCACGCTCGGAGACGTTCGGCCCTTCCGGTGTGAAGCGGAACTCCTGCTCGCTCTTTCGCTCGTAGACGACGTGGCTGACCCGGGTGGGTTCGTGGAGATGGATGCGGTGGAAGTCGACACCGGCTTCCTCGACCAGGTGGTCGAGCACGTCGCCCGGCGTGCCACCGGCGAGGTAAACGGCGAACGAACGGCCGCCGAGCTCGTTGATGACGCGGCCGGCGTTGATCCCACCGCCACCAGGATCGAACCGTTCCGCCGAGGTGCGGATCTTGTGGATCGGCCTGATGAGTTCGGCTTCGCTGGACGAGTCCACGGCCGGGTTCAACGTCAGGGTAACGATGGCTTTCAACGGGGCCTCCGCCGCAGAACGAGTCTCCATTCTTGCGGTCCAGCCATAACCCCGAGGCCAGCGCACCACCACCCGTAAACAAGCACCCGGTTAGTGGGCGAAGGTCTGCACCCGCTGGTAGTTGTGGGCACCACGTCCGGGCACCGATGACGGCGCCGAAATGGCGCTTTTGGCCGCTTTGGCGTCGTACATCGCCCGGTCTGCGGCGTTCAGCACGCGCTCGGCGGTGTCGTTGGCTCCACCCAAGGTCGCCTCGCCGATGCTGGCATCGATGCACACCGTGCCGTCCCGCAGCCAGATCGGTTTGCACAGCGCCTCGCTGGCCGCTTGGCGCGGCCGGCTGCCGTCTTCCACGCCCTCCAGCAGGACGCAGAACTCGTCGCCGCCGAGGCGTGCCACCAGATCGTCGGCGCGGACCGTTCGCAGCAACCGCAAGGCGGTGATGACGAGCACCCGGTCGCCGGCTCGGTGCCCCAAGCGGTCGTTGACCGCCTTGAAGTCGTCCAGGTCGACGAACAACAAGGTGCTGGCGCGGCCGCCGACCAGGTGCGCCTGCAGCGCCAAGTCGAGGCGCTCGAGCAGCGCCCGCCGGTTGGCGAGGCCCGTCAGGGGGTCGATCTCCGCCAGCCGCCGTTCGCGGCGGTGGCGTTCCTCGAAGGCCGTGACGTCGTCGTGGATGATGGACGCACCTTCCGCCTGGTCGGGCAGCGGGTGGATGCGCACCTGGAACCACAGCCGGCGGCCGCCGACCATGCAGGGATAGATGGCCATGTACTGGCTGCTGGTGCCATTCAGGACGGCCCGCAGTCCGGCCGCCACGTCCAGGGCTTCCGCGCAGCCACGCCGGCTCGCACGGTGGCACTCGGCGAGGTAACTTTGGCCGATGCAGGCTGCGTCGCCACCAGCGAGATCACGCCAGACGGTGTTCGCGGCACGGATGACCCCATCGGCATCGACCATGGCGATGGCTGAAGGCAGGCTGTCGAGCACCAGGCCGGCCCAGTCACGCGCGTCGAACGCCTTCCAACGGTCGATGCACGCCATTTCGTCCATCCTCACCTCTTCTCGTTAGCGGTTGCGCTTAGCCAATTCTATTGTACGACGAAAACACGCCTCGACAATAGAAATCTCAAAAAAATCAAAGAAAAATAGCTACAATGCGCGCAAAAAACCGCATCAAAGCATAGTCAATTCAAATGTTCGTCTATTTATAACTTGCCTGAAATCGACTTCAGCCGCCGACGTCGCGGCCGTTGCAGCCTTGCCGAGCGGGGCACTTGTCGGGAGGTGGGCGAAGCCTGGACGAGAGGGCGGTGACCGCGAGACCCCGGGGGGTCAGTCGGCGGCGAGGACTGTCGTCACCGAGCAGATCGTCGGCAGATGCTCGGCGATGCGGTGCCAACGGTCGCCCTCGTCGACACTGGCGTAGAGCGTCCCGGTGTTGGTGCCGAAGTAGACGCCGGCAGGGGTCAGCGGGTCGGTTGCCATCGCCCGGCGCAGCACGCCGAAGTAGCAGTTCTCCTGGGGCAGGCCCTGACGTAGCGCCGTCCAGCTGTCGCCGCCGTCGCGGGTCCGCCACACCGCTGCTTTGGCGTCGGGCATGTAGCGGCCGACGATGTCGCCGTTCAAGGGCGCCGTGTAGAAGGTCAGCGGGTCGCGCGGGTGGACCGCCGACGCGAACCCGAAGCTCGACGGCAGCCCGGCTTCGATGCTCTCCCACCGGCGACCGCCGTCGCGGCTGCGGTAGGTGCCGCAATGGTTCTGTTGATAGAGCCACTCGCCGTCGCCCGGCGCCTGGGCGAGGCTGTGGACGCACTGGCCGTAGTCGGGGTAGCGCATCTCTTCCGGCAGGAAGTCGCAGCGGGTGCCCCGGTTGCGCGGCTCGAAGCTGGCGCCGCCGTCGGCACTGTGGAACACGCCTGCCGCCGAAATGCCGACCCACAAGCGTCGTTCGTCCGCTGGGTCGAGCACCAAGGCGTGGAGGATCAGCCCGGCGCCGCCCGGCTGCCAGTGCTCGCGCGAAGGATGGTCGCGCAACGCCCGGACGTGGGTCCAGGAGCGACCGCCGTCGGTGCTGGCAAAGAGCCCCGCCGGCTGGACGCCGGCATAGAGGACGCCCGGTCCGCAGGCGAGGCTCCAAACCGAGGTGATGGCCGGTTCGCCGTCGGCGTAGGTCAGGCCCTCGTCGTACTTGGTCCAACTCTGGCCGCGGTCGTCGGAACGCCAGACACCAGGGCCGGACCAGCCGTCACCGCCCGCGGCATGGAGCACACCGGTTGCCAGGTCGGCGGCGACGTGGTTCACCGGTGCACAGCCGCAGAATGGGCCGTCGAGCGACCAGTCGCGGCGCCCGGCGTCACCGGTGAGCACGAACGCGCCCTTCTTCGTGCCGAGCAGCACCAGCACCCGCGTGGCCATGACGGTCGCCCCGAAACGCCGATCTCCACCCGGCGGAGTTTGAACCTCGCTGCACCGCGTCGTCCAGGGTGACGACAAGCTGTGGAAAACCCGGGGTTTCGCGCTCGTTTCGGCGCTTTCGGGCGGATTCGCCATCTTGACGGCGCAAAAATGACGGATTCGGGCTGCAATCGATGGTTGTCCCGCGGAATCGGTCACGAAGTGCGGCTTTTCCACAGCAAAGAGGGTCGTTCCGCACGGATTTCGGGCTCGGTGGCGCAATGACAGGCAGTGGCCGCACCGCGCCAAGGCAGCCGACGCGCGGTGCTTTGACCGACGCGTCAGATGAGCGTATGATGACTAATTCATATCGTTCAGGACACTTGTCCGACGCCCGCCGGGCGAGCGTTCATCGTACCAGCGTCCACGGCGCGGGCGGAGGGGCATGCATGGGTGGAACGCCTTCGGTGACGGTCCGAATGCTCGGGCCACTCGTCCTCCTGGCGGCGCTCGGCGCCTGCCAGCCGTCAGGGCAGCCGGTCCAGCCGCAGATTCTGGCGCTGAACTACGGTGTCTTGGCGACGCCGTTGCCGGGCTTGGCGACGCCACGGGCGGTGATCGATGCCGTGGCGAGCGGGCAGGCCGACGTCGGCGACCTGCTCGGCGCCGATCCCTGCAACTTCACCGCCAACTTCGCGGTGACGCCACCGCCGCAGATCTCGATGAACGGCACGCCCGGCAATGTCGGCTTCAGCATCTCGATCGTCAGCACCAACCCGGTGAACATCAACAGCCAGAACGCCGCGAACTGCCGGGTGCTCGACGAGTACACGCTGTTCCTGGGCGGCCCGCCGGACAGTCTCGGCGTGGGCGGCACGACCAACCAGACGTCGGCGTCGGTCAGCTTCACCGACGGCTCGATCTTCGACACCGGCGGCGGCCATCTGGAGGCGACGCTCAGCGGCTTCGATGCCAACACCCGCTACTCGAGCGGCGCGATCCGCATCGTTGCCGATCAGGTCGCCACGGCGTCGAACCGGGTGCTGGTGATCGAGGGCAGCTACGCGGTCACGCCCTAGTTCGCAGGTGGCGCCACCGTTCGCCAGGCGTTGCCGCTCCAGGTCAGTGCGCGGACGCAAGGCGGCAGGCCGGGGGCCATGCCGCAGGCCGAGGGGTGGACGCGGAGCAGGAGGACCTGGAGGCCGTGCCACGGCACGACCGTCCAGTCGCGGGCCAGAAAGCCGTAGGCCCGGCCGTCGACGATGACGTCGAGGCTGCACCCGCCGGTGCCGCACCAGAAGGTAGCGGCAGTCGAGCATTGGAGCCCGCTGTAGTCGACGACCTCCTCGGGCTCGCCGTCGCCGGTGACGTCGACTTCGCGCACCGCGCCCTCCGCCACCGTCAACGTGCCGCCGTCGAACGACGCGCAGTCGGCGCGGGCTTTCGCCAGGACCGAAGCAGCGTCTTCCGCCGCGGCGGGTGGCGCGGTCAGGAGAGCGAGGGCGAAGAGGACGATGGTTGCGAGTTGGCGCACGGCGCAAATCCAGGGGCGAATGGATGTCTTCCTTCAACCTTGCCAACAGCGCGTGGCAGCCGTCGTTAGTCCTCTGCCAGTCGGGCCCGCAGTGCCTCGGCGATCAGCGCGGAGCGGGTGGTGCCGTGGCGAGCGGCGTAGGCGTCGGCCTGGGCCAGGAGGCGGCGGCGCAGCGTGATGTTGATCCGCTGGGCCGGGTCGTGGTCGTCGACCTCGACGAAGGTGACGATGCCGCCCTCGGCCTGGGCGTAGACGTCGTCGAGCGGGCTCGGATCGGGCAGGGCGGTCCCGTCCTCGACCAGGCCTTCCAAGTGCAGCCCGAGCGCTTCGCCGGCTTCGCGTAACGCACCCTCGGCGCTGGCCGCGGCGGTGACGCAGCCGGGAAAGTCGGGGAAGCTGACGCCGTAGTCGCTGGTACGGTCCTTGTGGATGATCGCCGGAAACAGTGTCCTCATGATCGTGCTCTCAAGCCGCCCGTTTGCGGGTCCGTCACCACCAGCTCGACGTCGAAACTGCGGAGAACGCGCTTCAGGCGGTCCATCTTGGTGGGATGATCGAGGTCGAGCAGGCGGTGGGCTTCCGTGTCGGTGATGCCGAGCCGGCGGGCGAGGGCGGTTTTGGTCAGGCAAGCGGCGCGCACTTCCTCGTAGAGCGCCAGCTTGGCAGCGACGCGGGCTGGGACGGCGACCAAGGGTCGGTCCTTTGCGGAGCTAGGCGTCGGCAGAGGCTCCCCGGCGTCGACGTAGAGGTCGAGCGCCAAGACCAAGGCGTCCTCGGCCTGATCCAACGCTTCCTCGCGGTCGTCACCCTGGGTGTGCACCTCGGGCACATCGGCGAAGCGGACGCCGTAGCCGCCGGCATCGGTGTCGGGCTCGCGGGTCACCGGATAGGCGTAGAGCATCGACACCTCCTGAATCGACGCCAAGCGGCGTCAGGAATTCGCTCGACGTGCCGCGCTTAAGCCCACCGCCTGGAGCGACTGTCCGCCGATCACCCAGCCGAATGACGGCATGGCCACCGTTCCCGCGAACTTCACCTAAACCACTCGACCGCTACGATAATCATTATGTTTGCGCCAATCCAAACGCCTGCGATACCTGAATCAGGAAGTTCGAATGGATCAGCTGCATGTCGGTGTTGGAGTGGTCGATGCGGACCGCACCAAACGTCAGAATGTCGCGCCTGAGACCAATGGGCGACTGTCTGACAACAACGCTGGACGAGTCGTAAAGCTTCGCATCACGGACATCTATGACCGTGAAATGAAAAGAAAAAGGATATGTCCATCCGGATCCAATGAGCGCGTTTAGCTGTCTCCTGAGTATCTCATGTGCATACCGGTCAAAATAGTCTAAAGAGAGTATCAATCCTTCATCAAACCTGCTGCCGATTAGTGCCACGCTTTCAACAATTCCATTTGAATATACCAGCGTGTAAGCGTCACGTTTCTCGTCACCATACTCCGCTCCAGTATAGCCTAGCACTCCTTCTAGGCATGACATTTTGTTCCAACCTCCAGCACCAGGAGGTGGTAGCGTTGGCAGCTTTTCTAGGTCCAGGTGGTTTGCTCTAGGCAATAGCGCGGCGTCACTGATAAGATGCGACAGGAACTTCGGGCCATCCTGTAAAAGAACTGGAGCCTCGCCGGCGAGAAGCATTCCAGACCGCTCTAGATGGAAATCTTGAGCTCTACGATTTTCTTGTTCAGTTTCGAAGAACGCATCGCGGAGTTCGTAAACGTCCAACTCATACTTGCCACGCTCGCCACGCCTATAGAAACGAGAGCTTCCACCTAGCGTGACGCGATGAGGAGAAAGACGGCTCCGCCGGACTTTAAGTACGAGGATTTCTTTATTTGTCTCGGTGGTTAGCCATTCGAACTTGCATCCAGACAGTGATGGTTGAAGGCCATCGCGAAGCAACTGCTCCATACGAAGGGTTTGTTTTTCTTTATCAATTTCAGTTAAGCCAATTATTTTAGAAGCAAAACCTTCAGCTTCCTCAATCCCAAAAACAACTGATCCGCCAAGTGTATTCGCTAGAGCTGAAACATCAGCCAGAAATTCCTTCTTTTGATCCGTCTTCTCAAGTGATAGCGTGCACTTCAACTCAAGGGTTCGGCTCTCCGGCATCACGTCCTGAACAAGACGAAGAACATCTTCTATCCGGCTACTCCGCGAGTATTCAAAAAACACCGCCGAACCCCAGCGTAAAAGAGGCCTCGAAACGCGAGCAGTCTCAACTACACCCCGTCGTGCTGCCACAGGTGTCGCACTTCAGACACGTGCCGTTCCTGACCAGCGTGAAGTTCCCGCAGGTGCCGCAGGGATCGCCCTCGTAGCCTTTCATGCGGGCGAGGGTGGCCTGTTCCAGGCGCTCGTCGTGGGGGGCGGGCTCGTAGGCGCTGCCGGCGTCGCTGAAGTGGGCAGCGCCGGCGGTGGATCCCGTGCGCGGAGGCTCGATCGGGGCGCCGTTCTCGCCGTGCAGGCCGCCGGTGAGGAGGCGCAGGTTGCCGCGGACGTAGCCGGAACTCGTGAAAAGGGCGAGCTGGCGGGCGGCGTCGCGGTCGCCGAGGTCGCCTTCGTCGACGCCTTGGCCGATGGCATCGTGGCGGAGGTCGCCCGGCACCACGTTGGCGAGGTCGGAGCGGTCGAGGTACGAGATGGCCAACTCACGGAACACGTAGTCGATGATCGAGGTGGCCATCTTGATGGTCTCGTTGCCCTGGACCGGGCCCGCCGGATCGAACCGGGTGTAGGAGAACGCCTCGACGAACTCCTCGAGCGGCACGCCATATTGCAGACCGATCGACACCGCGATGGCGAAGGAGTTCATCAGCGACCGAAAACCCGCACCCTCCTTGTGCATGTCGACGAAGATCTCGCCGAGGGTGCCGTCCTCGTACTCGCCGGTGCGCAGATAGACCTTGTGGCCGCCGACCACGGCTTTTTGGGTGTAACCCTTGCGGCGGTTGGGCAGCTTTTTGCGCTCGGTGATGATCCGCTCGATGATTTTTTCGGTGACCTGGACCACGGTCGATGCCTGCGGGCGGACCTCGTCCTCGTCGGCATCGTCGTCACCCAGCACCAGCGCCTGCAGCGGCTGCGAGAGCTTGGAGCCGTCGCGGTAGAGCGCCATGGCCTTGAGGCCCAGCTTCCACGCCTCCTGATAGGCGTCCTTGCAGTCCTCGACCGTGGCCTGCCGCGGCATGTTGATGGTTTTCGAAATCGCGCCAGAGATGAACGGCTGAGCCGCAGCCATCATGCGGATGTGGCTGGACGTCGACAGGTAGCGCTTGCCGATCCGGCCGCAGGGGTTGGCGCAGTCGAAGACGGGCAGGTGCTCGTCCTTCAGGTGCGGCGCGCCCTCGACGGTCATCGACCCGCAGCAATAGAGGTTGGCGGCGTCGATCTGCGCCTTGGAGAAGCCGAGTGCCCGGAGCATGTCGAAGCCGGGGTCGTTGAGCTGGGCATCGGTGAAGCCCAGGCCGTTCTTGCAGAACTCGGCGCCGAGCGCGAAGCGGTTGAAGGCGTACTTGATGTCGAAGGTGGCGGGCAGGGCCGCCTCCAGGGTGTCCAGCACCTCGTTGGTGAAACCGCGCGCCTTGAGCGCCGCATGGTCGATGCCCGGAGCATGGACGAGGCTGCCATGGCCGACGGCGTACTTCACGATGTCGTCGATCTCGGCGGGCGCGTAGCCGAGCGTCTCGAGCGCGCTCGGCACCATGCGGTTGATGATTTTGAAATAGCCGCCGCCGGCGAGCTTCTTGAACTTCACCAGCGCGAAGTCGGGCTCGATGCCGGTGGTGTCGCAGTCCATCACCAGGCCGATGGTGCCGGTGGGGGCGATCACCGTGGTCTGGGCGTTGCGCACGCCGTGCTGCTGCGCCAGCTCGACCGCGCGGTCCCACGAGGCGGCGGCGGCACCCACCAGCTCCGGGAAGGGGCAGTGGTCCTGGTCGAGGGCGACCGGCTTGGTGTGCAGGTGCTCGTAGCCGGTCGTGGCACCGTGGGCGGCGCGACGGTGGTTGCGCAGCACCTTGAGCGTGGCGTCCTGGTTGTCCTCGTAGCCCGGGAAGGCACCGAGCTCGGCGGCCATCTCGGCCGAGGTGAGGTACGCCGTGCCGGTCATGACCGCGGACAGGGCACCGGCCAGCGCCCGGCCCTCGTCGCTGTCGTAGGAGTGGCCGAGCGACATGAGGAGCCCGCCGAGATTGGCGTAGCCGAGGCCGAGGGTGCGATAGCGATAGGAGAGCTCGGCGATCCGCGCACTCGGGAACTGCGCCATCATCACCGAGATTTCGAGGACGATGGTCCAAAGCCTGACGGCGTGCTGGTAGCGCTCGAGGTCGAAGCCGCCCTTGGCGGTGCGGAAGGTCATCAGGTTCAACGACGCCAGATTGCAGGCGGTGTCGTCGAGGAACATGTACTCGGAGCAGGGGTTGGACGCGTGGATGCGCCCGCCCATCGGGCAGGTGTGCCAGTCGTTGATGGTGGTGTCGAACTGGATGCCGGGGTCGGCCGAGGCCCACGCGGCAAGCGCCACCTTGTCCCACAGCTCGCGCGCCTTGATGGTCTTGGCGGCCTGGCCGTCGGTGCGGCGGATCAGCTTCCACTCGCCGTTGGCGACGACCCGATCCAGGAAGTCGTCGGTGACGCGGATCGAGTTGTTGGAGTTCTGCCCGGCCACCGAGACGTAGGCCTCGCCGTCCCAGTCGACGCTGTAGGCCGGGACGTCGATCGCGGTATAGCCCTGGCGGGCATAGAGGATCGCCTGCTGCAGTGCCGCTTCCGGCAGCTGCACCTTGCGCGCGGCCTTGATCGCCCGGCGGAGGTCCGGGTTCTTCGACGGCTCGAAGCGGTCATCGCCGTCGGCGACGCCTTCGTGGCAAGCGCGGAGGACGGCGTTGAGGTGCTCGGCCAGGAGCTTCGAGCCGGCGACCAGCGCCGCCACCTTCTGCTCCTCGATCACCTTCCACATGACGTAAGCTTCGATGTCCGGGTGATCGGCGTCGACCACCACCATCTTCGCCGCCCGCCGAGTCGTGCCGCCGGACTTGATGGCGCCGGCGGCGCGGTCGCCGATCTTGAGGAACGACATCAGCCCCGACGACTTGCCGCCGCCGGACAGGGGCTCGCTCTCGCCGCGCAAGTTGGAGAAGTTGGTCCCGGTGCCCGAGCCGTACTTGAAGAGGCGTGCCTCGCGGACCCACAGGTCCATGATCCCGCCCTCGTTGACGAGATCGTCCTGGATCGACTGGATGAAGCAGGCGTGCGGCTGGGGGTGCTCGTAGGCAGAAGCGGAAAGGCGCAAGGAGCCACTGTCCGGGTCGCAGAAGTAGTGACCCTGCGCCGGGCCGTCGATGCCGTAGGCCCAGTGCAGTCCCGTGTTGAACCACTGCGGCGAGTTGGGCGCCGACACCTGCAGGGCGAGCATCGCCCGCAGCTCGTCGAAGAACGCGCGGGCGTCGTCCTCGCTGTCGAAATAGCCGCCCTTCCAACCCCAATAGGTCCAGGTGCCGGCAAGGCGGTCGAACACCTGCTTGGCGCTCCGTTCGCCGGTGCTGCGGGCGTCCTCGTCGCTGTCGGCCAGCGCCTCGTCGTCGGCCACCGAGCGCTGTAGCCACGAGGGCGTTCCGGTTTCCGGCACCCGGCGCAGCGCGGTGGGGAGGCCAGCCTTGCGGAAGTACTTCTGCGCGAGCACGTCCACGGCGACCTGCGACCAAGCCTCGGGAACCTCGACCCCGTCGAGACGAAACACGATCGAGCCGTCCGGGTTGCGGATCTCGCTCACCGCCGTGCGGAAGGGGATGCCGCTGTAAGGGGACTTGGTCTTCTGGGTGAACCGCCGCTCGATCTGCATCGCACTCTCCTGTCCGCGCCTGTTGCCGGCGTCCGCCCGAACCCGAAACCGTCAGCCGGTCCAGCGTGCTGAGGCGGCTGGATAGCTGGGTGTTGTTCAATTTTGTCCACAAGCTGCCGAACACGACCCCGGTGCCATCGACCAGTCTCACGTCCGCAACACACTGAAACTCACTTCGCGCCCAACATCTAGGGGTGTTCGTCCGCCACTGCCCAAAATCTTGTGGACAACACGCGATCCTCACATCGACTCGTCGTTCTTAACATGGCGCCCCGCACACGCCCACCGCCCACGACGCTTTCACGGCGCCGTTCCAACAGCTTATCCCCAGCTTTTACCAGGAGACTCCAGCACGCTGCGATCCACTCCGCGGCGATGGAGCCGCGACTCCATCGATGGAGAGCGCTTCGAAGGCTGAATGGCAGGACCTTTTGCCCGCCCGTCCAGGACTTTCGCGGCGTGGACCGCCGCCAGCGACCGGCTCATAGTCCGCTCGAGCTTCCGAGAGGACGGCGGCGTATGCTGCGTTGGTTGAGTTTCAACCGTTTGGGCACGTACCTTCTCACCCGCCGGCAAGGCGAGCGTGTGGGCGAGGACGAGTTCGGCAACACCTATTATCGCGAACGCGGCGCCGAGGATTGGCGGCGCCAGCGCCGATGGGTGGTCTATTCCGATGACGACGAGCCCGAAGGCTCGCGGGTGCCGCCCGGCTGGGCCGGTTGGCTCCACCATCGGCTGCGCTTCGCCCCGACCGAACAGCCGCTGCCGGCGCCGCGCTGGGAGCGGGAGCACCTGCCGAACCTGACCGGCACCGCCGAAGCCTACGTGCCGGCCGGCCACGTCCGGCGCGGCGGCAAGCGCGACAAGGCCACCGGCGACTACGAGGCGTGGAAGCCCTGATCGGGCTCAGCGATCGTGCTGCTCGCCGCTGAGCCGACGTTCGGTCAGCGCTAGCTCGACCAGGGCGGCGAATGCCGGCTCAGGCTGCAGACCCGCGATGGCGTAAGCCCCGTCGATCACCGTCAGCGGCACGGCGTTGACACCGGCGATGCGCGCGGCACGGTCAGCACGCTCGACCACCTGCGCCGCGTCGGTGCCAGCGGCGATCAGCGCGGCCACCGTCTTGCCGTCGGCCACCTCGCCGAGTGCGGCCGCGACGTCCTCAGCCTCGACCAGCGGGCGAGCTTCCCTGAAGTGCGCGTCGAACAGCCGGCGGGCGATCTCGACCCGCTTGGCGGTTTCCGCTGCGAGAACGACTCCGTGTGTCAGGCGTGAGTCGATCGGTGCGGTGAGGCTTGCCGTCGCGAACGGTACGTCCAGCTCGGCGGCGTGGCGAGCCGCCATCAAGGCGGCCTCGGACCCGGGCAGGACACGCTCTTTCGGCCGCAGCAGGAACGGGTGCCACTCCAGGTTGATCGAGGACCCGAGCGCACGAACCAACGTCGCCAGGGTCAAATGGGTCCACGGACAAGCCAGATCGCCCAGCAGCCGGACGTCGAGACGCCGGCTGGAGTTGCTGGATAGCTCATCCATCAACGGTCCATCGTCGGGCTGTGGACAACATCGGGGAGAACGTCGCCGTCATCGAACCCCCAGATCGACGGTGCCGCCAATTCGAGGCTGTTGCCGGCCGGATCGCGAAAGTAGAGCGAGCGCCCGCCGCGCGGCCAACTTGCCTCCTGCTCGATGCCGACACCGGCCGCCTCCAGCCGCACGCGCCAATCGTCCAAGGCGCTGTCGGCAACGGCGAAGGCGACGTGGCCCGGACCGTTGGCGCCATGAGGAGGCACGGACGTCGACGTGCTGGCTCTGGCCGGATCGAACAGGAGGAGCATCGCCCGCTCGAGCCGGAAGAACGCGAAGAGTGGTGGCCGGTAGGCGCTCTCCTCGAGGCCGAGGACGGCGCCGTAGAAGTGCCGTGCCCGTTCGAGGTCGTCGACGTAGAGCGTCGTTTCCAGCACGGCGCGAAGCGGCCGTGGCTCGGTCATGCGTCGGTGCCGTGCTGGCGGGGACGGGGCCCGAGCGCGCGGTCGCGGAGCAGATGGTCGGCGAGCACCACGGCCAGCATGGCTTCACCCACCGGCACCGCGCGGATGCCGACGCACGGATCGTGGCGGCCTTTGGTGCGCACGTCGGCGTCGTTGCCGAACCGATCCACGGTCCGCCGAGGCGTCAGGATCGAGCTGGTCGGTTTGACGGCGAAGCGCACGACGACGTCCTGGCCAGTGCTCAACCCGCCAAGGATACCGCCTGCGTGATTGGCGAGGAAGGCCGGCTGGCCGCCGACCATGCGCATCTCGTCGGCGTTGCCTTCGCCGGTATTGCGTGCCGCAGCGAACCCGTCGCCGATCTCCACCGCTTTGACCGCGTTGATCGACATCATCGCCTTGGCGAGGTCCGCGTCGAGCTTGTCGTAGACCGGATCGCCGAGGCCCGCTGGCACGCCCTCGGCGACGACTTCGACGACCGCGCCGACCGACGAGCCAGCCTTGCGCACCGCATCGAGGCGCGCTTCCCACCGCACTGCCGCTTCCTGATCCGGGCACCAGAAGGGATTGGCCTCGACCGTCGCCCAGTCGCAACGTTCACGGTCAACCGGGTCGCCGCCGAGCTCGACCAGGGCGCCACGAATTCGCGTGCCCGCCGGGAGAACCCGCCGGGCCACGGCGCCAGCGGCGACCCGCATCGCCGTTTCGCGGGCGCTCGACCGGCCGCCGCCACGGTGATCGCGAATGCCGTATTTCACGTCGTAGGTGTAGTCGGCATGTCCGGGCCGATAGAGGTCGGCGATGTCCCCGTAGTCCTTGGAGCGCTGATCCTCGTTCCGCACCAGCAGGCCGATCGGGGTCCCGGTGGTGAGACCGTCGAGCGTGCCGGAGAGGATTTCGACGGTGTCGGATTCGCGCCGTTGGGTGACGAAACGCGACTGGCCCGGTCGACGGCGATCCAGCCAGGACTGGATCCACGCGGCGTCGAGCGGCAGGCCGGGCGGTGCACCATCGATCGTGCAGCCGATCGCCGGCCCGTGGCTCTCGCCGAAGGTGGTGAAGCGGAAGGCGCTGCCGAAGCTGTTGCCGGCCAACGCGCTCAGCCGCTGACGGTGGCGATGTCGGGCGCGTCCACCGATTTCATGCCGACGACGTGGTAACCGGAATCGACGTGCAACACTTCGCCGGTGGTGCCGGCGCCGAGGTCCGAAAGCAGGTAGGTGGCGGCACCACCGACGTCGCCGAGCGTGGTGTTGCGCTTGAGTGGCGAATTGAGTTCGTTCCACTTGAGGATGTAACGGAAGTCGCCGATGCCCGAAGCGGCGAGGGTCCGGATCGGTCCTGCGGAAATGGCGTTGACGCGAATGCCGCGACCACCGAAGTCGACTGCCAGATAGCGGACACTGGCTTCGAGCGCGGCCTTGGCCACGCCCATGACGTTGTAGTGAGGCACTACGCGCTCGGCGCCGGCGTAGGTCAAGGTCAACAGGCTGCCGCCCTCGCTCATCATGGGTTCGGCGCGGCGGCACGCTTCGGTGAACGAGTAGCAGGAGATGGCCATGCTGCGGGTGAAGTTCTCGAGCGTCGTGTCACAGTAGCGGCCGCGCAGCTCGTCCTTGTCCGAGAAGGCGATGGCGTGAACCAGGAAGTCGAGATGACCCCAGCGCGCTGCCAGCGTGCCGAAGGCCTCGTCCAGTTGCACCGGATCGGCGACGTCGCCCGGCAAAACGAGGTTCGAGCCGACCTCTTCCGCGAGCGGCAGGACGCGCTTCAGCAACGCCTCGCCCTGGTAGGTGAAGGCGAGTTCGGCACCGTGGGCGTGCGCCGCGCGGGCAATGCCCCAAGCGATCGACCGGTCGTTGGCCATGCCCATGACGAGGCCACGTTTTCCGGCCAATAGCGGTCCGCTCTGGATCATGAAGGTCTCCTGGTTGGCAGGGTGGCGCATCCTAGCCGCGGGCACCGGCGCTTCAAGTGCGGGCGCGGAGCAACGCGGCGTTGAATTCGCAGCCGAACAGCACGACCCCGGCAACCACGTAGAAGAAGACGAGCGTGGCGGCGACGCCGCCGAGACTGCCGTAGGTGATCGAATAGGTGGCGACGTGCTCGAGATAGAACGTGAAGGCGACGGTCGCCCCATACCAGGCAGCGACCGCCAGCACCGCACCGGGCAGGGTGTCGACCAAGCGCAACTGTGGCCGCGGTAACACTTTGTAGAGGATGGCGGTGAACAGGATCAGCAAGGCGACGCCGACGATCGGTCCCGCCAACGGCACGTCGACGTCGGCCAGGGACGGCCGATCGAGCAAGGCGGCGATGCCTTTCAGAACCAGCGGCACGACCACGACCGAGATCGTCGCCAGCAGGACGCTGGCGGCAAAGGCGAGCGTGACCGCGAGGCTATGTAGCCGCCGCCACCACAACTGGCGCTGCTGTTGGACGTGGTAGGCGAGGTTGAATGCGTAACGTAGGGCTTCGAAACCGGACGAGGCGACCCACAGCGCCGCGAGGAAGCCGAAGGTCACCGTGCCGGTGCGCGGCGCGCCGGCGATGTCGCGGGCGACCGGCCCCAGGGCCGCCGCAACGTCTTCAGGCAACTCGGCCAAAGCGACTTCGAGAACTTCCGTCGCCGCTTCGGTCGAACCCACCGCGGCAGCGAGTGCGACGACGATCACCAGGAACGGAAAGAGCGACAACAGGGCGACGAATGCCAGGTGACCGGCCACCACGGCTTGCTGATGATCGTTGAACGCTCTGGTTGCCTCACGCAGAACTTGCGCTATCTTGACGATAAATGAGACGGACGGCTGGTCAGGCCTAGGCACGGCTCGTTCCTCTACTTAAGCTCCGCTGCCGCTTCATGATCGTCAAGGAACGCCCCGGATGCCGAAGGTCACCGTCTTCGACAAGAGCCAGTTGCCCAGCCGTCACTCTTCGGTCGGCCCCGATCGGGCGCCCCACCGCTCTTACTACTATGCAATGGGTCTGACCAAGGATGACATCGCCCGCCCGTTCGTCGGTGTAGTGACGACGTGGAACGAAGCGGCGCCCTGCAACATTGCTTTGGCCAGGCAGGCGCAGGCGGCGAAGCGTGGCGTCGGCAAGGCTGGAGGCACGCCCCGGGAGTTCACGACGATCACCGTCACCGATGGCATTGCGATGGGTCACCAGGGGATGAAGTCCTCGTTGGTGTCGCGCGAGGTCATTGCCGACAGCACGGAGTTGACCGTGCGCGGCCATGCTTACGACGCGCTGGTCGGACTGGCCGGATGCGACAAGTCGCTACCGGGTTTGATGATGGCGATGGTGCGCCTGAACGTGCCCGCGGTGTTCATGTACGGCGGCAGCATTCTCCCGGGTCGTTTCCAGGGCCGTGACGTGACCGTCCAAGACGTGTTCGAGGCAGTGGGCAAGCACGCCGTGGGCGACATGGCGCCCGAGGATCTGGACGAATTGGAGCAGGTGGCGTGCCCGTCGGCCGGCTCGTGTGGCGGCCAGTTCACGGCCAACACGATGGCATGCGTGTCCGAGGCGATGGGCTTGGCGCTGCCTGGCTCGGCCGGAACCCCGGCACCGTACGAGACCCGCGACCAGTGGGCAGAGGCGTCCGGCGAGGCGGTGATGGCGTTGCTGGCGGCCAACGTCCGGCCCCGTGACATCGTCACCCTGAAGGCGCTCGAGAACGCCGCGAGGGTGGTCGCCGCTTCCGGCGGCTCGACCAACGGCGCTTTGCATCTGCCGGCGATCGCCCACGAGGCAGGCATCGCCTTCGATCTCCACGACGTCGCCGAGATCTTCCGCGCCACGCCTTACATCGCCGATCTCAAACCCGCGGGTCAGTACGTGATGCGCGATCTGCACGACGTCGGCGGCGTGCCGCTGTTGATGCGCGCGCTCTTGGAAGGCGGCTATCTCCACGGCGATTGCCTCACGGTGACCGGCAAGACGATCGCCGAGAACCTCGCCGACGTACGGTTCACCGCCAACCCTGTGGTGCGCCCGACGAGCGCGCCGATCACCGATTGGGGGGGCGTGGTCGGGCTCAAAGGCTCGCTCGCACCGGAAGGGGCGATCGTCAAGGTGGCGGGCCTGCCCAAGCTCGTGTTCCGCGGACCGGCGCGTTGCTTCGACTGCGAGGAAGACGCCATGGCGGCCGTCCAGGCCGGCGACTACGTCGACGGCGAGGTGCTGGTCATCCGTTACGAGGGCCCGAAGGGCGGCCCGGGCATGCGCGAAATGCTCGGCGTGACGTCGGCGATCTACGGGCAGGGACGGGGCGACAAGGTAGCGCTCATCACTGATGGCCGGTTCTCTGGGGCGACCCGTGGCTTCTGCATCGGCCATGTTGGTCCGGAAGCGGCCATCGGCGGGCCGATCGGGTTGATCGAAAATGGCGACGTCATCGCGATCGACGCCGAACGAGGAACGCTCGACGTCGAGGTCGACGCCGCGGTGTTGGAGGAGCGGCGGGCTCGCTGGCAGGCGACGCCGACGCTCTATGCATCGGGGACACTCTGGAAGTATGCGCAGACCGTGGGCTCGGCCGAGAAGGGTGCCGTGACTCATCCGGGCGGCGCCGCCGAGGTGCACTGCTATGCCGACTTGTGACGCCGGCTCGCGCTGCGGCGCGATAAACCGTCAGGCGAAGTGGTAGGGGTGTACCCGCGTATCCGTAGATACGGTTAATGATGGGAAGTGACTTGTTTCCAACGGATTTCATGCCAAACCATAAAATCTACATTTCGTGACGGGGAACAAACGGGTGATGGCGAAACGGCTGGCCAATGCCGAAGTCGATCAGGTTTTCGAGGTGGACGTCGCGGACGGCGACGACGCCGAAGACACCCGGTTGAGTGTCGCTGTCAGCGACTTGCAACCCGGGGCCCACGACGAAGTCGTACTGTTCAACGACTCCGCCGTGCGTGACATCGTCTTGGATGTCGCGTCGAGAGGCTACGAGACCGGGAGCGTCAAACAGCACGTAACCGCGGAGGGTGTCGATGTCTCGGGCTATTCGTTCGTTCGCCTCGACGACGGGCTGACCGTGTTCCACACTGCAGACACACGATTGGTCATTCTACAGCGCTGACGCCGCCGTATCGAGGCGGCCAAGTCAGGTCTTCGCGGCGAGGCTGGCGAACTCACGCAACTCGTCGGGCTCCAACCCTTCCAACATGCTCCGCAACTCGTCGTGCGGTTGTGGCGCTGATTCGTTGACCTCGAGCAGCCGCAGGCGGTCAGCGAGCCACAAAATCACCCGGATGTTCCCTTCTCGGACCTGATCTTCGATGCTGTCGAACAGGACCTTGCGCAGGGCTTCGATCCGGACGCCGGGGGTCGAACTGCGGCGCTTCGGCGCTTTTGCGGGCGGCGATGCGCCGTCCGCTGGACTTGGCGACGTGCCGGTCGTTCGAGAGGGGCGACGGGCGAGGGGCATGGCTGGCTCCGCAGTGGCTCGATCTGAATATAGGAAAAAATACCTTCACTCCAGTCTTTCTCACATCATCGGTTTGGGCCATTCTCCTGTAGGTTGATGAACCGGGGATTCCCTATGGACCTAGGCGACGGATCGGCGGCGTCGCTCGACGTGCGGACGTGGGTGGCCGCGGTCGGCCACGACCTTCGCGAACCGATGAACGCGATCGTCGGCATGAGCGATCTCCTCTTGCAGACGCCGCTCGACGACGACCAGCGTGACTACGCCGAGGCCGTGCGCGACGCCGCCACGACGGTGGTCGGCCTCGTCAACGACCTGTTGGACGTGACGCGGCTGGAGCGCGGTAACCTCGCCCTCATTGCCCAACCGTTCGACGTTCGCCGCCTGGTGGAGCGGACGGCGGCGATGCTTCGGCCGCGGATCGGTGCCCGCGAGCTTCAGCTCGATGTCGCCGTCGCGACGACGGTCCCCGCCGGTCTCGTCGGCGACGCCGGGAGACTGCGCCAAGTGCTGACCAATCTGCTCGCCAACGCGCTGAAATTCACGGACCGCGGTCGAATCGTCTTGTCCGTCGATTGGGACCCGATGACCGAGGCGGCAACCTTCGTGGTCAGTGACACCGGTTGCGGTATGCCGGCGGCGCTCCGCGCGGCCGTCGGACGACCATTCGTCCAGGGCACGGAGCCACCGACCCACGGCGCTGAAGGCTTGGGCCTCGGGCTGGCGATCAGCCACCATTTGGTCGGCCGGATGGGTGGTCGGTTGTCGCTCGAGAGTGCCGTCGGGCAAGGCACCGCCGCCCGCTTCACCGTCACGCTGGCGCCGACGGACCGAGCGCCGCCGCTCGGTACAGCCGCGCTCGGCGGCCGGACCGTTTGTTTGGTGGAGGCGACGACGGCCGCCGATCGTATCGCCGACCGATTTCATGGTCTGGGCCTGCGGGTGGTCACCGTTGCCGATCTCGAGGCCGCTCGAGCATGCTGCGCCGAGACCCGGTGCGCGGCGGTTTTCGCCGTGGCGAGACAGCCCACCGCCGCGCACGCAGCGCTCGCCCGTTCAGTCCAAGAGGAGCGCGCGGACGTGGCTCCGGTACTGGTCGCGCTGGCACCCGCAGGCTACCGGGGCGACGCCGAGGCGTGGCGGGAAGCTGGATTCCATGGCTATCTGACGCTGCCGGTCGAGGCGGAGGTGTTGCGCGCCGCGCTCGGCACCTTGCTGGCGCCGGGGCTTGACGAGTTCGTCACCACCCACCGCCTCGCCGAGCGCCGCGACGGCCCTTGGCGGCTCCTGGTGGTCGACGACAATCCCGTGAACGTGCGGTTGTTGCAGGTGCTGTTGGAGCGCGAAGGCCATGAAGTCGTCGATGCGGCTGACGGTGCCACGGCTCTGGAGCGGATGCGGGAGCACGTCTTCGACGCGGTGCTGATGGACCTGCAGATGCCGGGTATCGACGGTCTCGAGACGACGCGCCGGATCCGGGCGATGGCGAATCCGACCGGCCGCGTTCCCGTCCTCGCCGTGACGGCCGCTGCCCGTGCGGAGGTGGCGCCAGCCTGTGCGGCCGCGGGTATCGACGTGGTGCTGACGAAGCCGATCGAGCCAACGACGCTCTGCGGCGCGCTGCAGCGGTTGATCGTCGGTTGAGCGACCCGTTCAGGTGCCGCGACGACGTTCGGCGAACGTCTTGAGCCGCCGCTTGGCGACGTCGAAAGCGTGGGTGAGGGCGGCGTGAAGGTCGGCGGCAGGCTCGCTCTTCACGACGATGGGCGAACCTGGAACGCCGATCTCGATGTTCACCGCGAACGCCGCAGCTCCTGCGGCGTTTTTCGAGGGCGCCTCGACGACGACCCGGCAGCCCACGATGTGGGCGTAGACGTTCTCCAGCTTTTGGACGCGCTCGCGGATCTCGGCTTCGACGGCGTCGGAGTGCGGGAGATTGTGAAAGCTGATCTTGAGGCTGGAATCCATGATCACGCTCGAGATGGTCGATCGATTGATCCGCTACTAGAGACCGTTACGCCAATGCGTGCAATGGTTGAACCGCAGCGGCGGCGTCGCCGCTCTCTCAGGACGACCGCAGCGGTCCGGTCGGAAGTCGGTGCAGCCACCGTTCTTCCTCGTTGACGGCGTAGAACGGGTCGTACTGTGGCGAGTCTTCGTAGTCGCGGACCTGATCGTCGAGGTTGTCCAGCAACCAGACGTGGGTGCCTTCGCGGACCACGAGCACCGCGTGCGCGAGGTTGCGGCGGACGTCTTCGACGACCAAGATGCGCATGCTCGACGCGGGGATGCCGAGGAGGCGCAGCGACGCGTACTTGGCGATGGCGAAGTCTTCGCAGTCACCGGTGTTGCGAGTGAAAAACTCGAGTGGCGTGGCCCAATGATCGCGCGTGCCGTAGATCGCCGCGTCGGTGTGGTACGGGGTGCGGTTGACCGCCAGGTTCACCGCGCTGAGGCGGTCTTGCCACGGCGCATCGGCGACGCCCTGCAACGCCTGGCGCCAGGCTACCAACGGCGGTCCGGTGCAGGCGTTCACGGCCGCCAGACAGGAACGCATCAGTGGCAGCTCATGGACGAGCTGCTGGGCGACGTGCTCCCAGCGCGGAAGCTGCACGTTGGCAGGGATCGAGGTTAGGGTGGGGTCGAACGGCGACCGTGCATGCACCGGTGAGGTGATGAGCACGAGACACAGGACAAGACCAGCGGCAAGCCGCGGTAGGGACAAGGACAACACCGGCTGACACTCCGGGAAAACGACAGGCTGGAGTGTCGCTGACAAGCGTTTCGAAAAGGTTAGCGCAGCCGCTGCGAACGGTTCGGGTCGGTACTCCTACGATCGATGCCGCGCGCCGACCATTGCCGATCGCGGAGGATGGGCTCAATGCGGATCGGCGCCTGCCGTCGCTGGCCTTCGCTGGCGCATGACGAAGGCGACCACCTCCGCAACGGCCTCGAAATGGACCTGGGGGATCGGTTTGCCGATCTCGACCTCGGCGTAGAGGGCGCGCGCAAGCGGGCGGTTCTCGATGATCGGCACGTCGTGCTCGCGAGCGAGCGCGCGGATGCGGAAGGCGAGGGCGTCGACACCTTTCGCCACGACCTCCGGCGCCGTCGTCTGCCCCTGTTCGTAGCGCAGGGCGACGGCGAAGTGCGTCGGGTTGGTGATCACCACCGTGGCCTCCGGCACCGCCGCCATCATTCGGTGGCGCGCCCGCTCACTGCGGATCTGGCGGATCCGGGCTTTGGCGTGAGGATCGCCGTCGGTCTGCTTGGTCTCGTCCTTCACCTGCTGCCGTGTCATGCGCATTTGCTGGAAGAAGGTCATGCGTTGCAGGGCGACGTCGGCAATGGCGATGAGCGCGACGACGACCAGGGCGGCGCCGGTCGTCCGCAGCGCCCATTCCTGCAGCCGCTCCAAAGCGAATGGTGTCGGCACTTGGACCAGCGCGCCGAGGTCGGCGCCAACCGGTCGGAAGGTGAACCACGCGGCGGCTCCCACAAGGCCGATCTTGGCGACGTTCTTGGCGAATTCGGCCATGGACTTGGGGCCGAACAGCCGCTTCAGGCCGCTTAGCGGCGAGATCCGTTCGAACTTCGGGGCCAGCGCCTTCGGGCTGAACACCGGGCCGTGCTGGCCCAGGTTGGAGAGCACCGCGGCGACCATCATCGCCACCAGTGGCAGCGCCAAAACCAGCGCCACCTCGGTGCTCGCGGCGATCAACAGATCGGTAAGGCCACGCTCATCGAGCGCAAAGCCGTGGGCGCCGGCAAGCATGTTGCCGAGCGGCCGCAGGAGCGCCAGGAACGGTGTCGCGCCCAGAGGCGAGACCAGCAGCACACCGACGCCAAGCAGCAGCAGGCTGGTCACGTCCCGTGATGCCGGGACCTGACCTTCCTGGCGGGCGTCGTCCAGCCGTTTTTGGGTTGGTTGTTCGGTTTTGTCGCCGTCGTCGGCCTCGCCACTCACCACTCATGCTCCCAGCACGGCAGTGAGGTCGATGGCGAACGCGACGAACCGCTCGATCACCGCGGGCAAGGTGATGCCGAGCAGCCCGAGGCCGATGATGATCTGCACCGGCATGGCGACGAAGATCACCTGCAAGGTCGGCACCAACCGGTTCATCATGCCGAGGATTGCGTAGAGAACGAGGGCGACGGCGGTCATCGGCATCGCCATCTGCACGCCGATGACGACGGCGTCGGCGCTGCCTCTGGCGAACGCTGCAGCCATGTCGGCGGCCTGCAGCCCGGCGGTCGGCGGCAGGGCTTCGTAGCTGGCGACGAGCCCATGCAGCATCATATGGTGGCCGTCGATCGCCAGCAGCCCGGCGAGCCCGGCGATGGTCATGAGGTTGCCTGTCGCGGAGCTTTGTTGCGCTTCGCCGGGATTGAAGAAGTTGGCCGCGCCAAAGCCCATCTGCATGGCGATCGCAGCGCCGGCGATCGAGAGGGCGGCGATCGCGAGGCGAACGAGACTGCCGATGAACAGGCCGTGGATGGCTTCGGTCACCACTCGGCCTGCATAGGCGCCGTCGACGGCACCAACGGAACCAAGGGTGGGTGCCAGCACCGGCGTCAATACCAAGGAGAGGGTCAGCGCGAGGATCAGGCGCGCGCGCGACAGCACGTAGGCTTCGCCGAACAGCGGCAGCACCATCAACGCAGAGCCGATCCGCGCGAAAACCAAGGTCACCAGCATCACGTCGTCGGCGACGGTGAGGTTCACGCGCCGGTCCCGATCCGCACGAACAGCTCCTCGGCGAAGGTCACCAAGGTCGCCAGCATGAACGGCATCGCCACCACCAGAGTCAGCATGATGCCGATGACCTTCGGCACGAAGGTGAGGGTCGGTTCCTGGATTTGCGTGATGGCCTGAACGAACGAGATGAGCAGGCCGACGCCGAGGGCTACGAGCATGACCGGCATGCCGACGCGCAGGGTCACGAACACGGCTTGGCTCGCCACCTCGAGAACGGTCTCTTCCATCGGTCACCCTTGGCAGTGAGCTGCAGCCGATCGCCTAGATCGGCATACGGATGATGTCCTGGTAGGCGGCGATCACCCGGTCGCGCACGGCGGTCGCGGTGCGCAGGCCGAGCTCGGCCTCCGTCACCGCTTCGACGACCTCGCGCACCGAAGCGTCGCCGGTGATGCCGCGCGCTGCGGTGGCTTCGGCAGCGTGGTTGACGGCAACGGTGTCTTCGATCGCCTTGGACAACAGGCTCTCGAAGCTACCGATCCCGCCGACGGCACCGGTTGGCGGCGTCGCTCCGGGCGTGCCTTGGGCGGCCTGGGCTTTGACGAGCTGGGCGAGCCTGGCGGCGAGCGGATCGATGGAGGTCATGAGCAGGGGCCCTCAGCCGTCATCGCAGGAGATCCAGGGTTTGTCGGACCAGCCGGCGGGTCATCGATATCGCGTTGAGATTGGCCTCGTAGCTGCGCTGGGCCTCGCGCATGTCCATCAGTTCGACCAGCGGCCGGACGTTGGGCATCAGCACGTAGCCGGTGTCGTCGGCCGCCGGATGGGCAGGGTCGTAGCGGCGCTCGAATGCCGTGTGGTCGACGTCATAGCGCGCCACGTCGACGAGGCGCAGGTCGCGAGCCCGGTCGAGGCTCTCGCGGAAGCTCACGGTCTTGCGGCGATAGGGATCGCCGCCGGGTTCGGCCGCGGTCGACGACGCATTTGCGAGGTTCTCGCTGGCCAAGCGCACGCGCACGCCCTGGACTTTCATGCCGGCGCTGGCAATGGCCACCGCGTCTTCGAGCTTCATCCGCCAATACCTCCGCTGAGCTGCCGGTCGCCGGCCATCAGGCCGACGCGCCGACGGCAAGCTTCAAGAAGCTGATGTACTTGCCGTAGACCGCCATCGCCCGGCCATGCTGGCCGGCATTGCTGGCGAGCTTGCCGGCTTCTTCCTCCAGGTTGACCGCATTGCCGGAAACGGTGACCGCGACCTTGGCGTCGCGGACCCGATGCGGGCCTTCGGTCCCGTTCGAGGCGGGCAGGCGGTGGCCGTCGTGGCTACGGGCGAGTTCGACCCGGCCGGCGCCCGCGCGGGCCGCGACCATCGCCCCGAAATCGGGCTGCTTCACGTCTTGGGCGCGATAACCGGGCGTGTCGGCGTTGGCGATGTTGCGGGTCAGGACCATGTGGCGCTGCTCGGCGAAGGCCAAACGCCGGCCGACCAAGTCGAAAAGGCTGATCCGCTCCAGCATTGCCGCCGTTCCCGCTGCAGAACCCGATTTCACCGTCGGTTGCAGGCTACCGGCAACACGGTTAACAACGTGTTGAGTGAGTGCTTCTAGATGGCGGGCCATGCTTTACCTGACGCGAAAAGTCGGCGAGGCCGTCATCGTCAACCACGACGTCGAGGTGCGGGTGATCGAGTTGCGGGGCAAAACGGTGAAGCTTGGCTTCGTGTTCCCGCCGCACGCCTCGGTGCTGCGCGAGGAAGTCTTCGTGCAACTGCGCGAGGCCAATCTCGCGGCCGCGGCGACCGGTTTGCCGGGCAACGGAGAGCCTGGCGGCACGGAGGACGATCGCTGAGCACCAGGGTTGCCGTCGTGATGGGCAGCCGTTCGGATTGGTCGTGCTTGGTCCACGCCGCAGACGTCCTGAGCGCGCTGGACGTGGACCATGTCTGTCGGGTCGTCTCGGCACACCGCACGCCCGACCGCCTCTACGCCTTCGCCAAGGGCGCGCACGAAGCCGGTCATCGAGTGATCATCGCCGGCGCCGGTGGAGCAGCCCATCTGCCTGGCATGATCGCTTCGCTCACGACGCTGCCGGTGCTTGGTGTGCCAGTGCCGAGCGAGGCGCTGAGCGGTGTCGACAGCCTTTACTCGATCGTTCAGATGCCGGCGGGCGTGCCGGTGGGCACGTTCGCCATCGGCCGTGCCGGCGCCGTCAACGCCGGGTTGCAGGCAGCAGCGATCCTGGCGCTCGCCGATCCCCCGCTCGCCGAGCGCTTGGCGGGGTGGCGGGCGCGGCAACGCGAATCCGTGCCCGAACGACCAACCGACGAGACCCGCGAGTGAGCCTCCGACCCGGCGATACGCTCGGGATTCTAGGAGGCGGTCAGCTCGGGCGGATGCTGGCCATGGCCGCTCACCGACTCGGCCTTCGGGCCCACGTGTTCGCGCAGCAAGCCGACGAGCCGGCCGTCCAGGTGACGAACCAGGCGACCTTGGCGCCGTTCGACGATCCAGCCGCGCTCGACCGGTTTGCCGCGGTCACCGACGTCGTGACGCTGGAATTCGAGAACGTGCCGCTGGAGACCGTCCGCAGGCTAGCGACGCAAGTGCCGGTTCGCCCTGGTGCCGACGTCCTCGCCGTCGCCCAGGATCGGCTGGAGGAGAAGCGGTTCGCGGACGGGCTGGGCATTGCGACCGCGCCCCACGTCGCCCTCGACGGCCCGACGGACCTGGACCGCTGCCGCGAGCTTCGCTTCCCGGCGCGGCTCAAGACCCGACGGCTCGGCTATGACGGCCACGGCCAGCGGCGGGTGCTCGCCGCCGGTGACGTGGAGCGCGCCTGGATCGAGCTCGGGCGGGCGCCTGCCATCGTCGAGACGGAAGTGGTGTTTCGCCGTGAGCTGTCGGTGATCGTGGCGCGCCGTCCGGCCGGAGCCTTGGTCATCTTGCCCCTCGCCGAGAACCGGCACGCGGACGGTATCCTCGTCGAGACGGTGGCGCCGGCCTCGGCCACGGAGGCACTGGTCGATGACGCGCGCGGACTGGCGCGCAGACTGGCGTTCGGTCTGGATCTGGAAGGTCTGCTCGCCGTGGAGCTTTTCGAGACCACCGACGGTGCGCTGCTGTTGAACGAGCTGGCACCGCGGCCGCACAACTCGGGGCATTGGACCTTGGATGCCTGTTGGCCCGACCAGTTCGAGCTGGCGGTGCGGGCCGCTGCCGATTGGCCTCTACCGCAGCCGCACGCCACCGCGCGGGCTCGCATGGTGAACCTGCTGGGTGCCGACGCCGAGAGGTGGCCGGTGTGGCTAGAGCGGAGCGACGCGCACCTGCACCTCTATGGCAAGCTGGAGCAACGGCCGGGCCGGAAAATGGGCCACGTCACGGTGGTCGACGAGGGCTGAACGTGAGCGACCCACGGGACGTGCCAGACGAGCTCGACGACGACGAGCTGACGCGGCTGACCGGTGTACCCGCCGCGGCCATGACCCCAGAGGTGCGCCAGGCGCTGGCGAACCTGTTGCGCGACAACGCTCAGCTGCATGAGGAGATTGCGCGCCGGCGTCGGCGGGAAGCGGAGCTGGAGCGGCTTGCCGACGAAGACGCGCTGGTGCCGATCAGCAACCGGCGGTCGTTCATGCGCGAGCTCGACCGTGCGATCCGCGGCATCGAACGCTACGGTACGCCGGGTTCCGTCCTGTATTTCGACCTCAATGGCTTGAAGGCGGTGAACGACCGCCACGGCCACGCCGCCGGCGACGCGGTGCTGCGTCACGTCACGGAACTCTTGATTCGCAATCTGCGCGCGTCCGACGTCTTCGCCAGGCTCGGCGGTGACGAGTTCGGTGTCATCTTGATGTGGGCCGATCTGGAGACCGCCCGTGCGAAGGCGGCATCGTTGGCGAGCATGGTGCGGCGCCGACCGCTCGCCTGGGACGGCCAGTTGATCGAAGTCGGGCTGGCCCACGGCGCCTATGCATTCGCCCCGAACCAGACCGCTGAGCAAGTCCTGAGTGCTGCCGACCGTGAGATGTATCGCTGCAAGCGCCAGCAGAAACGTCGGTCAGGCGATGATGTCCGGTAGCCGCGAGTTTTCGATGCGGACGATGCGGTCGCGCAACTGGAGCTTGTGCCGTTTGAGCCGCTGTATCTCCAGCGCCGACGCACCGTGCTCCGTCGCCAGCTGACGAATGCGTTCGTCGAGCGCGCGATGCGCCGCCTTCAGCGTTTCGATCTCGGTGTCGAACACCATGGTTCCGGTATCACTAGGGGGAGCGGCGTTATATCACGTTCGCAAGGCGTGCCTACGGCCTCCCGGCCCGGCCGCGCCAACGAGCGACAGCGCGACGGGGAGGGCCTGTGGCTATGCGATTGGGTGTGATGACCAGTGGCGGGGATTGTTCGGGCCTCAACCCCGTCATCCGTGCCGTGGTCCGCAGAGCGGCCTTCGGTTACGGCTTCGAGGTCTGGGGCATTCACAAGGCGACGCACGGGCTCGGCCTGCGCCCGGTCGATGCGGTCAAGCTCTCGCCGGCCAACGTCTCCGGCCTGGTTGCCCGAGGCGGTACCATCCTGGAGACGACCAACAAGGGTGACCCGTTCGCCTTTCCCGACGGTCACGGCGGCGTCGTCGATTACTCGGGTCACATCGGCCAAGGCTACCACGAACTCGGTCTCGATGCCCTGATCGGCATCGGCGGGGATGGCAGCCTCGCCATCCTCGACAAGCTGGCGAAGCAGTCGGGGTGGAACCTCGTCGGCATTCCCAAGACCATCGACAACGACCTCGGCGAGACGGAAGCGTCGATCGGCTTCAGCTCGGCCGTGCAGGTCGCCACCGAGGCCCTCGACCGGCTCGACGTCACGGCCGCCAGCCACAGCCGGGTGATGGTGCTGGAGGTGATGGGACGTGACGCGGGCCACATCGCCCTCAACGCCGGGATCGCCGGTGGCGCCCACGTCATCCTCATCCCCGAGATCGCCTACGACATAGACGTGGTATGCGCCCACCTCGAGAAGCGACGCTCCCAGGGCATGAACCATAGTTTGGTGATCGTCGCCGAGGCCGCCAAGGCGCCGGACGGCGATCGGCGGATGCAGACCTTGGCCCAGGGCGAACGGCGCTATGGCGGCGTCGGCCAGGGCGTTGCGGACGCCATCGCCCAGCGGACCGACGCCGAAACCCGCGTCACCGTGCTCGGCCACGTGCAGCGCGGCGGATCGCCCGTCGCCACCGATCGCGTTCTCGGCTCCGCGTTCGGCGTTGCTGCGGTCGACCTCTGCGCCGAACGGCGGTTCGGGCGTATGGTGGCGTGGCAGCACCGGGTCGTCGTCGACGTGCCGATCGAGGAAGCCATCAAGGGCTATCAGGCAGTGGAGCCCGACGACTGCCTGCTCCACACCGCCCGCGGCCTTGGAATCTCGCTCGGCAATCCGTGACCGCACTGTGGAACGATGTCGTCGCGCTCTACGCGGCGCCGGGCATCCGTGAGCTTTGCCTCGAGCTGCAGGACCGCGATGGCACCGACGTTCCCTTGCTCTTGAGTGTGGCCTCGCTCGCGGCGCGGGGCGTCGCTTTCGACGAGGTGAAGGTCCGCCAGCTCGAGCGCGTCTGCGAGCCATGGCAGCGCCGGGTGGTAGCACCCTTGCGTGCGGCGCGTCGTGCGTTGCGTCCTGAGGAAGCGGCTGGCACCGGCCTCGACATCGACCCCACCGACCGTGCCGAGCTGAAGCGATGCGTGCAAGAGGCGGAGCTTGCCGCGGAGCGCCTGCAGATCGAGGCCATTGCCGCCGCGGCCCGAGCTTGGGTCTTCGGCCACGAACTGCCGTCGAGCTTCGTGGCGGTCGACAGCGTGCTTCGTCGAGTGGCCGCCGGCGCCAACGGTGCGGAGACCGATCTGCTCGCACGCTCAGCCATCGCATTGCCGCAGTCGGGTGCCGCTCGCTCAACGCCGTGTTCGCCGCCGGGTTCATGATACGGCCTCTCGATGGCGTCAGTGACAGCATCGGCCGCAAGCCCGTCATGATTGCCGGCGCGGCGGGAATGGTCGTGTTCTCATACCCGCTCTTCACGTTGCTGCACGCCAGGTCGATCCCCTGATCGTTGGGCGGCACGGCGCCGTTGGTCGCCACCTTCTTGATTGGCTTCACCGACGACTTTGCTCCTACCTACCACGCGATGGCTGCCGCAGCGATCGCTCTCACGATGCCCCTGACCATGCGCGAGACCAGTGATCGCCGCTTCGCCGACGTAACGAGGTGCTTCGAGCCGGCTCCAACCAATCGGCTATCCGGCGGCCAGTGGGTGGACCGTTGCCCGGCTGGAGATCGCGTGACTAGGCTGCCCGGCCCGCCGGTCCGTCGTACGTCTGGTTGCGCCGGGTCGCGAAGGCGCCAACCGCACTGCCGGAGCGAGCCGCATGCCTTCGCCTTCGCCAGCCGGACCGTCCGTGACGAACGACGGCGGCCTGGTCGCCTCGCTTCGGTTGATGCTGGACCGCAAGACCGTTGCCGGCGGGATCGGCAATACGCTCGAATGGTTCGACTTCGCCGTCTACGGCTTCTTCGCGCCGATCATCGCCAAACAGTTCTTTCCGACCGACGACCCAACCGTCGGCCTGATCGCCACCTTCGGTGTCTTCGCTGCCGGCTTCATGATGCGGCCGATCGGCGGCGTCATCATCGGCCATTTCGCCGACAAGCTGGATCGGCGGTCGGCGCTGGTCTTGTCGGTGGCGATGATGGCGGTGCCGACGACGGCGATGGCGTTCCTGCCGACCTACGAGATGATCGGCATCGCCGCACCGCTCTTGTTGACCTTCCTGCGCCTCGCGCAAGGCGTATCGGTCGGCGGCGAGTACACCAGCTCGGTGACCTATCTCGTCGAGAACGGCCCTCAAAACCGCCGCGGGCTCTTTGGTTGTATCGCGCTGATCGGCTCGAACCTGGGGCTGCTCGCCGGCGCCGCTGCCGGGGCCTTGGTGACCGGCGTGCTGAGCGACAGTGCGGTCGAGAGCTGGGGCTGGCGCGTGCCGTTCCTCTTCGGCCTGGTGCTCGGCCTGATCGGGATCTATCTGCGCCGGCAAGTCGCCGGTGAGGCATTCACCCAGCGGCTGACCCGCGAGGTCGTCGTCATCGATTATCCTATCGTTCACGCCATCCGCCATCATTGGCAGAACATTCTGCACGTCATCGGCATCAACGTGCTCAATGCCGTCGGTTACTACATCGCGTTCGTCTACATCACGACCTACTTGCAAACCGTCGACGGGGTCAGCGACAGCGACGCGTTGAACATCAATACCGGCGTGCTGGTGGCACTGGCCATCCTCGTGCCGCTGTTCGCGGCGCTCTCGGATCGCATCGGCCGCAAGCCCGTCATGCTGACCGGGGCACTCGCCATGCTGCTTTGCTCGTACCCGCTATTCTTGCTGCTGCACTCGGGCTCGCTGCCGATGATCGTGCTGGGGCAATTGGGGTTCGCGCTGATCATGGGCTGCTTCACCGGGCCGTTGCCGACCACCATGACCGAACAGCTGCCGAGCCAGGTGCGGGTCTCCGCCTACTCCATCGGTTTCAACCTGCCCTTTGCGGCGTTCGGCGGCACCGCGCCGCTGATGGCGACCTTTCTGATCGGCTTCACCCACGACGACTACGCGCCGGCCTACTACGTGATGGCGGCCGCCGCCGTGGCGGTGGTGACGCTCTTGACCATGCGCGAGACCAAGGATCGACCGCTTCCGTAGTTTGGCCGTCGGTGCCACCAAGCCTACTCGCAGCTGGAGAGGATGACGATGTCCGAGCAACCCGAGAGCACCGAGGCGCCAAGGCCACGCATGGTTGGCATCAACCACATCGCCTTGGAAGTCGGCGACGTCGATGAGGCGCTCGCTTTCCTGGGGCGGATCTTCGAGGTGCGGCTGCGCGGCCGATCTCCTGGCCAGGCGTTCGTCGATATGGGCGACCAGTTCCTGGCGCTCTCCGAGCGTACGCCCACCGATCCGGATGCCGGCCGACATTTCGGCCTGGTCGTCGACGATCGGAACCGGGTGATGGCCGCGGCGCAGGCTTTGGGCGCAGCCGTCGGTGGCAACCGGTTCCGTGACCCATGGGGCAACCTGTTCGAGGTCGTCGGCTACACCAACGTCCAGTTCTCCAAGACCGAACCGGTAATGCGCGGCATGGGGCTCGATCTGGAGAAGAGTGCCGAGGCGCGCCGCGAGCTGGCGGCCAAGGGCTTGGCCTAGGCTTCTCGGTCGGCCGTCTCAGAGCGACTTGGTCAACAGCACCCAGTTCTCCCCGTCGTTGATCCAGTCCTCTTTGACCATGGGGCGTCGCGCGGCCTCCAGGTAGCCGGACCGCTCGTAGAGGCGTCGCGCGCCCGGGTTGGCGTCGCTGACGATGACGCTCATGGCGTGTCTGGCAAGCCCGCGCGCGGTGGCGTCGGCATGTGCCAGCATGGCGGCACCGAGCCCACGGTTCCGGTGCGCGGGCAGCACCGCCAGCACGTTCACGTACCAGGTACCGGGCGCCAAGTTCTCCAGCTCCTGCAACGGCGCGAACATGGCTGGCGTGTCGACGGCCAACGGCTCCGGGTCGTCCGGGATGATGTAACCGATGAGGCAGCCGGCAGCCTCGCCATCGGCCTCGATCATGGTGGCGTTGCGGTAAGAGAAGCTGCCGGTGTCACGTGCGGCCCGGCGGCGGCCGACGTCCCACCCGCTCTCGCCAGGCTCGGCCAGCTTGCTCCAGAGATGGAGCGGGATGCCTTCGCCGGCGTGGTTGACCAGCTCAGCGAGCACGCCGGCATCGCCGTGCCTTGCCGGACGAAGAGGCGCCTTGGCTGTGCGCATCGAAGCTCTCCAGCGCTGGGCCCGGCCACCAACGTGAAGTGCCTCCGGCGACTGGGAACGTCTGAGCATGCCCGACAAGTAGCCCGGCGCGAAGCTCTCCGGCAGTCAGGACTGCTCCCAGCCTCGGGCAGACGTGCAAGCGTCGTCGCTGTCGGAGGCGTCCGAGGAGCGCCTGGTTCCTCGAGCATTCGAGACTTCGATCGGGGAACACGGCCGCCAGCCTGCCAGATTCCGTGCGTGGTGGAGCGCTTCGGCAAAGGAACATGGACCGCCGCCATGGCGGGACACGATGGCAGAGTCCGTCAACGGATTGGTGTCGATCGGCCGATGATGGAAGCCCGCATGCGCAGCCTTGGCGGTCCGCATCTGACTGGAGAGTCGCGCGATGGCGCCTCCCAGGCAGGAGGACCGTCCGGTTGATCCGGAAGACCAAGCTGACCGGAACGACTCGACGGTCGACCAACAGCGCTGCCGTGAAATGTCGCTTCGGGACGAGACGTACGAGATGTGAGATGACGTCATCTCAAAACGGATCGTCCGCGCCGATCGAGCGGTTCAGCCGCCGCCGTGCGCTTCCCCTTCGGACGGTTCGGCCACCGGTTCGCGCCAACGCCGTACCAAGTCGTTGTCGAGGCCGAGCAGGTCCAGCCAGCGGCCGACCTGGTGGTCGACCAGGTCGGCGATCGTCGCGGGCTTGCCGTAGAAGGCCGGCATCGGCGGCGCGATGATGGCTCCAAGTTCGGTCGCGGTGGCCATGTTGCGCAAGTGCCCGAGATGCAGCGGTGTCTCGCGCGGCGCCAGCACCAGGCGTCGCCGCTCTTTCAGCATGACGTCGGCGGCACGGGTCAGCAGGCTGGTCGACAGCCCGCAGGCGACTTCGGCGACGGTGCGCATCGAGCATGGGGCCACGATCATGCCGATGGCCCGGAAAGATCCGGACGCCGGGCCCGCTCCGACGTCGGCGTTGTCGTGAACTTTGGTCGCAAGCGTTTTCACCTCACGGACCGTGCGATCGGTCTCGTAGCCGATGGTGAGGGCGGCTGGCCGGGTGAGGATGAGATGGGTCTCGACGTCCAGCGTCCGCAACGCTTCCAAGACCCGGATGCCGTAGCAGGCACCGCTGGCTCCGGACAGGCCGACGACGACACGCAGCGGCACCATAGGGGTCATCGGCTGGCGTACCGATAGTGCGTCGCAGCAGCAGCACGGGATGGCTCGGTTCGCCTATCGGTAGTATGATGTTCGAATCCGCTGGGGTTCGAAAGGAGGGTCGACGAACCATGTCGATGCATGACCACCTCGTCAGCTTGAAGGGCAAACACGCGATGCTGGACGCGGAAGTCGAACAAGAACAGCAACGCCCCATGCCCGATCAGAGCGTGCTCCTGCGCCTCAAGAAGGAAAAGCTCCGGTTGAAAGACCAAATCCTCCGCTTGGAGGAAAGCCCCGCCGCTTACGAGCCTCGTTCGCTCCACTGATCGTCCTTCGGCACCACGGGCGTCGATCGCCCGCGGTGCCGAAACGTCAAGACGCGCACCATCCGCCATCGCCCGCTCAGGCGCAGCCGCGCCGGGCAAGATCCCCGAACAGATCACGCAGGCCGTAGGTCCAGGGGGGAATCTCGTCGGCACGGCCGACGCAGTTGACCAGCCGACCAAGATCGTCGGCCGCGATCACCACCACGTCGCCGTGATGATGGGTGAAGCCCATGCCCGGCTCGCCACGGTCGTCGACGGGTGCGAACATGGTTCCGCACATCAAGAACACACCGTCCGGGTACTGGTGGCTGGCGTTCAGCGCCTGAGCCGCAAGATCGCTCGGATCGCGGCTGATCGCCGCCATCGAGCTTCGTCCGGACATGGTGAAGCCGTCGACGCCTTTGACCTCCAAGTGGACGACGGTCCGGCGGAGCTGGTCCAGCCCGTAGTCATCGTCGAACAGCCGGACGAACGGTCCCAGAGCGCAAGCGCCGTTGTTGTCTTTCGCGCGACCGAGGAGCAGGGCGCTGCGGCCTTCGACGTCACGGAGATTGACGTCGTTGCCCAGGGTGGCACCGACGATCCGGCCATCGGCGGCGATGGCGAGCACCACCTCCGGTTCCGGATTGTTCCACGACGACGCCCGATGCACGCCGATCCTTGCACCACTGCCAACCGCCGCCATCGCCGGCGCTTTGGTGAAGATTTCGGCGTCGGGGCCGATGCCGACCTCGAGATAGGCCGACCAAAGGTTCCGTGCCTGCAAGGTCGATTTCAGGGTGTTGGCCTCGGCGCTGCCCGGACGGATCGCGGCAAGGTCGGAGCCGATCAGCTCGGTCATCTCGCGCCGTGCGGCATCCGCCCGCGCCGGGTCACCGCCCGCCTGCTCCTCGATGACGCGCTCTAGCAGGCTGGCGACGAAGGTGACGCCGGCCGCCTTGATCGGCTGCAGATCGGCAGGGGCCAGGAGGTGGGTGAGGCCCGCCTCTCGCTGGTCCCAGCCACTCACGGCGACGACGTCGGCGAGCGCACCGACCGGTTCGGCATCTGCAGCAGCCAGGGCTCGGGCGGGCTCCGCTTCGCGCAGGAGGTCGGCAACCGTGGGGAAGGCGGCCGTCACGTCCAGCACCATGCCGTCGCGCACCGTGGCGACCGAAGCGCCGAGCCCCGGCCGCCAGATGCGGCCGACCAGGGTGGCCTCTGCCGGCAGGGCCGGATCGAGATCCGTCACGGTGCGTCCTGTCGCGCTTGATCGCGCAGCACGGCTTTTTGAACCTTGCCGGTCGAGGTCTTGGGCAGGTCGCCGAAGATGATCGCCTTCGGCGCCTTGAAATGGGCAAGCTCGTTACGGCAGTGGTCGATCAGCTCGGCTGCGGTGGCATTGGCGCCCGGTTTCAACGTGACGAAGGCGCAGGGCGTTTCGCCCCACGTCGGATCGGGCCTTGCCACCACCGCCGCGTCCATCACGGCTGGATGGCGGAACAGCGCGCTCTCGACCTCGATCGACGAGACGTTTTCGCCGCCGGAGATGATGATGTCCTTGGAGCGGTCCTTGATCTCGACATAGCCGTCGGGATGGGTCACGGCGAGGTCGCCGGTGTGGAACCAACCGCCGGCGAACGCTTTCTCGGTAGCTGCCGTATTGCCGAGATAGCCCTTCATCACGATGTGCCCGCGCATCATGATTTCGCCGATCGTCGTGCCGTCCGCCGGCAGCGGCGCGAGCGTTGCCGGATCGCGCACCGACAGCCCCTCCAGGACCGGATAGCGTACACCCTGCCGCGCCAGCTTCTCGGCCTTGGCGGCGGCCGGCAAGGCGTCCCACGCCTCGTTCCAGGCGCAGACCGTGGCCGGTCCGTAGACCTCGGTCAGACCGTAGGCGTGGGTCACGTGGAAGCCACGCGCCGCCATCCGTTCGAGGATGGCCGCCGGTGGTGCTGAAGCGGCCGTCATCATCCGCACTTCGTGGCCGATCGGCGCATGCAGGCCGTCGTCGGCGTTGGCGATCAGATTCATGACGACCGGCGCGCCACAAAGGTGGGTGACACCCTCGGCGGCGATGGCGCCCAGGATCGTCTCGTCCGTCAGCGTGCGCAGGCAAACGTGGGTCCCGGCCTTCAGGCAGATCGTCCAGGGAAAGCACCAGCCGTTGCAGTGGAACATCGGCAGGGTCCAAAGATAGACCGGCGCGTCGCCGAGATCCCAGACCAGCGTGTTGCCGACGGCATTCAGGTAAGCGCCGCGGTGGTGGTAGACGACGCCCTTGGGCTCGCCGGTCGTGCCTGAGGTGTAGTTGAGGCTGATCGCCTGCCATTCGTCGGCCGGCGCGAACGGCACGAAGTCCGCAGCCCCGCGCGTCAGCAGCTCCTCGTAGTCGAGAGCGCCCAGCCGTTCGCCCATTGCCGCGGGATCGACGAGGTCGACGACCACCACCTCGCGACCGCACGCCGCCAAGGCCTGGCGGACGACCTCGTGGTACTCGCTGTCGGCGATCAGCACCTTGGCGCCGCCGTGGCGCAGGATGTAGCCGACGGTGGCGGCGTCGAGCCGGGTGTTGAGCGCGTTGAGGACGGCACCCGCCAGCGGCACGCCATAATGCGCCTCCAAGAGCGCTGGCACGTTCGGTGCCATGACGGCGACCGTATCGCCCGGGCCGACACCGAGCGAGGCGAGGCCGGCGGCCAACCGGTGGCAGCGCGCGCGCAGTTCGGTGTAGGTGAGGGTGGTCGTGCCGTAGCGCACCGCGACACGCGCCGGATAGGTGTCGGCGGAGCGCTCGAGAAAGCCGAGCGGCGTCAATGGCGCGTGGTTGGCCGCGTTGGGGCCGAGGTCGCGTTCGTACACGCTGTCGGGCGGGAACACCGCGGTGCGGCGAGCTTCCAAACGTGGCCTCCCGTCAAAGCTCGTTGGTTGGTCTCGCACCTCACCGCCAGCGACCAGCGCTGTCAACGCAGCGTTGGCCCCTTCGTCCGGATGGCCCGCCGCGTGGCGCTGGGTTACGGCGAACCCAAGCAAAGTACATTCAGGGGAGCGCACGACGATGAACGTTCAGGACCAGATCCGCGAGCGATCGTTGCAGCAGCCCGATGCGTTTTGGGGCGAAGCCGCCGAGGGCCTGCACTGGGACCGTCGCTGGACCAAGGTGCTCGAAGACGGCCGTGCGCCCTTCTACCGCTGGTTCGAAGGCGGCCAGCTCAACACCTGCTACAACGCCGTCGACCGCCATGTCGCCGATGGCCGGGCCAATCAGGCGGCCATCATCTACGACAGCCCGGTCACCGACACCGTCCGGAAGATCACCTTCGCCGAGCTCCAGGACCAGGTGGCGCGCTTCGCCGGCGTCTTGGTGACCCACGGCGTGAACAAGGGCGACCGGGTCATCGTCTACATGCCGATGGTGCCGGAGGCGCTGGTCGCCATGCTGGCCTGCGCGCGGATCGGCGCCGTCCACTCGGTCGTGTTCGGCGGGTTCGCCGCCAACGAGTTGGCAACCCGGATCGACGACGCCAAACCCGTCGTCATCGTCTCGGCTAGCTGCGGCGTCGAGGTCAACCGGGTGATCCCGTACAAGCCGCTGCTCGACGGTGCGATCGAGGCGTCGGCGCACAAGCCGCGCCACTGCATCATCATGCAGCGGCCGCAGGTCGAAGCGCCGCTCGAGGCCGGCCGCGACGTCGACTGGGCCAAGGCCGCGGCGGCGACGAACCCCGTCGATTGCGTGCCCGTGGACGCCAGCGACCCGCTCTACATCCTCTACACCTCGGGCACGACCGGCCAGCCCAAGGGCGTGGTCCGCGACAATGGCGGCCACGCGACGGCGCTCCTGTGGTCGATGCGCAACCTCTACGACGTCAAGCCGGGCGAGGTTTACTGGGCCGCGTCCGACGTCGGCTGGGTCGTCGGTCACAGCTACATCTGCTACGCGCCGCTGCTCAACGGCAACACCACCGTGATCTACGAAGGCAAGCCGGTCGGCACGCCCGACCCCGGCGCTTTCTGGCGCGTGATCAGCCAGCACAAGGTCGAGGTGATGTTCACGGCACCCACGGCCTTCCGCGCCATCCGCAAGGAAGACCCCGAAGGTGCGTTCATCAAGAAGTACGACCTCAGCCACTTCCGGGCGTTGTTCCTCGCCGGCGAACGCTGTGATCCGGACACGCTCCTGTGGGCCGAAGCCCAGCTCGGCGTGCCGGTGATCGACCACTGGTGGCAGACCGAGACGGGCTGGGCGATCGCCGCCAACTGCATCGGCCTCGAGCAACTGCCGATCAAGCCCGGCTCACCGACCAAGGCGGTGCCCGGTTACGACGTGCGTATCCTCGACGAGGAAGGCGCCGAGCTGCCGGACGGGCAGATCGGCGCCATCTGCATCAAGCTGCCGATGCCGCCGTCTTGCCTCTCGACCCTGTGGGGCAATGACGAGCGCTACGTGCAGAGTTACCTGACGCGCTATCCCGGCTACTACTTGTCCGGCGATGCCGGCTACCGCGACGAAGACGGTTATCTCTACATCATGAGCCGCATCGACGACATCATCAACGTCGCCGGCCACCGCCTCTCGACCGGCCAGATGGAAGAGGTGCTGGCGAGCCACCCCGACGTTGCCGAGTGCGCGGTGATCGGTGTGGCCGACGATCTCAAGGGCGAGCTGCCGCTCGGCCTCGTGGTGCTGAAGTCGGGTGTGGCCAAGGCGGAAGACGACGTCCGCGGCGAGCTGGTGCAGCGGGTCCGTGACGAGATCGGCCCGGTCGCTGCCTTCAAGCTGGTGGCCGTCGTCGGCCGTCTGCCAAAAACCCGCTCCGGCAAAATCCTCCGCGGCACGATGAAGAAGATCGCCGACCAGCAAGAGTACAAGATGCCAGCGACCATCGACGATCCGACCATCCTGGAAGAGATCGACGAAGCCCTGAAGCCGCTGGGGTACGGGTGAGGGTCGGAGGCGTGGGGGATCAGGGCGTTGGCCAGCGATCCTCCAGGCCCTTGTGGCTCTGACCGTGCGGCGTCGGACGCGAACAGTCTCATGAAACGCGCGTTTCGGACGGGGAGCGGTATTTGAGTGATGCGAAACTACAAGCCTTAGATCCGGCGATGAGCGGCCGTACCACGCCCCACGGCCGCCGTCTGCTCGCCTGGGCGGTCAGACGTCGAAGGCTGCCATCCGTTTGGATAGGATGTGGGTGGACTGCAGTTCGAGATAGATAGGGCGTCAAGTCCACTAGACAGTGAGATTTGCGATGGTAGTTCGGATGAGCTTGCTTGCTATCGGTTTGGTGGCCTGCGGCGGGTTTCCGGCCGGAAGTCAAGCTCTTTCCTGTCGCACCGACAGCTTCGGTAACACCTACTGCAGCGACGGGACAAATTACCGCACCGACAGCTTCGGAAACACTTACGACAATCGCGGCAATTCCTGGCGCTCCGACAGCTTCGGTAATACCTATGGTAGTGATGGGACAAACTACCGCGCCGACAGCTTCGGCAATATCTATGACAATCGAGGCAACTCATGGCGCACCGACAGCTTCGGTAATACATATGGTAGCAACGGAACGACATGCAGACAGGATGGCTTCGGCAACATCTACTGTAACTAAGTAGTAATTTTTTTTAGGCCATGAACGTCCAGTTTGTGCGGCGGCACAAACACACAAGCGTCGCATCATTCAGTTGTAGTACGCGTCAAGCGCTGTTTAATCGGCAGGAGTGTTGGGATCGTGCCCTCCAATGTGGACACCTCATCCATCCCTGCAGAACTGCCCAGAGATGCAGCAGCCAATCGCCTATTCTCACTTATTGGACAACTTTCGGTTGCTTGGGCGAATGTCGAGTTGGTACTTGATGTAATTGTCTTCATAGTGCATGAAAAAACACCCTTGGAACAAGAGAGGCCAAAAAGCTTAAGCAGAAAAATTAGGTACTTCAAGAAATTTAATGATCTTGTTCTTTGCAGTGATGATAAAATGAAGTTGACCATGGCAAAAGTTGCAGAAAAGCTCTTACGTCACGTCGATGCTAGGAACATGATTATCCATGGCTGTGTCGTAGAATTTGGCACCGACCATCAGAGCGCCACGTTTGAAAAAATTACATCGCGCGGAAAAAGAATTGACTTCGTTACCCGAACATTTGACGCTAGACAAATAGAATACGAAGTCTTTTCTATCTCTCAAGTTTTTTCTCTGCTGCGTAATTTAGCCCTAAGCTTAATGAAGCGAAGTCGCCAATAGACTGTGCTTACGCTGCGCACGATCCCCAAGCCTGCTCATCGGCAGTTTTGGGTTGTAGCAAGACACCCACTCTATGTCCGCAAAAGGCCGAACAGCGACCTACGCTGACGTTGCGCGCAGCAGCGCACCGAGGCGGATGGACCTCACGACCTTGCGTTCCTGCGCCCACCATCTTCGGGCCGCCCTACACGCCCAGATACTGCATCACCGTCAACAAGCCGTCGCGGTCGTCGAGGGTGCGGACGCCGTCGAGCCAGCTCTCGAGCAGCTCGGGGTTGGTGGTGAGCCAGTCGGCGGCGGCGCGTTCTGGGGGAATGGCGGCGTCGATGATCATCGCCATCACCTGGTTCTCGTAATCGAGGGTGAAGCCGAGGTTCTGCAGGAGCTTGCCGACATTGGGGCAGTCTTCGAGATAGCCGCCGCGGACGGTGGTGTGGACCGTCGCCGCACCCTGGGCCGGGCCGAAGACGTCATCGCCGCCCTCGAGATAGGTGATGTCCCAGGTCGAGTTGATCGGGTGTGGTTCCCAGGCGAGAAACAGGATCGGCGCCTCGGCCATGACCGCGTCGTCGACCGCATCGACCATCGCCCGCTCGCCGCCCTCCATCAGCCGGAAGTCGCCGAGGCCGAACTGGTCGTCGAGGATCATCGCCTGGATCAACCGGTTGCCGTCATTGCCCGGCTCGATCCCGTGGACCCGCCGGCCCAGAGGCTCGGCGAAGTCGGCGATGTCGTCGAAGCTCCGGAGGCCCTGCTCGGCGAGGTAGGTCGGCACCGCCAGGGTGAAACGCGCACCCTCGAGGTTGGTGCGAACCCCGTCGATCCCGCCCGACGCAAGGTAGGGAGCAACGTCGTCGGCCATGGTCGGCAGCCAGGTGCCGAGAAACACGTCGGCCTTGTCCTGGGCGAGGGCGCGGAACACGTCGGTCACCGGCCACGTCTCGACCTCCGTGCGGTAACCGAGCGCTTCGAGCAGCGTGGTGGCGGTGGCGGTGGTGGTCTGGATGTCGCTCCAGCCGACGGTGGCGAAGCGGACCGTGGAGCAGCCTTCGGGATCGGCAGCGACGATGCCAGCCGTGGGGCCAGCGGTGGGGCCAGCAGCGGGGCCAGCGGCAGGGGCTTCCGCCGTCACCGAGAGCGACAGCAGGATCGCCAGGGCTCCGAGCTTGCCGCCCGCCATTGGTCCGCCTCCCTCAGCCGGGCGCCTCGCCGCGGCGAGCCAACCAGCGTCCGACGTAGCGACGCGTCACCCGCATCGCCACCACGACAGCGACGATCCACAGCGCTGCCGAAAGCGCAACGTAACTCATTGCCAAGAGCGGCGCACCCCGCTGCCACAGTTCCAACGTCTCCAGGCCGAACAACGAGAAGGTGGTGAAGCCACCGCAGAACCCGGTCATGACGAACAGCCGACCGCGGCTGCCGAGATCGATCGGGCCGGGCGGCTTCATCGCCTCGGCCGCCGCACCGATGAGGGCGGCACCGACGACGTTGGCGGCGAGGGTCGCCCAGGGAAAGCCGTCATGGGCCAGCGCCAGGGAAAGGCCGAAGCGGGCGAGGGCGCCGAGCGCCGACCCGAACCCGACGGCAGCGAGGTTGCCCACGGGCTCAGGCGCTGCCGAAGACGAAGCCGATAGCGACGGCCGCAAGACCGAGCACGAGGCTGAGGCCGACATAGACGGCGGCGCCGGCGATCGAACGCTCCTCGACCAGCACCGCGGCCTGCAGGGCGAGCGACGAGACCGTCGTGTAGCTGCCGAGCCCGCCAGTGGCGATCGCCGCGATCAGCCAAGCCGGCGCTGCGCCGAACGTCGCGACCGCGTAGCCGAGCAGGCCGGCGCCGCTGACGTTGACGATCAGGGTTCCCCAAGGCAGGCCGTCGCCGAACAGCCGGTCGAACGCTTCGCCGACCAGGAACCGGGCGACGCCACCGAGCGCACCGCCGAGGGCCACCGCAAGCAGGGTGAAGGGCTCGACGGTCAGCGTTGTCCCTCCTGGATGATCCGTGGCAGAGATCGGTCCGCGACAGCGCCGGGGTGCCGACGATGACGATGCCGACGGGTCAGCAGCTGACCTTTCTCTACACCGACGATCTGAAGCGGTCGGTCGCCTTCTATCAGCACGTGCTCGAACTGGAACCGGTGATCGACCAGGGGGCGGCGGTGCTGTTCCGGGTCAACGCCGGCGCCTATCTGGGTGTGTGCGACCGCCCCGACCGGCCGCGTGGCACCGACGGTGTGATGGTCAGCTTCGTCGAGGACGACGTGGACGCGACCTACGCCAAGCTCTCGGCCCGCGGCGTCGTTTTCGACGGCCCGCCGGGTCCGCAGATGGATGGCCGGGTCTACGCCGCCTTCTTCCGCGATCCCGACGGCTACCGGCTGGAGATCCAGGCGTTCCGAGATCCGGCATGGGACGCGCTGTTCGCCGAGGACGGCAAACGCATCTACTCGGGCGCACCGTTCGAGGCGGCCGCGGGCTACGCCCGTGCGGTCGTCGACGGCGACCACGTCCACGTTTCGGGCACGACCGGCTTCGATCCGGCCAGCATGACCTTTCCCGAGGGCGTCGAAGCGCAGGCCGAGCAGTGCTTTCGCAACGTCGAGGCGGCGCTGACCCAGGCCGGCTGCACGCTCGCCGACCTGATCCGTGTTCGCGTGTTCACCGCGACCCGTGAGGAGTTCCAGCGGATCAAGCCGATCATCAAGCGGCACTGCGACGCCGCGAGGCCGGCCAACACCAGCGTGCTTTGCGAGCTCGACAGTCCGGCGATGCGCGTCGAAGTCGAAGCGACGGCCCGCCGGCGCTGACGGTCGACGGGCGGAGTGGTGCCGCCAGAGTGATTTGAACACTCGACCTCACCCTTACCAAGGGTGCGCTCTACCCCTGAGCTATGGCGGCCCGAAGTGCGCTGCGGTATGGCACAGGGGTTGGGCGCTCGCAAGGTTCGAGGACCGAGGTGACGGACGAGGACGGGAAGACCAGGAACGCCCGGCCGGCGGGGCGAAGCGAGCACGACGAGCGTGTCGCCCAGACGATGCGCGCCAATCTGAAGAAGCGCAAAGCTCGGGCGCGGGCGCTCGCCGAGGCGCCGCCGCGGCCTCCTGACCAGCCCACCGAGCGTTGAGCGCGGACACCCGGTCCGCTAAGAAGGCGAACCGGACGAGGAAAGCTCACCCATGGACAAGATCCTGATCGAAGGCGGCCACCGGCTGGCGGGCCGGATCGAGGTCAGTGCTGCGAAGAATGCAGCACTCCCGGTGATGGCGGCGGCGCTGCTCTCGGCGGAGCCCCTGGAGCTGGAGAACGTCCCCGATCTCGCCGACATCTCGTCGATGCGGCGTTTGCTGCAGCTCCTCGGCGTCGAGGCCACCCACAAGGCCGGCGCGCCTGGCCGCGTCGCGCTGCATTGTCCGGAGTTCCTGTCGACGACGGCGCCGTACGAGCTGGTGCGCAAGATGCGCGCGTCGGTACTGGTACTTGGCCCCTTGGTCGCCCGAGCCGGCGAGGCGCGGGTGTCGTTGCCCGGCGGCTGTGCGATCGGTACCCGACCGGTCGACATCCACCTGAGCGGCCTCGAAGCGATGGGTGCGACCATCGAACTCGACGCCGGCTACGTCCATGCGCGGGCCCCGGACGGCCTCCGCGGCGCCGAGTACACCTTCCCGATGGTCTCGGTCGGGGCCACCGAGAACCTGTTGATGGCGGCGAGCCTTGCGCGCGGCACCACGGTTCTGAACAACGCCGCACGCGAGCCGGAGATCGTCGACCTCGCCGCCTGCCTGACGGCCATGGGCGCACGGATCGAGGGCGCCGGCGGCAGTCGGATCGCGGTCGAGGGCGTGCCGTCGCTCGGCGGTGCCACCCACCGGATCGTTGCCGACCGCATCGAGACCGCGACCTATGCCATGGCCGCGGGCATCACCGGCGGCCGCATCGAGATCGACGGCGCCGATCTGACCTTGTTCGGCGATGCGCTCGAGAAGCTGCGCGCGACCGGCCTGTCGGTCGAAGCAACACCAGCGGGCATCGTCGTCGAGGGTGAGGGCGGACGGCCGACGGGTGTGGACGTGATGACCCAGCCGTTCCCCGGCTTCGCGACTGATCTCCAGGCACAGTTCATGGCGCTGATGTCGGTGGCGGACGGTGCCGCGATGATCACCGAGACGATCTTCGAAAACCGGTTCATGCACGTGCCAGAGCTGATGCGCATGGGTGCTCGGATCACGGTTCAGGGACCGTCGGCGTTGGTCCGCGGCGTCGACAAGCTCAAGGCCGCGCCGGTGATGGCGACCGACCTGCGGGCGTCGGTTTCGCTGGTGCTGGCGGGGTTGGTGGCCGAGGGCACCACCGAGGTCAATCGCGTCTACCACCTGGACCGTGGCTATTCGGGTTTGGAGCGGAAGCTGCGCGCGTGCGGGGCTGCGATCGAGCGTGTCGCATGACCGACGAGCTGCGCCTCCGCGCCGTCGATGCCGAGGATCTGGCAGTGATCGCCGCGATGCTGCAGGACGCACGGCTGCCGATCGCCGAGATGGCCTTCGACGTCGAGGCGCGCCGCTTCATGGCTGCGTTCCTCCGCTACTGTCGCGAGCGCTGCGCCGATGGCGGTGACCCGCCCGAATGCACCACCGTCCTCGTCTTCGACCACGTGACGGCCGCCCACTGGCGGGGCCTCGACCCCGATGCGCCGACCGCCACGCACCAGCTGTTGACGATCCTGCCCGACGACGAGAACGCCGGCGACGAGCTGACGGTGACGCTGGTGTTCCACGGCGGCGAGGCGATCCGGTTGACGATGGAGCGGATCGACTGCCACCTCCACGACCTCGGCGTCGTCCAGCCGCCCGCCGCGGCCGACGCATCGCTCGCGGACAGCGGCTGATGCCGGTTCGATTGCGGAGCGACGATCCTGGGTTCGACAGCGCCTTCACGGCGCTGGTCGAGACGCGCCGGGACACGCCGGAGGACGTGGGTGACACCGTGACCGCGATCTTGGAGGCGGTCCGGCAGGATGGCGACGAGGCACTTCGCGCTTTCACCGAGCGGTTCGACGGGCCGTTCCCGGACGGCTGGGCCCTGCGCCTGTCGGCAGCCGAGTTGGCCGGCGCGGAGGCACGTTGTTCACCTGACGACCTCGAATCGCTGCGCTTCGCGGCCGGGCGCATCCGCGCGTTTCACGAGGCCCAGCGGCCGACCGACCATCAGCACGTCGATGCGCTCGGCGTCGGTCTGGGGCTGCGTTGGCGGCCGATCGACAGTGTCGGCCTCTACGTTCCGGGTGGCCTTGCGGCCTATCCGAGCAGCGTCCTGATGAACGCCATTCCGGCGATCGTCGCCGGCTGCAGACGGCTGGTGATGGCGGTGCCCACGCCGGGCGGTGAGGTCAGCCCGCTGGTGTTGGCGGCCGCCAAGCTTCTCGGCGTCGAGGAAGTCTACCGGATCGGCGGCGCACAAGCCGTCGGCGCCTTGGCGTTCGGCACCGCGACCGTCGCCCCGGTCGACAAGATCATCGGGCCGGGCAACGCTTACGTTGCCGAGGCGAAGCGCCAAGTCTTCGGCCGGGTCGGGATCGACATGATCGCCGGCCCGTCGGAGATCCTGGTGGTCGCCGACGACAGCGCCGAGCCCGCCTGGATCGCTGCCGACCTGTTGAGCCAGGCCGAGCACGATACCGCCGCCCAGTCGATCCTGGTCACCGACAGCGCGGATTTGGCGGCAGCGGTCGTGGCCGAGGTCGAACGCCAGCTCGCAATGCTTCCGCGCCGCGAGATCGCCGCTGCGAGCTGGCGTGACCATGGCGCTGTGATCGTCGTCGGCGGGCTCTCCGAGGTGCCGGCGCTGGTGGATCGTCTGGCTCCCGAGCATCTGGAGATCGTCACGCGCGAGCCGGCATCGTTGGCCGATGCCATCGACCATGCTGGCAGCGTGTTCGTCGGCGCCCACACGCCGGAAGTGATCGGCGATTATGTCGGTGGCCCCAACCACGTCCTGCCGACCTCCCGTGGAGCACGATTCTCCTCGGGGCTGGGCGTTCACGACTTCATGAAGCGGACGACCATCTTGTCCTGCTCGGCCGAGGCTTTCGAGGTGCTCGGCCCGCATGCGGCGCGGCTGGCGGAGGCGGAAAGCCTCGGCGCCCACGCCCGTGCGATCACCACACGCCTCGAGCGGAGGTGACGCCGCCATGAGTGCTACGACCGAAGCAGAAGTCGGGACGACGACGCGCATCTCCAACGTGACGCTCGACAACCAGACGCTCGTCAAGTGGTCGCCGGAAGTCGAGCACGAGCGGCAGGTGGCGATGTTCGACCTGTTGGAGACCAACCACTTCAAACTGCTCGACGGCACCCGCGGCCCCTACGAGGTGGAGCTCGGTTTGAGCGACGCTACGCTGGTCATCGACATCCAGCCGGCCAGTGCACGGGCTGTCGAAGTGCGCTTGCCACTGCGTCCGTTCCGCTCGTTGATCAAGGACTACTTCATGATCTGCGAGAGCTACTACGATGCCATCAAGACCGCGATGCCGAGTCGGATCGAGGCGATCGACATGGCGCGGCGGGCACTCCACGACGAGGGCTCCGAGCAGCTGGTGGACGCGCTCGCCGAGCGGATCGAGATGGACCACAACACGGCCAGGCGGCTCTTTACACTCGTCTGTGTGCTTCACATCCGTGGCTGACCCAATTGGTCGATCTCCCGGGCAGCGTGCTGTTCGCGTGTACGATGAACAGTATTCGTTCCCCGATGGCGGCGTCGATCTTGCGCTTCTTCCACGCGCGGCGGATCTACGTCGACAGCGCCGGCGTCCGCGATGGTGAGCCGGACTTCTTCGTGCCTGTGGTGCTCGACGAGATCGGCATCTCGTTGAAGGGCCACGTGCCGCAGACCTTCGAGGCGCTTCAAGACGACTTCTTCGACGTGGTCATCTCGTTGTCGCCGGAAGCGCACCACCGGGCGGTGGAGTACATGCGCGATGCGGCCGTGGAGGTCGAGTTCTGGCGGATGCCGGACCCGAGTTTGGTCACCGGCACCCGTGAGCAGCAGCTCGATGCCTACCGGCAGTTGCGTGACGTGCTGATGGACCGCATCTACGCCCGGTTTCCACCGGCAGGCTCGCCAGCACCTTGAGGCGGCCTAGCAGACGGCATGCTTGATTCCCCGCAGCGGAGCGTTCATGTCCTCTGCGGCGCCCGGTGGCTCGACCACCGTCAGCGGCGCTCGTCGCAACCGGAGACACTATGACGAAAGAAGACCTCATCGAATTCGGCGGCACAGTCACCGAAGTGCTGCCCAACGCCATGTTTCGCGTCAAGCTCGAGAACGAGCACGAAGTGCTTGCCCACACTTCGGGCCGCATGCGGAAGAACCGCATCCGCGTCCTGACCGGGGACCGGGTCACCGTCGAGATGACCCCGTACGACCTGACCCGGGGACGCATCACCTACCGCTTCAAATAGTGCCTGCGCGCCTGGCGCTGGCTTCGAGTTCTCCGCGACGTCTGGCTCTCCTGCGGCAGATCGGGATCGAGCCTGATCTGATCGTCGCGCCGACCATCGACGAAACCCCGCTGCCCCGTGAGCTGCCGCGACAGCTCGCCGAACGGCTGGCGTCAGCCAAAGCCGACGCGGGTGCGAAGCTCGCTGACGGCGCCTTCGTCGTGGCGGCGGACACCGTCGTCGCCTGCGGTCGGCGGGTCCTGGATCAGACCGACGATCCGGTGCGCGCCCGCGCGCTTTTGAACATGCTCAGCGGCCGCCGCCATCGCGTTTACACCGGTGTCGCGGTGCGCAACCTGGAGGGCCGCATCGCCAGACGAACGGTGCTCACTCAGGTGAGGTTCAAGCGGCTCACCGTCGACGAGATCGACGCCTATCTCACGTCCGGCGAGTGGATGGGCAAGGCCGGAGCCTACGGCATCCAGGGCCGTGCCGACGCGTTCGTCATCGACATCAACGGCAGCTACTCCAACGTGGTCGGCCTACCGCTGGAGGTCACCTTGCGCTTGCTGCGTGGTCTCGGATGGGCCGCCCGGTGAGCGACGGCCTGATCGTCGACCCGGGCCCCTTCGCCTGGGTCTTCGGCCGCACCTGTCGCGGCGACCTCCACGCGGTGCGCGTCGTCGATCTCGTCGACGGCATGGAAGAGGCGCTGTTCGTCTGTCGGCTGACGCGCGTCGTGCCCGAACTCGGCGGCGCGTTCGTCGACATTGGCACCGAGGCCGACGCCTTCGTCCGGCTGTCACGCCGCGAACGACGGGGTGGGCTCGCCGAAGGCGCACGCTGGCTGGTGCAGGGCGTGCGCGACCCCTCGGGCGACAAGCCCGGACGCGCGACCCGCGGCTGGCGTGTTCCAGGACATCACCTGAACGTCGTCGGCGAAGGTGGTCCTTCAGGCGTGGCCGAGGAAGTTGCGGGCGCAGAGCGGCGACAGCTCCGCGAGCGGGCCGAGTGTCTCTTTCCCGAAGGCGGCATATGTCTGCGGGCGCGGGCGGCCACGGCCGACGACACCGGCCTCCAGCGGGAAGCGTCGCTGCTGCGCGCAGCCCGTGACCGTTGGCAAGGCGATGCCGCGACGCGGGCCGCGCCTGGCCCGGTCACGACCCTGACTGATCGGGTCGCGGCCACGCTGGTAGCCCTCGACGTAAGCCCGTCATCTGCCATCGTCGCACCTTGGCCGCTCCGCCTTGCCGTCGCCGAAACGCTGCGGCGCGCCTGGGGGCTGGCTGACCAGCCTTCGGTGGAGGGTGCTGCCGATCCCTGGACGGCGGCCGGTTGCGCCGAGGCCTGGGCGGCCGCCCATGGTCCGGAGGTCGCACTCGCCGGGGGCGGGCGGCTGACGATCGAGCCGACGCGGGCCCTGGTCGCCGTCGACGTCGATCGGCGGGGCGCCGAAGCTGGTGCTGCCGAGCTGAACCGGCAGGCGATGGATCAGTTGGCGCGCGCCATCACGGTGCGTCAACTCGGAGGGCAAATCGTCGTCGACTTCCTCGATCCGGGCGGTAAGGCCGGGCAAGCTGCGCTGCGCGCGGACCTCGACGCGCGCCTGGACGGAACCGGGGTCGAGGTCGTCGCAGTCCTGGCGAGCGGGCTCGTCGTCTTGGAACGCGCACGGCGTTCGACGGCGCTCCACGAGCGAAGCGAACCGCTTCGCGACACCGCCGACGCCGCAGTGCGCCAGCTCGCCGACCACCCGGGATCGACCGTCGCGCTCGCTTCGGACTTGGCCGCTTGGCTGGACCGGGCCAACGTCGCGGCGGCGGCTGATCGCTGGTTGGCAACTGTCGGGGTGGTTCGCCGGTTCGTCCGCGACCCGGCATTGCCCGCCACGACCTTCGAGATCCGGTGAGCCATGGCCCCACGACGCCAGAAGACCAGACCTGCTTGTCCCGCCTGCGGGAAGCCGAGCGACCCGCAGACCCGGCCATTCTGTTCCAAGCGCTGCCGCGATCTGGACCTCGCGCGGTGGCTGAACGGCGCCTACGCGATTCCCGTAGTCGAGTCGGAGCCCGACGACCTCAACGATCTTCCACCCGAAGACCATTGAGCAGTGCTTCGAACTGTCGCGCGCGCTGGCTACCTGCGGCGCGGAAGTCGGTCGCGATGGGCAGGCCGTCGGTTTGGCGCAGCTCCAAGAAGACCACGGCTTCGGCGACGTCGGCATCGTAGACGCAGCGCATCGTCCAGCGATCGTCGTCCCTGACTTCGGGTGGCTCGCAGGCGCGCCGGGCGAAGCCCGAAACCTCGTCGACGCGACTGCGGAAGAGCTCCAACAGCGGCTCGAGCGCTTCCGGCTTGAGGGGGTTGTCGGGATGTGCGGCCAAGCCCTCGACGACACCGACCCAGGGCGACAGGTCCAAAGTCATCTGGGTTTCCAGCCAAGCCGCGGGATCGTCGACCGGCTCGGGCAAACGCCGCACGATCAAACGGTTGAAGCTGGCCAGCGATGAGCCGACCGGCCGCACCATGGTCGTCGCGGTGCCGTCGACGATACGGGTCTCGCAGACCATTGCCAGCTCTGCCGGAACGGCGAGAGCCGGGCAGAAGTCTTCTGCTGCGGCGTGGGAGGCGACGAGGATGGCGGCTGCCGTCAGGCCGGCGCGCATTTGGCGCCGACCAGAACGTCCTCGACCTCGACGAGGCGGCGGAGGCCGTCGTGGAGCTTCTGCGTCAGCGTCCCGTCCAGGTCCGCCAGATGGAGATCGATGACGAGCGACCGGCTCGGCACGTGCTGGCTGTGGCATTGCGACGGCAGCACGCCGTGGCGCGCCAACAAATCGAAAACACGTGACATGACGTGGGGCGAAGGCTCGGCGTGGACCGAGAAACAGGTCGTGGAGGACATGGATCGTACCCGGAATGGAGAAGCGGTAGACAGCAACGTCCCGGCGCTCAGACGAGCACCGGGTGGCTAATTCGCAAACCGCTCGGGTGAACCGATCCCTTCATGCTTCCTAGGTGCTCGATCGACGGTTGCCCGTCAACCGTCCTTCAGTCGCCCGCCGGTCAGCGCTTCGAGGTGCGCCAAGCCGCCCTGAGCCACCCGGTAGCGGCCCCGTTGGACCTGGAAGGCACGTTTGGCCACGAGGTTCTGCTTCACTGACTGGGAAGGGTTTCCGACCTTCACACCCTGGTCGACGAGCCGGCGGCTGGCGTCCGCCGTCGAGAACGTGCGTTCGGCAACCCCGCATTGGACGAACCATCCGGCCAGCAGCATCCGATCGACGTCGGTGGCGGTGCGCGGCAGTGCCTGGAGCAGCTCGCCGAACCCTTCGCCGGCAGCATCTCCAGCCACTGCAGCGGGCAGCGGCGCGTCCTTGGTACCGAGCTGGAAGCCTTCGAGAAGCTGCTCGAAGCGCTCGGCGTAGGCCTTGACGAACTCTTCGGTACCCTCGACCTCGAATTCGCGCTGCTGCAGGTTGATCCGCAACCTTGCCATGATGCGACGTCCTACGTCAGCCAGCCGCGTCCGTGACGGCCTGAAGCTCGACCATCGCGGCGCGCAGAGCCGCAGGGATGGCGACGGGGCGCTCGGTGGCACGTTCGACGAACACGTGGATGAAGTGCCCTTCTGCCGCAGCGTCGTCGGCCGCCTCGTGGAAGATGCCGATCTCGTAGCGCACCGACGACTTGCCCAAATGCCCGATCCTGAGGCCGCCGACGACGCGATCCGGGTAGCGGAGCCCGCTGTGGAAGCGGCAACCGGTCTCCACCGCGTAGCCGATGACCTCGGCATCGAACGGATCGAAGCCGCCTTCGTTGACCAAGAACTCGGCGATCAGCGTGTCGAAGTAGCTGTAGTATACGACGTTGTTCACGTGGCCATAGAGATCGTTGTCCATCCAACGCGTCTGCAACGGTACGAAAAAGCCGTAGTCCCGGCGACGACCGGGGGGTGTGCGAACCTGCAAAGTCAGCCTCCGTAGCGGCGCTCGAGCATGCGGTACAACGCCAGCATCGCGGTTGCTTCACCGCCCTTGGGTCGGCCCGGACGGTCGTTGGGGTTGTGGGCGTAGACGTCGAGGTGCGCCCAGCGACGTGCCTCGCCGACGAAGCAGCGTAGGAACAGCGCGGCGGTGATCGCGCCCGCGAGCCCACCCGAGCCGACGTTGTTGAGATCGGCCGTCTTCGTGTCGAGCAGACGGCGGTAGGGTTGATGCAGCGGCAGGCGCCACAGCGGATCGTGGGCCTCTGCGGCAGCTTCGGCAAGCGCCGCGGCGAGCTCGTCGTCGGGGGTGAAGAGGGCAGGGATCTCCGCACCCAGGGCAACCCGGGCAGCGCCAGTGAGCGTCGCAGCATCCAACAGCAGGTCCGGCTCTTCCTCGTCGGCCAAGGTCAGGGCGTCGGCGAGTACCAGACGCCCCTCGGCGTCGGTGTTGCCGATCTCGACCTCCAGCCCCTTCCGCGTGGCGATGACGTCCCCCGGACGGAAGGCGTTGCCCGCGACGGCGTTCTCGACCGCTGGGACGAGCAGGCGCAACCTCAACGGCAACGCAGCGGCCATCAGCGCCTGGGCGAGCGCCAGCATCACCGCAGCACCGCCCATGTCCTTTTTCATCAAGAGCATCGCCGAGGACGGCTTGATGTCGAGACCACCGGTATCGAAGCAAACGCCCTTGCCGACCAAGGTCACCTTGGGATGAGCCGGGTCGCCCCAGCGGAGGTCGATCAGCCGCGGCGCCCGCGGGCTGGCGCGACCGACGGCGTGGACCGCCGGGAAGGGTGCATCCAAGAGCTCGTCGCCCACGGTCGTCGTGATCTCGGCGCCGAAGCTGCCAGCGACGGCTTCGACGGCGGCCTGCAACTCGGCCGGCCCCAGCCGGTTGGCCGGCTCGTTGACCAGATCGCGGCCCAGCCGCATCGCCGCCGCCAGACGAGCGCTTCTGGCGATGCGGGCCTCAGTCGGATCGACGACCAGGCGCGGACCTGGACCCTGATCGTCACTCGTGCGGAAGCGATAGCTCGCCAGGGCGAATCCCAGCGCCAACACGTCCGGGGCGACGTCGCTCTGGTCGGCCCGTTCGTACACGACGCCCGGCAGAGCCGCGACGGCGCCTGCGGCGTCGAACGGCGACGTCGGATCGGCGACGATGTGAAGCGCGCCGAACAAGCCGCCTTCGGCCGCGGGAAGCAGCGCGCTGCGGCCCGGCTTGGCGACGAACTTGGTCGCCGCGAGCCAGGCCCGCGCGGCCGCTGGCCAAGTCTCGCTCACGGCATCGAAGCGATCGCCAACGAGCGCCCACAGGGGCACGACGGCCGCACCGTCGAGGTCGCCTCTATGGATCCAGCCGTCTACCGGGCGGTCGGTCATCAAACACTGATCCGCGCGAGCGCCGCGTCCAGCCTTTGCAGCGTGGCCAAGCCTTCGGCGCGTCGTTCGCGCTGCTCGTCGACGACCTCTGCCGGCGCTTTGGCGACGAACTGAGCGTTGCCGAGTTTCTGCTCGATCCGCGCCACGTCTTTCTCGAGCTTCGAGCGCTCGCGCGTCAGCCGCCCTCGCTCCTCGTCCAGATCGATCTCGCCGGCGAGTGGCAACACGTAGGTGACCGCATCGACGACCACCTGCAACGTGCCACCGACCGGTGGCTGCCCGCCTAGGTGGACCTTGCTGACTCTCGCGAGCCGACGGAGCGCCGCGTCGTAGCGAGCAAGCCTGGCGGTCGTCAGCGCGTCGGCTTCGGCGACGTGCAGCGGTAGTTTGATTCCGGCCGGCACCCGCAATTCGGCGCGCGCGGCTCGCACCTCGCTCACCAGTTGGATCAACCACTCGATCTCCGCCTTGGCCTCGGGCGCCGCAAGGTCGGACGGCGTGGGCCAGGGCTGGGCGATCAAACCGTTCGGCTGCGCGTCCAAGAGCTGTTCGCCCAGGGTCTCGGTGACGAACGGCATCATCGGATGGAGGAGCCGGAACACCTGGTCCAGGACGAAGGCGGCCGTCGCCCGGGTCTCGGCGGCGGCGGTCGGCTCGCCGTCCAAAAGCGGCTTTGCCAGCTCCAGATACCAATCGCAGAAGCGGTCCCAGACGAACCGATAGAGCGCGAGCGCCGCGTCGTTGAAACGATAGGCCTCGAGCGCATCGGTCACGAGCACCGTCGTTGCCGCGAGATCGGCGACGATCCAGCGATTGAGGGTTTCGTTCACTGCCTCTGGCGCGTGGCCGGGCACGAGGCGGCAGCCGTTCAGCTCGCAAAAGCGCGACGCGTTCCAAAGCTTGGTCACGAAGTTGCGGTAGCCCTGGACCCGGCTCACGCCGAACTTGATGTCCCGTCCTTGCGACAAGCTGGCGAGGATCGTGAAGCGCAGGGCATCGGCGCCGTAGGCATCGATCAGCTCCAACGGATCGACGACGTTGCCTTTCGACTTCGACATCTTCTGGCCGGCCTCGTCACGCACGAGACCGTGGATGTAGATCTCGCGAAACGGCACCTCGCCCATGAAGTGCAAGCCCATCATCATCATCCGCGCGACCCAGAAGAAGATGATGTCGAAGCCGGTGACGAGCACGTCGGTCGGGTAGAACCGCGCGAGCTCCGGGCTCTCGTTGGGCCAATCCAGGGTCGAGAACGGCCAGAGCGCCGAGGAGAACCAGGTGTCGAGCACATCCGCGTCTTGGGTTAGAGGCTCCGCGCGGCCGTAATGCGCGTAAGCCAGCGACTCCGCTTCGGCAGTGGATGTGGCGACGAAGACCGCACCATCCGGTCCGTACCAGGCAGGGATGCGATGGCCCCACCACAGCTGGCGGGAGATGCACCAGGGTTGGATGTTGCGCATCCACTCGAAGTACGTGCTCTCCCAACTCCGCGGAACGAAGGTCGTGCGTCCGGTCTCGACCGCCTCGATGGCCGGCTTGGCCAGGGTGACGGCATCGCAGAACCACTGGTCGGTGAGGAACGGCTCGATCGGCGTGTTCGATCGATCGCCGAACGGCACCATGTGGGTGTGCGGCTCGACCTTCACGAGCGCGCCCAGCGCCTCCAGGTCGGCGACGACGCGATCGCGCGCCACGAAACGGTCGAGGCCGCGATAAGTCTCGGGTGCGGCGTCGTTGATCCGCCCGTCGGCATCGAGGATCGAGATTGCCTCGAGATCGTTGCGGCGACCGACCTCGAAGTCGTTGAAGTCGTGCGCCGGCGTGATCTTCACGGCGCCGGTGCCCTTCTCCGGGTCGGAGTAGGCGTCGGCGACGATCGGGATCCGCCGTCCGACCAGCGGCAACAGGACGTGCTTGCCGACCAGGTGGCGATAGCGGTCGTCGTCAGGGTGCACCGCGACGCCGGTGTCGCCGAGCATGGTCTCCGGACGGGTCGTCGCCACCTCGATCGTCTCGCCGGTCCCTTCGATCGGGTAGGCGATGTGCCAGAGGTGTCCCTTCACCTCCTTCGACACCACCTCGAGGTCAGAAATGGCCGTGTGGAACTGGCAGTCCCAGTTCACCAGGCGCTTGTCCTTGTAGATCAGGCCCTGACGATGGAGCGTGACGAACGCGCGTCGGACGGCTTCAGAGAGCCCGTCGTCCATGGTGAAGCGCTCGCGGGACCAGTCAGGCGAGGCACCGAGCCGCCGCAGCTGGGTGACGATGGTGCGGCCGCTCTCCTCCTTCCACTGCCAAACCCGCTCGGTGAACGCTTCGCGGCCGAGTTCCTGTCGGCTCTCACCGGCGGCCGCGAGCTCGCGTTCGACCACCATCTGCGTGGCGATGCCGGCGTGATCCGTGCCTGGCTGCCACAGCGTCGCCCGTCCCTGCATCCGCCGGAACCTGGTCAGCGTGTCTTGCACCGTGAAGGTGAGGGCGTGGCCCATGTGCAGCGAGCCGGTCACGTTCGGCGGCGGCATCATGATGCAGTAAGGCGTGCCGTTGCCCCCGGCACGATAACGCCCGGCGGCTTCCCAGGCGGCGTCGCGGCCAGCCTCGACGTCGGCGGGGACGTAGGTTTTGTCGAGCATGGTCTGTGGTATCGGTGGTACGTGGAGAGTCGAGCACCGTACGAAACGACCTTCGGCCCGAAAACGCAAGCGCCGTGGTCAGACGAACCGCGGCGCCTGCCACAGTGCCAGGATCAGCGCGACGAGAACGGCCGCTGCGAAGTGGCCGCAATCCAAGTCGACCAGCATCGGGCCATCGAGCAGGATCGAAACGCCTAGGCCCACCAGGAGCACGCCGAGCACGACATCGGTGGCGAACTATAAACCGACGATGGTGCCGAGGACACAGACCAGGGCGAGCAACACCTCCTTGCGCTGTGCGAACCGGGACTTGAGGTCGTCGGCGAAGCTGACGAAGCTGACGAAGCTGGCGGCGACGATCCACAGCACGAAGACCGAGTTGATCAAGCCGCAATGGCGACGAGCATGCCAATGCCAGCGCGTAAATTGGGGTTATGCTGGCCGGCAGCGCGCTAGGTACGCGCTTGTTCCCACAATTACTTGGTAAGACCGTCCGATCAAATAGAACGACGCTATTCGGGTTGAGCGTCGCGTACCAGCTTCTTGATCTCGCGCTCGACGATCCGCTCGACCAAACTTGGCAGGTTGGTGTCGAGCCAGTTCTTGAGCTCTGGTCGGAGCAGGTCGGCGAGGAAGACTTCGATCGTGCGGTCGCCACCAGGGACGGCATCGCCCGGCGCCACGGCCTGGCTGATACGATGGAAGGCGTCGGTCGCCGCCACGGCGGCCATCGCGCCCACCAACGGCGCATCGTCGGATGCAGGGGCCGACTCGGCGGCGCTCGGCGGTGCTTCCACAGCTTCGTCTTCCACCTCGACCTCCGCTTGGGCAGGCGGCTGTCCCTCTGCATCTGGCTCCGGCTCGCCGGCAACCTCGGCAGTAGCATCGGCCAGAACCGCAAGCGCTGGCCCGTCCGCGGCGTCCTCGATGAGCAGGTCGTCGACGTCGATGTCGTCATCGACATCGTCCGCGGCGGCGAGCGGTGCTGCCGGGAGCTCTGCGTCGGCCGGCGTATCGTCGATCAGCTCGTCGTCGGCCGTCAGCTCCAAGATCTCGTCATCAGCGACACCCTCGACGGCGAACGCAGCGGCCGGCGCCAGTTCCGCCTCGGCCGTCTTGGTTGCCTGAGGCGCGTCGTCGACTTCGTCCTCGGCGATGATCTTGCGGATCGAGGACAAGATTTCGTCCATGGACGGTTCGTCGACGGCTTCGCCAGTGCTCATCACATGCTCCGAAGGCGCTGTTCGCGGACAGGAGGGTCCGCCACAGCCAGCACCCGTACGCCGGCCGAGTTAACGCCGCGTAAAAGCAGTCCTGTCCGATACCCGGAGCGGCACTACCGTGGGACCTGACGTACGAAGTGTGGCTCTCCGACCGTGCGTTCAGGTCATCGGTGTCAGAGCTCGAACGTGACCGGTCGCCGTACGCCGCGCATCGGCGGCGTAGCCGCATCGAAGACCTCGCGGCTGCCGAGATGGCCGTGGATGCGTTCGACGATGGTGCCGCGGCCGACGCGTCCGGACCCGATCACGGCGACGAGCCGGCCCCCGTCGGCGAGCTGGTCGGTCAGGGCCGTCGGGACGTCGGGGATCTGGCCGATGGCGAGCATCACGTCATACGGTGCTGCTTCGGCGTGCCCGGCCAGCGGCGCATTGGTCGGCGCCATGATGACGTTGGCCGCCTCCAGGGTCATCAGCCGCGCTTCGACGTCGTCGGTCGCTTGCGGTGAGGCGGTCAGGAACACGGTGGCGGTGAGCCTCGCGAGCACCGCAGCGGCATAGCCGGTGTCGCAGCCGACGACCAGCGCCGTGCCGTCGTCGCGTGGCGCCGCCAATTGCAGCAAACGCGCCAGCACCAGAGGCTCGATCAGAAAGCGACCGTCGCCGATGCGGATGTCGTCGTCGCTGTAGGCAACGCCACGCAAGTTGGTCGGCAGGAATGGTGGCCGCGGCACCGCTTCCATGGCCGCCAAGACGCGCAGATCGGCGACGTTGCTCGGCCGCAGCTGCTTCTCGACCATGTTGTGACGGCGCGCTTGGTCGTCCATGCGATGTTCCTCGAAGCCTAGGTCGTGCCGGTCGGCGGGAACGCCGAGCGCGTCGATTGTGACCGGGCGCAACGGCTACGCCAACAGGGCTCGAGGCCGCCCTTGGTCCAGCGCGTCCGGGTCCAGCGCCTTGACCGTCTTCTGCTCGGCTGCCATCTACGGCTGCCCGTGGGCCCGGTGGCAGAGTGGTCATGCAGCGGACTGCAAATCCGCGTACATCGGTTCGATTCCGGTCCGGGCCTCCAGGGCCGCGTCGACATGTGGGCGTTGCGACCGGACGCTGCCCGTGTTAGTGGCCGCCGGCACATGTTCCGGGGTAGCTCAGCGGTAGAGCAATCGGCTGTTAACCGATCGGTCGTCGGTTCGAATCCGACCCCCGGAGCCATTCCTTTGCAACTGCCGACATCACGACTTTGGGCGCCGTAGCACTACCTCGTGGCGTCGGCGTCGCGTAGCGCGATCTCGACCCGGGCGGCCGTCGCGCGTCGGCGCCGAAGTTTGCTGTGTATTGGTGCCTGATCGTGCGCGGCGGTCCATCGCCCGGCGACACGGCGGCGTCGTTCGCCGTGTCGCCGGGGAGCGTCCCGGAGCTCAGCGAGCCCGCATACGCCGAATGGCACCGAGGCCCGCGATGCCGGCACCGAGCAGCAACACGCTCGCCGGCAACGGCACTGGCGTCATTTCGCCGAAGATGAAGTCGTCCATGGCGACGAGCTCGCTCGGCTCCACCAGCGCGCCGTCGATCGGCGAGAGGCCAGCGACGATCGACACCCTGAACACCTCGGGATCGTCGAAAGCGACACCCAGGAACGAGAGGCCGGCGTTGTCGCTCGTCGGCACGTCGAACTTGCCGAGTTCGTTGTCGTTGCGGTCGAAGAACGTCATCGTCGTCAGGCCGGGGATCTCGACGTCCGTGAAGACGACGCCCAGACCGCGGGTCGTCGCCGGGGTCGTCTGGTCCGCAGGATCGAAGAACTTGACGTCGAGGGTCGTCCCTCCGACCGGAGCGAACAGCCGCTCAGGGCTGAAGGTCGAGAACTGGTCGTCGAAGCCGAACTCGACCGGCGTTCCCGATGCTGCGGTCGAACTGAGCTGGAAGCCGGTGGTCGATCCGGTCGGCTCGAACTCGATGCCGCGAGCCCGCGGCGCAGCGTTGAAGTTGAAGAAATCACCGGGAAACGCGTTCGGATCGGAGACGACGTCGGGCGCCGCATCCCAGTCGATCTGGCGCCGTCCGCCCGCGAAGTTCTGCGGCTCGAACGGGTTGAGGTCGCCCAACACGCCTCGGTAGGTGTCGACAGCACCGGCGATGTCGGCGGCGGCGTTACCGGTTGCCGTGATGGTGACCGGAGCAGCGTGGGCGAGGCTCGTGGAAGCGAGCAGCGCCGTGGCCGCCCAGGCGTGGAACATGCGCATCATGAAGTCCCCTCAGCAGCGAGATGGAGAAGCAACACTGAACGTTCCGGATCATGACCTTCACTCCATCTGTTGTGAACAACCGCAGTGGTGGCTCTCATCGCACTGGGGCGATGAGAACCGCGAGCAGCGATGGCACGAGATGGCGGTTTCTGGTACATGGTGTCCTGAACATTGCGAAACAGAAGGTAAACCGAGTGGCCGAGTCGCCACCCCTACCTGAACGGGTAGGTAACGTTTTTGTTGAAGAAAAAATTATGAACGTGTCATCTGATCGTCGTACTGGTCGGGAGCAAGACAGCCCGACCGACTTGATGCGTGGGGCGAGGGCAAGGCGGAGGGTAGCGGGCGCGGCGTCTGAGCTGGTCAGCTACGCAGAGTTGGCCGCCGCCGCGGCGTGACCGCCGCCGATTCGCCGACCATCTGCCGGTGAGCTTCCCCGGTGTTGAACAGTTCGACGTAGTGCACGATCTTGTCGCCGCGGAACGTCCAGAAATGAGCGCAATCGAAGGCCATGACGTTGCCTGTCGAACGGTGGACGAGTTCGACGTCGAGATAGACGGCGACGTCGTCGCCGTCCTCGACCATCACCTGTGGCAGAAAGCGTCGGCAATCGAAATCGCCGGCGACCTTGGCAGCATGCTCCAGCACCGCGTCCGGCCCGACGTACCGGCCGCCCTGAGGAAAGAGTTCGGGCGGCGCCGTGGCGATCAGCACGACGTCGTCGGCCAGCATCGCGCGGAAAGGGCCGGCGTCGCCCTCGACGAAGCTCCGGTACATTTCGACGAGCGCCGCCTTTCGGCCTCGAAGAGCCGGCCGGATGACGCCGCGCGCCAGCGCTGCGTTGATCGCGGCGCTTCGTGACGTGGCATCGAGCTTGCGGAACGCGTTCTTCAGATGGAAGCGTACGGTGTTCTCGGAGATGTCGAGAATCCGTGCGATTGCCCAGTTCGACTTTCCTTCGGCGCACCAGGACAGGATCTCGCGCTCGCGCGACGAGAAGCGATCCGAGTACGTGGCGCCGAGACCGCCGGGCGTCCGAGGATGCGCCCGTTGCAGGGCCTCGAAGTGCCGATGCGCCGCGGCAAAGGCGACATCGAACGCGTCGGTGTCGGCGACGGGGGTGTGGGCATAGGCCACACAGTAGGCATCGCGTTCGTTGGCCGAGAAAGCCAACAGAACGGCTTGGCGGTAACCGGCGACGCGGATGCGCTCGGTGAGCGCCGCCAGGGCGGGATCCTGGCCGGCGCCGGACACGAGTAGAGTGAGTTCGATGACGACCGGAAGCCCGTCACCATCGTCGAGCAGCCGACGCAGCGCCCCGACGGCCTGCCTGGCATCCGGTGGTGCGGTTGCCCCAGGTGTACAGCTGATCACGTCGACCGCACCGTCCTGCGCTTCGAGCGTCCGGCCCGACATGAACGCCTCGAACCCGACGAACCCGGCCTGTCGCAGTTCGTCCTCGAGCCTCGGCGTGGCGGCGAACGCGGCTTCGCCCAGCGGTGAGTGGTCCGTTGTCGTATCCTCCGCCCACACACTCTACCAGAAGTATTGCCGCGCGGCGTGGCCCGATCAAGCGCGGCGGCGGCTCAGCACCTGCAGCAGGCCGAGGCCCGCTGCAAGGAGCGGCAGCGCCGCAGGCAACGGCACCTGTGGCGGCACCGGGCCGAACTCCAAGACGTTGACCTCGATCAACCCTTTTACCGGATTGAAGAAATCCACCCCGCCGCCGAAGTCGAGCACCGCACCGGACACGAGGCCCGTGATCGAGAGGGTGCCGAGCGGATCCTCGAAGTCTCCGGCACCGAGTTCGGGCTCGTCGTCGGCAGTGCCGTCGTCGAGTTCGAAGGTGAGCCGAACGTCTTCACCCAACCGGAACGCCTGAACCTCGGCTGGCGCATCGGCCGCGATGGACGTCACCGGGCCTGCCAGAATGCTGAAGCCTATCGGTGGCGCACGCTCGCAATGCTCGTCGCCGCTCCTACGATGGCACATTCATGAGCTACATGACGGCATCGCATCGCTTCGCTCGGCCACGTGGTGGCCGAGCGGATGTCGTCGTTGACGAAGATATGACGGACGGCCCGACGACGAAGCATGCCCGCGCTCGTCGACAACCACGGAGACGCAAGCAAAGTCGCTCGGAACGAGCGGCGCGCCGGCTGCTGTTCGGTGTCGACCGGCTGCATCTTCGAATGCGTGTCCGGCCGCCCTGATCCTTCGTCGACCGCGGGACGAAGACATCAAGTGAACAGACGATCCATTCGTCGTGCATGGCATGTAAATCATGTTCGATTGGTCATGATCTAGCGGCTCAAGCAAGCATTGGATAGCAGTTTTTTTGCACGATACACGTGTACGAGGGAGGTTTTCGCGGGCCGCGAGGCGATCGCGAGATTTCAAGCTGACGTTTGCAGCAAGGCCCGTCGCCGTCGGCCTGCTGCTCACGACTACGGCGGCGGCGCGCACGGACATCACCACCGGATTCAACTGGCCGGAGCCTACCAACGGCCAGTCGGCGTCGGTACGCAGTCTCGCCGAAGAGACACAAGCTGGCGAGCGCGTTCGAGCCGAAGGCTCTTGTCCACGGGAGCGATGCGACGCGCAGTTGGCCGGGCTCCACTGTCGGTCGCGGCGAGCATCGATGGTGACCTGAAGGCGGGCTGCGCCATCCATCGGCGTCGGCCAATCGTCAGCCAGCCGCCGCCCAGACTTCCGTTGGCCGTCCCGCACGTACTCAACGGATGCGAGAACGAGTGTGACCTCAGGGCGAAGGCGGCAGGATCGGGTGCTCCAGGAGCGAGAAATGATCTGCATCGTCGATGATGGTGAGGGTCGCGTCGAGGCCGGCCGCGCGGCAGGCGGCGGCGTAGCGCTGGGACTGGTCGATCCAGGCGGTGGGCTCCAGCGCGCCGACGGTGACGTCGACGATGGGCTTGGCGCAGGGCAGGCGGGTCATCGCGTCGTTCCGCTCGGCCATGTCCGAGACGAGGCGGACGTCGTCGTTGACCGAGATGTGACGGACGGCTTCGGGCTCGTAGATGCCGCTCCACAAGCCTGCCCAGCGGATCGGGTCGTCGGCAAAACCTTCGGTGCGCCAGTCGTGGTGGAGCATCAGCGCGATCAGGTGGGCGCCAGCAGAATGGCCGGCCATCGCCAGTCCATCGTCGGTGAAGCCGAGCGCGGTTCGCTCCGCCGCGAGAAAGCGGATGCACGTTTTGGTCTGCTCGACGATGTGGTCGAGGGTAACCTCCGGGCAGAGATCGTAGTTCATGACGATGCCAGCGAAGCCGCGGGCGACGGCCGGCTCGACGACGAAGGCGTGCTCGCGCTTGTCGAGGGCGCGCCAGTAGCCGCCATGGACGAAGACGAAGGCGGGGAAGGGGCCGCGGCCCTCGGGGCGGAAGACGTCGAACGTCGACTTCGGGCTCGTCCCGTATCTGACGTCGAACGTGCCGGCGAGACGGTGGCGGGTCGAATCGGCGCGATCGGCGAAGCCCTGAAGGTAACGTTCGGCGCGATCGTTACCGACCGCAGCGCGCGGGTTGAGATGCGCTTCCAGCGCTTCCGGAGCCAAGTCCCGCCAACTGGTCGTCCGCACGCCAACTCTCCCGTGACCACGTCATGACGGTCGTAGTGCCGTCGCCCGGCCGGGACAACCACGCGCGGTTTTTCAAGCAGTTCCAACCTTCCTTGTAGGCCTGTCGGTGCTCTGCTACATCCCCGCGCTACAGGCGGCGACACCCGACGCTCGCCGCACAACACTCAGGTAATCCCCGACTTTGGCCGACGAGTCGCTGACCAAGACGTTCGACATCGTGCCGATCGAGCAGGAGATGAAGCGCTCCTATCTCGATTACGCGATGAGTGTAATCGTCAGTCGGGCGTTGCCCGACGTTCGCGACGGGCTGAAGCCCGTTCACCGTCGCATTCTCTACGCCATGGACGAAGGCGGCTACGGCGTCGGCCGGCCGCACCGCAAATCGGCGCGCATCGTCGGCGATGTGATGGGCAAGTACCATCCGCACGGCGACGGTGCGATCTACGACGCCATGGTACGCATGGCGCAGACCTTCTCGATGCGCCTGCCGCTGATCGACGGCCAAGGCAACTTCGGCTCCCTCGACGGCGATCCGCCGGCAGCCATGCGCTACACCGAGGCGCGGCTCGCCCAGGCGGCGATGGCACTACTCGACGACATCGACAAGGACACGGTCGATTTCCGGCCGAACTACGACGAGAGCGACGACGAGCCGGTGGTGCTGCCGGCGCAGTTCCCGAACCTGCTCGTCAACGGCGCGGGCGGCATCGCCGTCGGCATGGCCACCAACATCCCGCCCCACAATCTGGGCGAGGTGATCGACGCCTGTATCGCGCTGATCGACCGGCCGGAGATCGAGACGGCGGAGCTGATCGAGTTGATCCCAGGGCCGGACTTTCCGACCGGCGGCATCATCATGGGAAAGGCCGGTATCCAGCGGGCGTACCTGGAAGGGAAGGGCGGCATCGTCGTCCGCGGCCGGGCCGTCATCGAGGAGATCCGCAAGGACCGCTTCGCCATCGTCATCACCGAGGTGCCCTACCAGGTGAACAAGGCGAAGCTGGTCGAGCGCATCGCCGAGGTGGTGCGCGAGAAGAAGGTCGAGGGCGTCTCCGATCTCCGCGACGAAAGCGATCGCCGCGGCGTGCGGGTGGTGGTCGAGCTCAAGCGGGACGCCGACGGCGACGTGGTGCTCAATCAGCTCTACCGGTTCACGGCGCTGCAGACCTCGTTCGGCATCAACATGGTGGCGTTGTCGGCCGGACGTCCGATGCAGCTGGGGCTCCGCGACGTGCTGGAGCAGTTCCTGGCCTTCCGCGAGGAGGTGGTGCTCAGGCGCAGCGCGTTCGATCTGCAGAAGGCCCGCGATCGCGCCCACAATCTGATCGGTCTGATCGTTGCGGTCGCCAACATCGACGAGGTGATCCGGCTGATCCGCGCCAGCGCCGACATCAACGAGGCACGGGCGGCATTGATGGCCCGGGAATGGCCGATCCACGACATCGGCCCGCTCCTGGCGCTGGTGGAGGAGGTGACGCACGACGGCAGTGCGACCTACCGGCTGAGCGAACGCCAGGCGCAGGCGATCCTCGATCTGCGGCTACACCGGCTGACGGCGCTGGAGCGCCAGAAGCTGGAGAACGAGATCAAGGAACTGGGCGAGCGCATCGCCGAGCTGCTGTCGGTCCTCCGCTCCCGCGAGCAGCTCTTGGCGGTGATGAAGGGCGAACTGCTCACGGTGCGCGGCAAGTTCGACAACCCGCGCCGAACCGAGATCGACGAGACTAGTGACGTCGACATCGACATCGAGGAGCTGATCCCGCGCGAGGACATGATCGTCACGGTGACCCAGAAGGGGTACATCAAGCGCGTCCCGCTCGACACCTACCGGGCGCAGCACCGAGGCGGCAAAGGCCGCAGCGGCATGACCACGCACGACGACGACTTCGTGACGCGGCTTTTCATCGCCAACACGCACACGCCGGTCTTGTTCTTCTCGAGCCAGGGTAAGGTCTACAAGCTCAAGGTGTACCGCCTGCCGCTGGCGACGCCCCAGGCGCGCGGCAAGGCGATGGTCAACCTGTTCCCGCATGTCGCGTCCGACGAGCGCATCACCGCGGTGATGCCGCTGCCCGAGGACGAGACGACCTGGGCCGACCTGCACGTCATGTTTGCGACGAACGCCGGCAAGGTGCGGCGCAACGATCTTTCGGATTTCACCTTCGTGCCGGTCAACGGCAAGATCGCCATGGGGCTCGACGAGGGCGACCGGTTGGTCGGTGTCGAGGTCTGCGAGGCGGGCCAGGACATTCTTTTGGCCGCGCGCGGCGGCAAGTGCGTCCGCTTCCCCGTGACCGCAGTCCGCGTGTTCCAGTCGCGCGGCTCGACCGGCGTGCGCGGCATGGACTTGGCGGAACGTGACGAAGTCGTTTCGATGTCGGTCCTCCAGCATGTGACGATCGACATCGAGGAGCGCGACGCCTACTTGCGCGCCAGGCGGCGCAACGGCGAGGCCACGGACGAGGTTGGCCTCGATCCGGTCCGCGAGGCCGACCTGGCGACGCGGGAAGAGATGATCCTGACCGTGACCGAGCGGGGCTTCGGCAAGCGCACCTCAGCCTTCGAGTACCGGGTCACCAACCGCGGTGGGCAGGGGATCATCAACATCGAGACGTCGCCGCGCAATGGTGCGGTCGTCGCTACGTTCCCTGTGGCCGAGGACGACCAGATCGTCTTGACGACGAGCGGCGGCCAGGTGCTGCGGACGCCCGTGAGCGGCGAACATGGCGTGCGGATCACCGGCCGCAACGCCCAGGGCGTGATCATCTTCGACGTCGGTGCCGACGAGCGCGTGGTTTCGGTCGCGAGGATCGCCGGCGAAGCGGACGACGACGGTGATGATGACCAACGAGACCAGAGCGAGAACGGGGTAGGGGATCCCTCCGACTGAGGAGCAGGGCCTTGAAGCTGCGCGTCGGCGTCTATCCGGGCACCTTCGATCCGATCCACAACGGCCACAGCGACGTCATCCGACGCGCTACGCGAATGGTCGACAAACTGATCGTTGCGGTCGCGGCGAACGCGGGCAAGGGCCCGCTGTTCTCCCAGATCGAACGGACGACGTTGGTGGAGCGCGAGGTCGCCATGCTGATGGCGGCGAACCGGACCAACGGCTGCGCCGTGGAGGTGCTGCCGTTTCGCAACCTGCTGATGCACTTCGTCCACGACGTCGGTGGCCAATTCATCATCCGCGGGCTGCGGGCGGTCTCCGACTTCGAGTACGAGTTCCAGATGGGCGCCAACAACACCCGGCTGAACCCCGAAGTCGAGACGCTGTTCTTGATGGCAGCGGAGACCACGCAGTTCATCTCGTCGCGGTTCGTCAAGGAGATCGGCGGCTTGGGCGGTGACGTTTCCAGCTTCGTGTCGCCGCAGGTGCACGACGCACTGCTGAAGAAGTTCGCGGAGCCAAGGCGCGACGACTGATGCGGGTCGACGCCTTCGATTTCGTTCTGCCTGCAGGCGCAGTCGCGCAGCACCCGGCTTCGCCGCGCGAGAGCGCCCGGCTGCTCCGCGTCGGCGCCAGGCTCGCCGACCATCGTGTCGCCGATCTGCCGCGCCTGCTCGACGACACCGATTTGCTGGTGGTCAACGACACCAAGGTCGTTCCGGCGCGCCTCCACGGCCGCCGCGGCAGCGTCGCGATCGAACTCTTGCTCCACGAGCCCCAGGACGACGGGCGTTGGCGCGCTTTCGCGCGGCCGGCCAAGCGGCTGAAGGCGGGCGACGAGGTGGTCGTCGGTGACGGCTTGTCGGCCCAGATCCTGGCCAATCTCGGCGGTGGCGAAGTGGAACTCACGCTGGCCAGCGACCGCCCGTGGCTGGAGGCATTGGAAACGCACGGCGTGATGCCGCTGCCGCCCTACATCGACCGACCCAGGATCGGCGATCCGGCGGACCGCCTCGACTATCAAACCGTGTTCGCTGCAAAACCTGGCGCGGTGGCAGCCCCGACGGCGTCGCTGCATCTGACCGAGGCGTTGGTCGCCGCACTTCATGAGCGTGGCGTCGGCGTGATCCGCCTGACCCTCCACGTCGGGGCCGGAACGTTCCTGCCGATCAAAGTCGACGACACGGGGCAGCACCACATGCACAGCGAGCGGTACGAGATGGGCGAGGCCGCCGCCGAGCGCCTCAACGCCCATCGCCGGCAGGGAGGTCGGATCGTGGCTGCCGGCACGACGACCTTGCGCACGTTGGAGACATGCCTCGCCAGCGACGGCTGCTTTCGGGCGGGGCAGGGCCGGACCGATCTCTTTCTGCAGCCCGGCGTCGCCATCCGCTCGATCGACCGCCTACTGACCAACTTTCACCTGCCGCGCTCGACCCTGTTCATGCTGGTTGCAGCCGTCAGTGGCCTCGACCGGATGCGGCGCGCCTATCAGCACGCCGCCCGCAGCGGCTATCGGTTCTTTTCCTATGGCGACGCGTGTCTGCTGGAACGGACGATGTGGTGACGCCATTCGAATTCGAGCTGATGGCGGCCGACGGTCGAGCTCGACGTGGCCGGCTCCGGACCGCCCACGGCAGCGTCGACACGCCGGTTTTCATGCCCGTCGGCACCGCCGCGACCGTCAAGGCGATGACACCCGAAATGCTGGCGTCGACCGGTGCGAGCGTGGTGCTGGCGAACACTTACCACGTGATGCTGCGGCCAGGGGCGGAGCAGGTGGGGGCGCTCGGCGGGCTGCACCGCTTCATGGCTTGGCCGGGACCGATCCTCACCGACAGCGGAGGCTACCAGGTGATGTCCCTGGCGGGCCTGCGAACCTTGACCGAGCGGGGCGTGACCTTTGCTTCGCACCTGGATGGTTCGCGCCACGAGCTGACGCCCGAACGCTCCACCGAGATCCAACATCTGCTGGACGCGACCATTGCCATGCAGCTCGACGAGTGTCCTTCATGGCCGATCGACGAGACGGCGGCCGCGGCGTCGACCGAGCTCTCGTTGCGCTGGGCCGAGCGATCGCGGTCGGCGTTCGTCGAACGGCCGGGCTACGGCCAGTTCGGCATCGTCCAAGGCAGCACCTTCGCTGGGCTACGGCAGCGTTCGGCCAGCGCTCTGACGGCCATTGGCTTCGAGGGCTATGCCGTCGGCGGGCTCGCCGTCGGCGAGCCGCAGGCGTCGATGTTCGAGGTACTGGACGCGACTTGCGTAGCGCTGCCGGCCGAGCGTCCACGCTATCTGATGGGCGTGGGCAAGCCGGACGACCTCGTCGGCGCGGTGCTTCGCGGGATCGACATGTTCGACTGCGTCTTGCCCACACGTTCGGGCCGGAACGGCCAGGCGTTCACTCGGTTCGGCACGGTCAATCTCCGCAACGCCCGGCACAAGGGCGACCCGCGGCCGCTCGACGAAACCAGCGCCTGTCCGGCGAGCCGCGACTACAGCCGCGCCTACCTGCATCATCTGGTGAAGTGCGACGAGATCCTCGGGGCGATCCTGCTGACGTGGAACAACCTCTGGCTCTACCAGTCGCTCATGCGCGAGCTGCGTAGCCACATCGAAGCGGGCACGGTCGCCGATTTCGCCGCTGGCTTTCTGGAGACCTACCGGCAAGGCGATATCGCGCCGCACCGACGGCGGCCTTGACCCGACGGTGGCGGTGGCGATGATCCGCGCCGGGCGCATAGCTCAATTGGCAGAGCAGCGGACTTTTAATCCGCGGGTTCAGGGTTCGAGTCCCTGTGCGCCCACCACTTCCGCCTCGCCGACCGCAACGACGACGCCGGCTCCCGTTGCCGAGACGAGTGCGCTTGGACGTCGAGATTTCTCGACCAAGCGTTGCCGACCGGCCGCGCGGCGGCGGTGCAGGAGGGGGGTTCCGATGACCGAAACGTCGGCCGCGGCCGACACGCCGGCTAGATCTGGCGTCGGACGGACAGCTGCGAGCGGTGCGGTTGGCAACGTCTTGGAGTGGTTCGACTTCGCCGTTTACGGCTACATGGCGCCGTTCCTCTCGAACCTGTTCTTCCCCTCGGCTGATCCGCTCAGCTCGCTGCTCGCCGTCTACGGCGCTTTTGCCGCCGGCTACGTGGCACGGCCGCTAGGTGGAATGGTCTTCGGTCATCTGGGCGACACGATCGGGCGCAAGTTCGTGATGATGGCCTCGGTCACGATGATGGGCGTGTCGACGGTCGCGATCGGGCTCTTGCCGACGTTCGAGCAGATCGGCCCATTGGCCGCTGTTCTCCTCGTGGTGCTGCGGGTCTGTCAGGGCATATCGGTCGGCGGCGAGTATACCGGATCGGCCGTGTTCGTTGCCGAGCGTACGCCTGGGCACCTTCGTGGCTTGGTCACGTCCTTCAACGTCGTGGGTTGCATCGGCGGTTTCGTCGTCGGCTCGGCATTGGCAGCGACCCTGACCAATCTCTATTCGGACGCCGCGATGGCCGCCGGTGTTTGGCGCGTGCCGTTCCTCACCGGTGTCGTGATCATGGCGGCGGGCATCGTGCTGCGCCGTTCGTTGGACGACGCGGGCGCCGTCGATCGCACCGAGCACAAGGGGCAGTCGCCGGTGCGCGTGGCGTTGCGCGATCACTGGCGCGACATCGTGCGGATCGCCGCCATGGCGCTCAGCGCCAACGTCGGCTTCTATCTCATGTTCGTCTTCGCCATTTCGTTCCTGACGGACCGGATGCACGTGTCGACGGCGCGAGCGATGGACATCAACACGTTCTGCCTCGTGGTGATGCTCTTCGTACCGGTTCTTTCGGGCTTCGTGTCCGACCGGATCGGGCGCAAGCCGGTGCTGCTTGCGGGCGTCGCAGCGACGATCCTCTTTGCTTGGCCACTCTGGTGGATGATGCACCACCACGACGTCACGACCATACTCTTGGGCCAGCTCGGCTTCGCGCTGATCTTCGGCTGGGTGTTCGGCACGAACCCGGTCGCCATGGCGGAGGCGCTGCCGCGTCACGTGCGGGTGACGGTGCTGTCGATCGGCTACAATTGCGCGCTTGCGGTCTTCGGCGGCACGGCGCCAGCCGTCGCCACGTGGCTGATCGAGCGAACCGCCGACGATTTCTCGCCGGTCTACTACCTGATCGGCATGAGCTTCGTGACACTCGTTGCCGTGGTCACGTTGCCAGAGACCAGGGGCCGCCGACTGCATGGGTGATACGCCGAAGGGTCGTTCGTTGGCAGCATCGTTCTAAAACCGAAGAAGCAATATTATGGTAAATTGTGTTTATCCGACGATGGCTTCGATCGCCATGCCGTGCTCAACGTCGCCTAGCCGCACTCCGCTTCTTCGAGGCCCGCCACCATGACCATTCAGGTCGCGCTTACCCACCGCACCACCTATCGCTACGACCGTCGCGTCCATCTCGGCCCACAGATCGTGCGTCTCCGTCCGGCGCCGCACTGCCGCACCCGCGTCCTCACCTATAGCTTGAAGGTCGAGCCCGAGAACCATTTCATCAACTGGCAGCAGGATCCCTATGCCAACTGGCAGGCGCGGTTCGTTTTCCAGGAGCCCGCCGAAGTCTTGGCGGTGGGCGTCGATCTGGTGGCGGAGATGGCCGTCCTCAATCCCTTCGACTTCTTCGTCGAGAGCGCCGCCGAGATGTTCCCCTTCGCTTACGAACCGGAGCTTCGCCACGACCTCGTTCCGTTTCTGAAGATCCAACCGCAAGGCCCTGAGTTCGAACGGTTCATGGCTGGCGTGCCGCGGCATCAGCGCAACACCGTCGACTTCCTGGTCGACCTGAACCAGTCGCTTCGACACCGTGTTGAGTACCTGATCCGGATGGAACCCGGGGTCCAGACGCCTGAGAACACGTTGGCGCGCGGGGCCGGATCCTGCCGCGACAGCAGCTGGCTGCTGGTTCAGGTGTTGCGCCACCTCGGCCTCGCGGCGCGCTTCGTCTCCGGCTATCTCATCCAGCTCAAGGCCGACCAGCCGGCACTCGACGGACCGTCAGGGACCGAGGCAGACTTCACCGACCTGCACGCTTGGTGCGAAGTCTATCTGCCCGGGGCTGGATGGATCGGCTTCGATCCGACGTCCGGCCTCCTCGCCGGCGAAGGTCACCTGCCGCTGGCCGCGACCCCGGATCCTGGCTCAGCGGCTCCGATCTTCGGAACCGTCGACAATTCCGAAGTCCAGTTCGCATTCGACATGAAGATCGAGCGGATCCGCGAGGACCCGCGGGTCACGTTGCCGTACAGCAGCGCCCAGTGGGCCGCCATCGACGGGCTCGGGCGCGCCATCGACGACCGGCTCCGGGCCGACGACGTGCGCCTTACCGTTGGTGGCGAGCCGACGTTCGTCGGCATCGACGACCGTGACGAGGACGAGTGGAACACGGCCGCTGTCGGACCGACCAAACGCGGCTTTGCCGACGACCTGATCCGCCGTCTGCGGCGTCGCTTTGCGCCGGACGGCCTGCTCACCCACGGACAAGGCAAGTGGTACCCCGGCGAGCCGTTGCCTCGGTGGTCCTTCGCGCTCTACTGGCGGACCGATGGCGTGCCGTTGTGGGAAGACGTGAACCTCCTGGCGGAGGAAGCCGCCACCGAGACCGCGTCCGCCACCGCCGACATCGATGACGCCACCGCGTTCGCCCACGCCCTCTGCTCGACGCTCGACGTCGATCCGAGCTGCGCCCAGCCGGTCTACGAAGACCCTGGGCATTTCCTGCTGCAAGAGCATCAGCTGCCGCCCGGAGTGTCGCCGGGTGACGCGGAACTCGACGAGCCCGAAGCTCGTCGGCGGCTTGCCGCGGTACTCGACCGTGGTCTCGGACGACCGACCGGCCTCGTTCTGCCGCTACAAGCGTGGCAGGCGAAGGCAGGCGACGGCGGTCAGCGCCGCACCCGTTGGCGGAGCGACCGTTGGCAAACACGGCGTGGCCACATTTTCCTCATCCCCGGCGACAGCCCGGTCGGATTCAGGCTGCCGTTGGGCTCGCTGGCTGGCGTTGCGGGCGACGAGCAGCGGGTCATTCCGATGGACCCGTTCGCCGCACGCGGTGCCCTGCCCGCGCGCGATCCGTCCTTCCAGCCGCGTTCACCGGCCGGCGAAGGCAGCGCACCTGTCGGTGGGCCGCCGCCGGAGGACGCAGCGGATTTGGATGCGGTCGTCCGGACCGCCTTGACCATCGAGCCACGCGATGGCGTCCTGCGCGTGTTCCTGCCACCCACGGAATCCGCAGACGCATTCGTCGAACTCGTCAGGGCGATCGAGCGTTCCGCCACCGGATGCGGTCTGCCGGTGCGGATCGAAGGCTACCCGCCGCCGACCGATCCGCGGCTCAACGTCATCAAGGTCACGCCTGATCCGGGCGTCGTCGAGGTGAACGTTCAGCCGTCACACTCCTGGGACGAACAGGTCGAGATCACCGGGGCCGTGTACGAAGAGGCGCGGCTCGCGCGGCTCGACACCGCCAAGTTCATGCTGGATGGCCGGCCTGCCGGCACCGGTGGCGGCAATCACGTGGTGGTCGGCGGCCCGACGCCGGCGGATAGCCCGTTCCTCCGTCGGCCGGACCTGTTGGCGTCCTTGATCCGCTATTGGCAGAACCACCCTTCCCTGTCGTTTTTGTTCTCAGGCCTGTTCATCGGCCCGACGAGCCAGGCGCCGCGGATCGACGAGGCGCGGGACGACCAGCTGGTCGAGCTCGAAATCGCGCTGGCCCAGGTGCCGAACCCGACCCTCGCCGGTCCCGAGGACTGCCCCCCCTGGCTGGTCGATCGACTCTTCCGCAACCTTCTGGTGGACGTGACCGGGAACACCCACCGAGCCGAAATCTGCATCGACAAGCTCTACAATCCGGAAGGCCCCGCCGGACGCTTGGGGCTGATCGAGTTCCGTGCCTTCGAGATGCCACCGCACCCGTGGATGAGCCTCGCCCAACAACTGGTGCTCCGCGGGCTCGTCGCCTGGTTCTGGCGGCAGCCCTACACCCGGCCCTTGACGCCGTTCGGTCTCGGGCTCCACGACCGCTTCATGCTCCCTCACTACGTGTGGGAGGACTTCACCCAAGTGCTTGGCGATCTCGCCCTCGCCGGTATGGCCATGGACCCGGCGTGGTTCGCGCCGCACTTCGAGTTCCGCTTCCCGCTGTACGGCCACGTCGACGCCGGCGGTCTGTCCCTGGAACTCCGGGCAGCCCTCGAACCTTGGCACGTGCTGGGCGAACAGGGTGCCGCTGGCGGCACGGCGCGCTACGTCGACAGCTCTCTGGAGCGCCTGCAGGCCAAGGTCACCGGCGCGTGGCACGACCGGCACGTGGTGACGTGCAACGGCTACGCCTTGCCGCTCCGAGCGACCGCGACCGGCGACGGCGTGTGCGGCGTCCGGTTCCGGGCGTGGCAACCGCCGTCTTGCCTGCATCCGACGATCGGCGTCCACGCCCCTTTGGTGTTCGATGTCGTCGACACCACCGCTGGGCGCTCGGTCGGCGGCTGCACCTATCATGTGACGCACCCCGCCGGGCGCAATTACGAGACGGCACCGGTCAACGACTTCGAGGCACAGGGCCGCCGGATGGCGCGGTTTCAGGTGATGGGCCATACGCCCGGCGCGACGGCGCCCAAACGGCTCGAGCCGCACCCGGGCGCGCCTTGCACCTTGGACCTCAGGCGTGCGGTGCTGTCCGCACGTTGAGCCAAGCAACGCTTGGCGCAGACCGCCGGCACCGCTAACGATCGAGCGCCGCTTCGGGCCGGCGCCGCCCGCTCACGGAGATGTCCAGGTTCATGCAACAGGACGTCCGCGTCGGACCGCCAGCGCTGCTCGACGACTATCGGCCGCACCCGGGGGTCTACGACGAGTGTGTCGACGAGCGTGGGCAGCTTCGGCCCCACTGGCGACCGTTCGTCGAACGCTTCGCGGCCCTCGCCCCGCCGGCCCGCAACGACCTCGAACGTCTCGTGCGCCGGCGCCTGCAGGCCGCGGGCGTCGCCTTCAACGTCTATGCCCAGCCCGACGACGAACGGGCGTCATGGGACCTCGATTTGTGGCCGACGATCCTGAGTGTCGACGATTGGGCGGCGCTGGAACGGGCCGTCGTCCAGCGGGTTCGCCTGCTCGAAGCGACACTCACGGACCTCTACGGACGCCAAGGACTGTTGCGGCAGAAAGTGCTGCCGCCGGCGTTGGTCTTCGGCAACCGCGACTTCCTCTATCCGTGCAGCCAATGGCAGGACTTGCCGGTGCCGTTCCTCGTCAACTACGCGTGCGACGTTGCCCGCGATGCCGACGGTCGCTGGGTGGTTCTCGCCGATCAGGTCGACGCGCCCACCGGCCAGGGCTGGGTCCTGGCCAGTCGGCTGGCGTTGGGTCAGGCCATGGGACCACTGTTCCTCGAAGCTGGCGTCCGCAGGCTGACGGCGCATTTGAACCGGCTCGGCGAGGCGTTGCGTGCCGGCGGCGAGGAAGCCGGCCAGACCGTGTTGCTCTCGCGCGGGCCCGAGGATCCGAGCTACTTCAGCCATGCGTTCCTGGCTCGATCGCTAGGCTTGCCAGTGGTCGAAGCGGCCGACCTGACGCAGCGCGGTGGCCGGATCTTCCTCAAGACGCTGGAAGGGTTGCAGCCCGTAGGCGTGGTCTTCCGCAAGCGTGCTGCGCGCGAACTCGACCCGCTGCACCTTCCGGGTTTCGGCGGTCGCGGCACGGCTGGCTTGGTCGATGCGGCAAGGCTCGGCAACGTCCGCGTCATCAACGCGCTTGGCACCGGCGTTCTGCAGAGCCGGACGATCGGGCCGTTCGCCGAGCGCCTTTGCCGCCACCTGCTCGACGCGGACCCGCTGATCGCCGACGCTCCGGTCCGCTGGCTCGGCGATCCGGACCAGCGCACGGCCACCCTGCAAGACCCGTCGTGGTCGCTCAGTCCGATGACCGCGCGCCATGACCCCGGTGCTCGCGGCGCGGCCGAACTCGACAACGACGGCTCGCCGGCCGTCACGCAGCTCCTCGCTCGCGAGGGGCATGGCTGGGTCGCCGAACAGCCGGTCACGCTCGGCACGGTGCCCTGCTGGCGCGGCGGCCGGCTGGAGCCGGTGCCCTGGGCGATGCGTCTGTTCGCCTGCGTCTCCGCCGACGGCGTGCATCTACTGCCGGCGGCCCTCGGTCGCCTGTCTTCGACCGCGGCCTCCGCCGGCCTGCCCTCCGGTGCCGGAAGCAAAGACGTTTGGATCGCCGCACCGCCGGACCAGCCGCCGCTAGCGGCGCTTCTCAGCCAGCGCATGGCCAGCACCACGCTGCAGCGCGGTGAGCGCGACCTCCTGAGCGGGACCGCCGAAGCGCTCTTCTGGCTGGGCCGTTACACCGAGCGAATGGATAGTACGCTCAGGATGTTACGCGCAGTTCTTGCACGACTGCTCGAAGCAGGGACCGCAGCCGAAACCGCCCAGTTGCTGTTGCACTTGGTGCGCTTGCATCTCGACGAGGAGCCTGAAGGCGACACGACCCTGGCGCGCTTGGGACATGCGGTCGCGACGCTGCTTCATGCCGAGGATTGCGTCGATGGGCTGGCGGGTTGTCTCCAAGGCATCCAGCGCAACGCTATCCTGGCTCGGGGCGTGCTGAGCCTGGACAGCTGGAACGCGCTCAACGCGCTGCGGACCGACGGCCGTTGGCGCCAGTCCTGGCGGTCTGCCCTGTCGCAGCCACCGGTGGAGTTGGTCGACGACGCGCTCCGGATGCTGGTCGCATTCAGCGGCACTGCCGCCGAACACATGACCCGCAACGACGCCTGGCGGTTCCTCGACCTCGGCAAGCGGCTGGAGCGGGCGCTGCAGGTCGCCGAGCTGGTGTCCCGCGGTCTGCGCACACCGCCGGGCGTCGACCGCGACGGCGCCTTGTCGGCACTCCTGGAGATCGGCGACAGCTACATGACCTACCGGGCGCGCTACGCCAGTCTGCCGATGGCGGTGCCGGTGGTCGATCTGTTGCTTTTGGACGAGACCAATCCGCGCGGCCTGGTCTTCCAAGTCGAGCGGCTGGAGGCCACCTTGGCGGAGTTGCCCCACGAAGGCCCCTACCGCTCGCCGGCACAGCGTTCGGTGCTGGGACTGCTCACCCGGTTGCGCAAACTCGATGCGCGCGACCTCGTCAACGACGAAGGCAAGGCGGAACCGCTCGCAACCGAAGCTCAGGCCGTGCGCACGGCGCTGGAGGCTGCATCCGACCAGCTCGGGCGCGCCTACTTCCTGTTGGCGGAAACCCCGACGACGACACTCAGCGCACGCCGAGCCTCGGCGCCATGATCTACACCATCCGCCATTTCACCAAGTACAGCTACGCTGCGCCGGTAGCGCTCTCGCAGCATCTTCTGCATCTGGAACCCCGGACCAGCTTCCGCCAGCGTGTCCATGCCCAAGCGCTGGTGATCGACCCGCCGCCAGCTTGGTCGGACCGGCGCCAGGACCCGTTCGGCAATCCGGCACGGGCGATCACCATCGACCGCGAGCACCGCCGCCTGACGATCGACAGCCGTGCCACGGTCGAGGTCGCCACAGAAGCCGCACCTGACCCGGTCGCTACCGCTCCTTGGGAAACGGTGGTCGATGCCTGCGTCCGCGGCTCTGCCGCAGGCTCCCTCGGCGCGGCGCGGTTCGCTTTCCCCTCTCCGTTCACTCGAGCCGATGACGCCGTCGAGCGCTTCGCCCGCGAGAGCTTCGTTCCCGGAAGACCGGCGCTCGCCGCGGCATTGGACCTCAACCATCGGATCTTCACGGAGTTCGCCTTCGACCCAGCGGCGACCACGGTCGCGACACCGGTGGCGGACGTGCTCGTGCAGCGACGCGGAGTCTGCCAGGACTTCGCCCACCTGATGATCGCGGCGCTACGCGCGCTCGGGCTGCCGGCCCGCTACGTCAGCGGCTATCTCTTGACTCACCCGCCAGCCGGCCAGGAGCGGCTGGTCGGCGCCGACGTCAGCCACGCCTGGGTCAGCTTGTGGCTGCCAGGCGACGGCTGGGTGGACCTTGACCCGACCAACGACGTGATCCCCGGCGACGGCCACGTCACACTGGCGTGGGGCCGCGACTACGGCGACGTCAGCCCGATCGTCGGCGTCGTGTTCGGCGGCGGTGATCAGGAGCTCGATGTCGCTGTCGACGTCGTGCCCACACCGTCTTCGGCCGAAGCGCCAACGTAGACTGATTCACGATGCGCCCACACGCTCGAAGCGACATGATCGTCGTTGATTTGCCGCGCACGGATTGCCAGATATGCGATATGGGTGGCTAAAAAAGGGAAAAGATGATGTCGAGCACCGGCCGAGGCCTTCAGTACAAAGGCTTCACCGCTCACGTCTACTATGACGAAGAAGAAGGCGAGATGATCGGTATGGTCCCGACGTCGAATGGCGGCGTCGAGTTTCGTTGCCCGTCGATCGGCTCGGTCGAGCGCGACTTCCACGCCTTGATCGACAGTTACTTGCGAGCGCACCCAGAGGTGAAGCCCGTGGACGAGAGCGCCAGTAGCTGAACCCGGTGGGTCGGAGGCGCGGCTCGCGCTCCGGAGCTTTTTGGCGCTCAGCGTTTGCGGAGTTGGGTGGCGGCTTCGGCCAGCTTGCTGATCCGCGCCCAGTCGCGCGTGGCGACGGCATCGGCAGGCGCCACCCACGACCCACCGACACAGAGCACGTTGTCGAGAGCTAGGTAGCTCGCCGCCGTCACCGCGTTGATCCCGCCCGTCGGGCAGAACGAGACCTGCGGCAGCGGGCCGCTCAGCGCCTCGAGATAGCGCGCGCCACCGGCCAACTCGGCCGGAAAAAACTTGAGCTCCAGCGTACCGCGCTCGATGAACGCCATAATCTCGGTCGGCGTCGTCGCTCCGGGCAGGAGCGGCATCGGGTTGTAGTCGGCGGCCTCCAACAGCTCGGGCGTGGAGCCGGGGCTCACGGCAAAGGCAGCATCCGCCCGCAACGCATCGGCGAACTGGTCGAGAGTCGAAACCGACCCGACGCCCACCATGACCTCGGGCACGGCGTCCCGGATCGCTCGCACGGCGTCCAGCGCCACGGTCGTCCGGAGCGTGACCTCCAACGTGTCGATGCCGCCGGCGTAGAGCGCCCGCGCCAGTGGTACGGCGGCAGCCAGGTCGTCGATGACCAGCACCGGCAGCACCGGACCACGCGCGAGAATGGCCGCCATCGGACCGGGTCGATGGGTCTTGCTCATGCGCGCATCTCCGCGATCCTCGACTATGGGCACCAGTGGACTTCGACCGGCTCCGGGGCGTTGTCGAAAACCGCCCGCAGCGGGAGTTCCTCCGGCGGGCCGGCTTCGTAGGCGCGGCCGAGGACGGTCGCTTCAGCCGCACCCCGACCTACCACCAACACCACGCCGGTGGCGATAAGCGCCGCCACGGTCAGGGTCAACATTTGACCGCCCGGATCGGCACGATCGACCGCCGCCAAGGTCGCAGGCGTCGTCGGGTCCAGCAGTAGGCCGAGCCCATCGACGTCGGGCGCCATCCCGGCGATCCGGCCGTCCTCGCCGACGTCCAGGACCACCGCATCGTAGGGCCGCGGGAGCCTGGCAACGTCCAGTGCGGCTGCCTGAAGGTCGCCGCCGACGCTGTCGCTACCGCGAAGATACGGCAGCAACGACGCGGCACCCGCGGCTCCGCCGAGAAACACGTCCGCAACCCGGCGCTCGTGGCTTCGAGGATCCGTCGGCGGCAGCCACGGCTCGTCGGTGAGCAGCAGCGTGACGCGCCGCCAGTCAAGCTCCTGCGCCGCCAGGAACGCGTAGGTGTCGAGCGCGGCGTCGCCGCCGGTCAACGCCAGTGTGGCGCGGCCGCGTTCGACGATCGCTCGGCGGAGTGTGGCCGCCAACCGCCAAGCGACCGCTCGGGCCAGAGCAGCGCCGTCCGCGTGCTCGATCAGCCAGGGCAGATGGCCCGACGGCCGTGCCCAGTGCGTCGCAGGATCGTCGTCGAACAGGAACACGCGCATCGCCCGAGGTGCCGCCGTAGGCAGGCGACACCGCGCTGCCGATCAGCGCAAGGGGCGCCTCGGTCGCGCTTCCGTGCCGTACCGCCGAGGGTGACGGCGCGTCACGCCATGGAGGGGGCCTTGACAAGGCTCGCACCATCTACCTTTAGACGAAGGCGAACGGTCCGTTAGCGACCGCAGGGAGGTGAAACGCGATGCAACTCAGTCGCGAAGATCTGTTGGACGCCTATGCGCGCATGTGCACGATTCGGGCGTTCGAGGAAGCGGTGCGCGAAGAGTTCGCCCAAGGCAACATCCCGGGCTTCGTCCACCTCTACGCCGGCGAGGAAGCTTCGGCCGTCGGTGTCTGCCAGCATCTCGGCGACAAGGACGCGATCGCGTCCACGCATCGCGGCCACGGCCACTGCATCGCCAAGGGGTGCGATGCCGAAGGGATGATGAAGGAGATCTTCGGCCGCGCCGACGGCCTTTGCGGCGGCAAGGGCGGCTCGATGCACATCGCCGACCTTTCCAAAGGCATGCTTGGTGCGAACGGGATCGTCGGCGGCGGCCCACCTTTGATCTGCGGTGCCGCATTGACCGCCAAGACCTTGAAGACCGGCGGTGTCGCCATCGCTTTCGTCGGTGACGGCGGGTCCAATCAGGGAACGACCCTCGAGAGCTACAACCTCGCCAAGGTTTGGAACCTGCCCGCCGTGTTCGTCGTCGAGGACAACGGCTACGCGGAGAGCACCGCCAGCGGGTGGTCGGTCGGCGGCAGCCAGGTCGGCCGCGGCCAGGGCTTCGGCATGCCGTCGATCGAGGTCGACGGGCACGACTTCTTCGCCGTTTGGGAAGCCGCGCGCGAAGCGATCGAACGGGCCCGGAATGGCGGCGGCCCGTCGCTGCTGCACGTCAAGCTCTACCGCTATTTCGGCCACTTCGAGGGCGACGCCATGACCTACAAGGGGCCGGGCGAAAGCGACCGGGTGAAAGCCGAGCAGGACTGTCTGCAGACCTTCCGTCAACGGGTGATCGAGGCGTCGCTACTCGATGCCGACACGCTCGATCGACTCGAAGAGGAAGCGCATGAGGAAATCGGCCGCTGCGTCGCAGCGGCCAAGGGTGCGCCGGCGCCGACCGAGCGTGATCTTCTGACCGACGTTTACCTCGCGTACTGAGAGGACCCGATCATGCCGATGAAGAGCTACCGCCAGGCGATCAACGAAGCGCTGCGGCAGGAGATGGAGCGCGATCAGCGGGTGATCCTCATGGGTGAGGACGTCGCCGGCGGCATGGGTGCTCCCGGCGAGGACGATGCCTGGGGCGGTCCCTTGGGCGTCACCAAGGGCCTCATGCCGACCTTCGGCCGCGACCGGGTCCTCGATACGCCGATCAGCGAAAGCGCCTTCATCGGCGCTGCTGCCGGTGCCGCGGCGACCGGTCTCCGCCCGGTTGCCGAGCTGATGTTCGTCGACTTCATGGGCGTCTGCTTCGATCAGATTTTCAACCAAGCGGCCAAATTCCGCTACATGTTCGGCGGCAAGGCGGTCACGCCCTTGGTCATCCGCACCATGTATGGCGCCGGCTTCCGTGCCGCCTCACAACACAGCCAGTGCCTCTACCCCCTGTTCACCCACGTGCCGGGGCTGAAGGTGGCGCTGCCGTCGAACGCCTACGAGGCCAAGGGCCTGCTCATCCAGGCGATCCGCGACGACGACCCGGTCGTCTTCTTCGAGCACAAGGCGATGTACGACGACGAGGCCGAGGTGCCCGACGAGCCCTACACCATCCCCTTTGGTGAGGCGAACGTGACCCGCGAAGGCGATGACGTCACCATCGTTGCCTTCGGCCGCATGGTGAACGTCGCCAACGACGCCGCCGACAGCTTGGCGCGGTCGGGGATCTCTTGCACCGTGGTCGACCCGCGCACGACCTCGCCGCTCGACCGCGACACCATCTTGGAGACCGTCGAGGAGACCGGCCGTCTGGTCGTCGTCGACGAGGCGCACCCCCGCTGCAACCTCGCCACCGATGTCACCGCCATGGTCACTGAGAACCTCTTCTCGGTGCTGAAGGCCGCTCCGAAGCAGGTGACGGCGCCGCATTCACCGGTGCCCTTCGCCGCCGAACTCGAAGACCTCTACATCCCGTCGGCGGCAAAGATCGAAGCGGCCGTGCACGAGGTCATGAGCGGCAGCGGCGCTCGAGCGGCATGAGTGCCATCCAGCCGATCGTCATGCCCAAATGGGGTTTGGCGATGCAGGAGGGCATGGTCGCCGTCTGGCACGTCGAGCCGGGCGCCACGGTCACGGCCGGTCAGGAACTCTGTGACATCGAAACCTCGAAGATCGCCAACGTCTTCGAGAGCCCCGTCGACGGCCTGCTGCGCCGAGTCGTTGCGGCACCGGGCGAGACCCTGCCGGTGGGCGCGCTCTTGGCCGTCGTCGCCGACCAGGCGACCGAAGACGCTGCCATCGACGGCTTCATCGACGAGTTCCAGGCTGCGTTCGCCGTCGAGGCCACCGCCGAGGCTCAGCCAGAGCCGGTCAGCATCGCCACGGCTGCCGGCCGGATTCGCTATCTGCCGATCGGCGACGCTGCCGGCCCGCCGGTGATCTTTGTCCATGGCTTCGGCGGCGATCTCTACAACTGGCAGTTCAACCAGGCCGAGGTGGCGGCGCACGCCACGACCTACGCGCTCGACCTGCCGGGCCACGGTGGCTCGACCAAGGATGTGGGGGATGGCTCGCTCGGCGTGTTGGTCGACGCCGTGCTCGCGTTCATGGACGCACTCCAGATCGAACGTGCCCATCTGGTCGGCCACTCGATGGGTGGGCGCACCGCCATCGGCGTCGCCGCGGCTGCGCCGGATCGGGTCGCGTCCCTGGTCCTGCTGGCACCCGGTGGCGTCGGACCCACCGTCAACCACGACTTCATCGACGGTTTCATCGGCCAGAGTCGGCCGAAGAAGCTGCGCGCCGTCCTGGAGATGCTGGTGGCCAACCCCGATCTGGTCACCAACGAAATGGTCGATGACGTGATCAAGTTCAAACGCCTCGACGGCGCCGTGGCGGCGCTGGAGGCACTACGCGACGGCTGCCTGTACGCGCCGGTCGACGACGCCACTGCCGTCCGCGACCGCTTGGCCAAGAGCCCCTGCCCCGTCCACGTCGTCTGGGGAAACGAGGACCGCGTCCTCCCAGCGAACGACGCTGAAGGCCTACCCGCCAACGTCCATGTGACCCGCCTCGACGGGGCCGGTCACATGCCGCACATGGAGCGCGCCGCCGACGTCAACGCCCTGATCGAGCGTGTCGTCCGCGGGTGATCGCCTCGCCACGTGCCTTCGGCGCCGAACCGCTCAAAGCTCGATGACTTTGCCATCCTCGGCAGTTTCGAACGGAACGGCCGGAGCGTGTGCAAGCATGTCGTCGTTCATATGGGTCAGAATCAGCCGCTTCGGCCCAATGGCTGGAAGCTGGGTCTCGAGCGTCGCAAGATCGAGGTGCAGCGGCACCTGCTTGTTGCGAAAGTATGCTTCGGCGATCAGGACGTCCGCCGCCCGACCGATTTCCGTCAATGCATCGACCCACTCGGTATCGCCGGTGTAGGCAATCGTTTTGCCGGCAACGGTGAACCGATAGGCCTGGAACGGACCTTCGGGCGGGCCGTGTCTGACACGCTTGGCAAGAACGTCGACGCCGTTGACTGCGAAAGACGTGTCGAGATCCGCTTCCAACAGTCTTAGATCGAACTTTCTCGATGCCGCCGCCGAGCCGGGAAAGGTCGTCTCCATGACCCTATCCACCCACGCCTCGGTACCCTCTGGACCGACGATGGTCAGCGGCGTGCGGCGCTTCGCGAAGAACTGTGCATCGAGGACGAAGTACGGGATACCGCCGAAATGATCGCCGTGAAAATGGGTGACGAAAATGGTCTCGATGGCGTTTCGGTCGATGCCGGTTCGCTTGAGCGCAACGAGCGACGAGGCGCCGCAGTCGATCAGGAACGACGTTTTGGGCGCATCGACGTGGAAGCAGGTGTTGAACCTGCCGCCGCTGCCGAAAGCATCGCCGCAACCCACGAACGTGAGGCGCATTCCGTTTCCCCGAGGATCGCTCCGTAGAAGCAGTATCCACCAGCTTCAAGCATCGGCCTACCCACTGCAGCGGCTGGAGGCGCCAAGCGGTTCGGCGACGCCCGATCCTGGCTCTGGAGATGAGATCGTCCGTCCGAACCTCCGGCGGGCGCGGCGCCGCTAGTGGTCATGGAACGTGCAGAACGCGTCGACCGGTGCGCGCTCTGTGACGAGGCGGTTGGCCAGCGCGCCCCGGTCTTCGTAGCCAAGCGCGATGCCGGCGACGAGTGCCAGGTCGTCGCCGATGCCGAGCGTCTGGCGGACGATTCCGCCGTGGCGCACCCAGGAGGCTTGGGCGCAGGTCTCCAGGCCGTGGCTGCGGGCGAGCAGCAGGATGCTCTGGATGAACATGCCGCAGTCGACCCAACTGCCAGGGTTGAGCCGCCGGTCGACGAGGACGAACAGCCCGACCGGCGCGCCGAACCAGCGGAAGTTGGCGAGCGACTGGGCCTCGCGCCCGGCCGTGTCGCCCCGACCGATGCCTAGAAGCGCATAGAGATCGAAGCCGATCTTGCGGCGGCGGCCGATGTAGGGCTCGAACCAGTCATCCGGGTAGTAGGCGTAGTCGGGGCTGCCCTCGCCGCGTCTCACCTCGGCGATCGCCGCGTCACCCACGCGCTCGCGCATCGTGCCTGTGACCACATGAACCTGCCAGGGCTGCATGTTGGCGCCGCTCGGCGTCCGCCCCGCCGCCTCCAGGATGGCGCGGACCGTGGCCTCCGGCACCGGCCGGTCGAGAAAGGCCCGCACCGATCGCCGCCCCGTCACGGCTTCCTCGACGGTCATGCCCAAAGCGCCTGCTCCTCCTGGTTACGGGGGCAATCAAGCAGGCGGCGGCGTGGTGGAGAAGACCCCTCGCCTACCAGCCGATCGCCATCGGCAGCCACGTCGCCAAGGCAGGGAACGTGAACAGCAGCATCAGGCCCAAGCCCTGGACGGCGATGAACGGTAGCGCACCGCGGTAGATGTCGCGGGTCGATACGTCTGGCGGGGCGGCGCCTTTGAGGAAGAAGAGCGCCCAGCCGAAGGGTGGTGTGAGGAACGAGGTCTGGAGGTTCATCGCCACCAGGATGGCCAGCCAAACCATGTCGACGCCCGCCGCTTGGAACACCGGCAGGAACAGCGGCAGCGCGATGTACGAGATTTCGATCCACTCGAGGAAGAAGCCAAGCACGAACAACAGCAGCATCATGAAGAGGATGCCGACATCGATCCCGCCGGGAAGGAATGCGAACATGTCCTCGACGAGCTGATCGCCGCGGAGTCCGCGAAACGCGATGGCGAAGACCTGCGCGGCGATGAGGATGAAGAAGATCATCGCCGAAATGCGGACGGTAGCTTCGGCCACCTGCCAGATCATCCGAACCGAGAGGCGGCCGTAGAGCGCCGCGATGACGATCGACAGGGTGGCGCCGACGGCCGCCGCCTCGGTGGGCGCTGCGAGACCGCCGATGATCGAGCCGAGGACGCCGATCACCAGCAACAAGGGCGGTGCCATCGCCCACAGCGCAATCTTCAAGGTCCCCCAAGCGCCGTGGCGGGCGCGTTCGTCGGCCGGGATCGCCGGCACGAGGTCGGGCCGAATCATGCCGAGAGCGAGCAGGAACACGACGTAGAGGCCCGCCAGCATCAGCCCCGGCAGCATCGCCGCGGCAAACAGGGTACCGACCGAGAGGCCCATGACGTCGGCCAAGAGGATGAGCACGAGGCTCGGCGGGATGATCTGGCCGAGCGTACCCGACGCGCAGATGGCGCCGGTGGCCACAGCCTTGCTGTAGCCGCGCTTCAAGAGCACGGGCAGCATCAAGAGCGTCATCGTGACGACGGTCGCGCCGACGATGCCGGTGGCGGCACCCAACAACACACCGACGACGATGATGGCGATGCCCATGCCGCCCCTCAGCCCGCCGGCGAGAAGCCCGGCCGCCTCCAGCATCTGTTCGGCGACTTTCGAGCGTTCCAGCATCACTCCCATGAAGACGAACAGCGGGATCGCCATGAATTCGTACTTGGTCACCACCCCGTAGACGCGTGCCGGCAAGAGGTTGAAGAGCGCATCGCCGAAGCCGGCGTAGCCGAAGACGAAACCGGCAAGGGCCACGCCGATCGCCACCGGTACACCGAGCATCAGCAGGCCGAAGAACGAGAGGATCATCAGCAGCGCGAGCGCTTCCAACAGCCGCTAGGCCCCCGGCTCGCGGCGTAGCCCAGCGGCGTTGCGCAACGCCAGGGCGACGAACTGGACGACGAGCAATGCGAAGCCGAGCGGTACCAGGGCTTTCAGGACCCAGCGCCCTGGCAGGCCGCCAGGGTCGGGCGAGCCTTCCTGGAGAACGAACGATCGCTCCACGAAACCATAGCTGAACTTGATGAACAGCAGGCAGACGACGATGCCGACGAGCGCTGCGCCGAGATCGATCGCGCAGCGCAGGCGTGCGGGGAAGCGCTCGTAGAGCATGTCCACACGGACGTGGTCGCCGGTCGCCAACGCGTAGGACACGCCAAACAGCGCGATCGGCGCCAGCAGGTGCCATTCCAGCTCTTGCAGCCAAACCGTGCCTGCGGAGAAGGCATAGCGCCCGACGACGTTGCAGGTGACGACGACCACGAGCAGCAACACCGCGAGAGCGGCGATGCGGCCGACCCACCGCACCACCGCTTCCAAGCGCGCCGCAAGCTCGAGCATGGGGTGCCCCGGCTCAGGCGTTACGCAGCTTGCCGTGCCAAACGCCCTCGGACGCCCCGGCCCAGAAGTCATGGGTATCCTTGAAGGTGAAGTAGCTTTCGGCGACCTTCTTCACCAGCGGATCGCTCTCCATCAGCTCGGCGTAGACGCCGACCATCGTTTCTTTGAGCCCCGTGATCACGTCGTCCGGGAGCTGGCTGACGATGGTGCCACCGTCGATGAACTCTTTGAGGGCGACGGCGTTGTTGGCCTCGGACCAGCTGTGGGCGACCAGGTTCGTGGCCGTGCAGGCGTTCTGGACGATGGCTTGGAGGTCCGCCGGCAGGCTCTCCCAGGCGTCCTTGTTGATCGAAAGCTCGGTCACCGTGCAGGGCTCGTGCCAGCCGGTGGTGTAGTAGTGGGTTGCGGCGTTGTTCAGCCCGAGGATCTTGTCTTGCGCTGGGCCGACCCACTCGGCCGCATCGATCACGCCGCGCTCGAGCGCGGGAAAAATCTCGCCGCCCGGCAACAGACGCACGTCGACACCGAGCGCCGCATAGCCGCGGCCAGCGAGGCCCGGGATGCGCAAGCGCAGACCCTCGAGGTCGGCAAGGCTGTTGATTTCCTTGTTGAACCACCCGGTCATCTGCACGCCGGTGTTGCCGCAAGGAAAGGCGACGAGATTCAACGGTTCGTAGACTTCGTGCCAAAGCTCGATGCCACCGCCTTGATAGAACCAGGAGTTTTGGCCCTGGAAACTCATGCCGAAGGGCACCGCGCCGAAAAACTGTGCCGCCGGCACTTGGCCGGCGCCGAAGTAGGAAACCCAGCCGTTGCATTCGACGATGCCCTGAGATGCAGCGCCGAAGCCCTCGAAGGCCGGCACCAGTTCGCCGGCGTGGAACACCTGGATGTCGAGGCGGCCGTCGGACATGGCACGGATGCGGTCGGTGAGGTCGGTCAGCGAGCCGGGACCAACCGAGTAGAACGGCTGGCCGGGCGGGAACGCAGTCGTCATCCGCCAGTTGAAGGTCTCCTGCGCGCGCACGATGGCAGGTGCTGCAACGGCTGCGGTCGCGGCGGCGGCGCCGCCTACCGCTCCACGGGCAACGAAACGGCGACGATCCATGCTGGGTCCCTCCGACTGGCCGATCATCGGCAAGATGACTCGCCCAGCGAAGCAAGAGCCGAGCCAACGCCAGCGGAGCGGCCAGGGAGAATGCTGTCTCCGCCTTACCAGCGGCGGCCGACCAGAAGCTGCCTCGTCAGGGAGCGTTGCCGCTCTCGTGCGCCATGACCGCGTCGAGGTGGTGGAGGAAGGCCAACACCTGGGCAACGGCAACATAGGCTTCCGCGGGAATGGCGGTTCCGGCTGGCGCCTTGGCCAGTAGTGCCGCAAGAGCGGGGTCGTCGTGGAGCGGAACTTGGTGCGTGACGGCGACGTCGATGATCCGCTCGGCGAGGCCGGCACGCCCGGACGCGACGACCGTTGGCGCGCCTTGCCCGTCGTCGTAGCGGAGTGCCACCGCGAGTCGCTCTGGCGCACGTCCCTTGGCCGGTGTGCTCATCGTTCGGCCTCCTCACCGTCGGCGCGAGCGTGCACCGCAAGCGAGCCACGCAGACCCGTGCGGGCACAAAGACCGGCCCAGAGCGCCTCCAGACCCGGTTCGGCTTCGCTCGGCAGATTGCCGACCCGCAGATCGAAAGCACCGCCGTCGGCCAGACCATCTAGTCGGATCCGCCCCAGATGCGGCAGCTCGACCTCGATCACCAAGCGGCGACTCGGTCCGCCACCGGCCTCCTCCGGTGCGTCGTCGATCGCGATCACGAGGGCACCACCTCCGTCGGCGACTGCGCCCAGGGACACCGCCGCCAGCGCCGCTTGCAGCGCATCTACCCGCAGCGTCGGATGTGATCTTTTGCCCGCGGCGGTTGGTTCCCGAGCAGCGCCGATGAGGGCTGCCAGCCCGGCGGCAACGCGCTGCGCGGCCGGGGCCGGGCCAGCAGCGGACAGCGCGACTGGAACGAACGGCGCGGCCGACGCCGGCGGGGGCGGTGTCGGCTTGGCAAGGTCGATGCCGTGCCAAGGAACGCGCTGTGCCAGCGGCGTTTCGATTTTGGACGCAGCGGCACCGGTGGTGGAAGCTGTCGCCGCATTGTCCGGCTTCGGTACCGGTGCGGACTCAGGCGTCCGCGCTGCCGACGCCACCGGTTGCTGCATGGCCACGGCAACCGGGCCGGCCACTGGTGGCCGCACTGCCGGGGGCGTCCCGCCGGCTGGTGCACCGATGGTGCCGGCGGCCAGACGCTGGACCGAGTTGGCGACGATGTCCTGGCCACTGGTGGCACCGGCCGTCGCCTGGGTAACGGCCGGGCGGAGCAGCAGCCGTGCGGTGGCGGCACCGGCGGGCGCGGACCCGCCGCCGATCTCCAGCACCGCGGGCATCGGCAACGTCGTCGGCGCCGGCATGGTCGGTGGCAACAACAGCTTGAACGAACGGCCGACGAACACGAGCTGCCCACTCGCCGCGTCGCGTTGGACGACGCCGGCGTGGTTGCCGCCGGCTGGCGCCGGGGCCGCTAGCCGCAGCGGCACGCCGGTTCGGCCGCCGGCCGGCGACGTCGCGCTGGATGGGGCGATGGGCGACAGGACGGTCACTGGCTCCGCCTCCACGGGATCGCCCAAGGTCGCACGACGAGGTTGGCAGACGGTAAAGCCGGACGCACCCGGCTGTGCCCGGCGGGCCAGTTCAGTCTTCGGCCGGCATCTCGTAGAGGTTCCACATCGTCTTGCTCGCCACGCGATCGTAGAGGGTCCGCGCCCGGTAATTGTCGTCCGCAGTCAGCCACCGGATCACAGGCCAGCCGCGAGCCTTGGCCAGCCCAGCCAGAAACGCGAGCAGATGCTCACCGACCTTGTGGCCACGGGCCTCCGGATCGACGAACAGATCATCCAGAAAGCCAACGTCTTGGCCACGCAGCGGGCTGGGCATCCGGCGGACGTGGGCAAGCCCCTGGGGCTCGCCGTCGACCAGCGCAACGTAGCCTTCGACCTCGTGCGCGGGGTCCATCAACCAGCCCCAAACCGTCGCCTTGTGATGATCGTCCGACGGGCGCCGATAGAAATCGGCGTAGCCCTGGTAAAGGACCCGCCACCTTGCTTGATGATGGTCCGCCAAAGGCACGATCTCGACCGGCATCGACCTCTCCCCGTGAGTGGCTCAGGCTTTCACGCCCGCACCGATCGCGGGTTCCGCGCCTGGGTCGAGCGGCCAGCGCGGCAGCACCGGCGCCGTCAGGCCATCGGGCGCACCGACCTCGCGGCGTTCCAGCGCCGCCCAAGCGATCATCACCGCGTTGTCCCCGCAAAGCGTGAGTGGCGGCGCCGTGAACGTCAATGCCTCGGCGTCGGCCAGGTCGGCGAGCGCCGCGCGGACGGACGCGTTGGCGGCAACGCCGCCGACCACCACCAGATCGCGCACGGCCGGTGCCGCGGACCGGGCGACAGCAACGGCGTTGCGTGTACGGTCGACCAGGCAGTCGGCGACAGCCGCCTGAAAGGACGCAGCGAGGTCAGCCCGGTCGCCCTGGGTCATGGCGCCCTCGACCAGGGCACCCTCGCGCTTCACGGTGTGCAGCACCGCCGTCTTCAGGCCCGAGAACGAGAAATGACAGCCGGGCTGCCCCCGAAGTGGCCGCGGCAGGTCGAAGCGTCGCGGGTCGCCGCCCGCTGCCAGCTGCTCGACCAGCGGCCCGCCGGGGTAGCCGAGCCCGAGCAGCTTGGCGACCTTGTCGAAGGCTTCGCCAACGGCGTCGTCGATGGTGGTCCCAAGCCGCCGATAGCGGCCGACGCCCTCCGCCAACAGCAACTGGCAATGGCCGCCCGAGACCAACAGCACCAGGTAGGGAAAGTCGACGCCGTCGGTGAGCCGCGGCGTGAGGACGTGGCCTTCCAGATGATTGACGGCGTAGAACGGCAAGCGCCGCGCCGCGGCGATCGCCTTGCCGGTCACCGCGCCGACCATCAGGCCACCGATCAGGCCCGGGCCGGTGGTGGCGGCGACGCCGGAGAGGTCGTCGAAGCCGATCCGCGCCCGTTCGAGGGCGTCGGCGATCAGCCGGTCGAGCGCCAGCACGTGCGCCCGCGCGGCGATCTCCGGTACCACGCCGCCATAGGGCGCGTGCTCCGCCAGCTGACTGCGCACCGTCGCCGCAAGAATCCGTCGATCACTAGCGACGACCGCGGCTGCGGTCTCGTCGCAGCTCGTCTCCAAACCGAGCATAAGAGGGGTCTGGCCGGCCGCGATGGGTGTGGTAGGGCCATCGGACATGACCATGCTCATACCGACCGGTAGCCGTCGATGAAACCGCTCAAGATCGGCACGCGGGGTTCGCCCCTGGCGCTCGTCCAGGCCGAAACGGTGGCAGCACGCCTTGCCGAGTCCGAGCCGGGGCTCACCACCGAGATCGTCGTCATCAAGACCACCGGCGACCATGTGCTGGATCGTCCGCTCAGCGAAATCGGCGGCAAAGGGCTGTTCACCAAAGAGATCGAGGAAGCGCTGTTCGATCGCCGGATCGATCTCGCCGTCCATTCCTTCAAAGACGTCGCCACGGTGCTTCCGGACGGCCTGACGATCGCCGCCGTGCTGCCGCGCGAGGACCCGCGGGACGCATTGATCGCCGGGCCGATCCGCAGCGTTCGGGCACTGCCCGAGGGCGCCGTCGTCGGCAGCGCCTCGCTCAGGCGGCGCGCGCAGTTGCTGGCGCAGCGCCCGGACCTCACGGTGGTGAACCTCCGCGGCAGCGTGCAGACGAGGCTGGGCAAGGTCGAGAGCGGTACCGTCCACGCGACGGTGCTGGCCATGGCCGGCCTCAACCGCCTGGGCCGGCCCGATGCCGCCAGCAGCCCGATCGAGATCGACGAAATGCTGCCGGCCGTCGCTCAAGGCGCCATCGCCGTCGAGGTCCGCGCCGAGGACGAGACCACCCACATCCGCGTCGCGGCACTCGATCACCCGGCAACGGCCCTTGCGGTCACTGCCGAGCGCGCCTTCCTCCGCGCGCTCGACGGTTCCTGTCGGACGCCGATCGCCGCCTACGCCACCGTCGACGGCGACCGCCTTCGTATGGACGGCTTGCTGGCGCGGCCGGAGGGCGAAGCGGTGTGGCGCGCACGGCGCGAGGGCGTCGTCGGCGACGCCGCCCGCCTCGGCGACGACGCTGGCGCGGAGATCCGCGCTGCGGCCGGGTCGTACGTCTGGAGCTGACCGGGTGGCGACCGTCATGGTCACCCGTCCCGACGACGTGGCCGAGCGAACCGCGCGAGGCCTCCGGGACCGCGGCCATCAGGTGCTGCTGGCTCCCGTCCTGACGATCGTCCCGACCGGAGCGCCACCGCCCGCATGGGACGACGTCCAAGCCATCCTCGTGACCAGTCGTCAGGCTGTCCTGGCCCTCGCCGGACAGCGTTTGACACGGCCAGTCTGGTCGGTCGGCCAATCGACCGCGGACGCGGCGCGCGCCGCGGACTGGCCGCAAGGCGGCGTGGGCGCGGCCGACGGGACCGCTTTGGCGGACCTTCTGTCGTCGTCGTTGGATCCGAAGGCCGGCGCACTCGTCCATGCCCGCGGCCGCACGGCGGCACCTGGGCTCGCCACGCGGTTGAAACGAGGCGGGTTCGACTACCGCCCTTGGATCGTCTACGCCGCGGAGCCGGTCCGACGTTGGCCACCGGAGACCGTTGCGGCCTTGGCCGACGGCGGGGTGGATGCCATTACCTTCCACTCGCCGGACAGCGCCCGCGCATTTCTCGGCTTGATCGCCGCCGCTGAGATGGGGGAAAGGCTCGAACGGATCGATGCGTTCTGCCTGAGCGAGAAGGTCGCCCAGGTGCTTGGCGACGCGCGGTTTCGTGCGATCCACGTGGCCGCGCATCCGAACGAGACGGCGATGGGCACGTTGCTTGAAGCGACGGGCCATTGATGGTAGCCGTCCGATGCCTCTGGGGATTTCGAGGCGTCAACAAAAGAAGTCGTGGCGTCGCGTCGGCGCGACCTTGCGGGAGACACGTGGCATGGCGGCAGACGACGCGCGATCGAAAGAGGCGCAGGCCCGGCCGGCTGCGTCATCCCCGCCCTCTCGCGGCGGTCGCGGTCTCATTGGTGGTCTGATCGGCGGTGTGCTGGCCACGGCCGGATCGATCTACGCCCTGCAGATTCCCGAGGTGCGTCAGAACCTGCCGCTGCCGGAAGAAGCCCAGATCGTCGTCAATCCGGAAGCGGTCGCACGGATCAACGCGCTCGAGACCGAACTCGCCCAGGTCCGTGACGCCGTCCGCGAAACCGATCTTCGCCAGCCGCTGCAGACGCTGTCGGCCCGCGTCGACATGCTCTCCCAGGAAGTGACTGCGGCCGCGACGGCAACCCAGCTCGCCGACCTCCAAGCCGGGCTCAGCCCGTTGGCGTCGCCCGAAGGCGCTGCGGCCCTCGACGAGCGCCTGGAGGCGTTCCGCGCCGACTTCACGCGGCTGGACGAGGAAGCGGCACGCTCCAGCAGTCTCGCCACCGCGGAATCGGCGATCGAAGGCATGGAGCAACGGTTGGCCGCGTTGGAAGAGTTGGCCCCGGCGCTCCGTGCCGACGTCGACGGGCTCCGCGCTGACCTCGACGCCGCGGTCGCGCGGGCTGGCGACTTCGCAACCAAGCTCGAGGCCGCCGAAGCCGCCGCGATCGAACGGAGCGGAGCCTTGACCGGCCGGATCGACGCGACCGCGCGTGACGTCGGCGATGTTCAAGAGGACCTGGGCGCAGCCGGCGCGCGGCTCGACGATCAGGCCGGCGATCTCACCACCTTCGGCACCCGGGCCGACGCGCTCGGGACGACGGTCGCTGCGCTCTCCGCCGATGTCCGCGCGGTCAGGGCGGCGGTCGATTCGTTCCTCGCCGAGGCGTCGAGCAACGCCGATGCCCTCGCTGCCCGCGTCGACGAGACGACGCGCGTCGCCGACGAGGCCAAGACGACGGCGGACACGGCCCAGACCACGATCACCCAGGCGCTCGCCCGGGCGCGCGCCGGCGCCGAGATCAACGCGGCGGCGACGGAGCTGGCAGCGGCGCTCGGCGTCGGCGCGCCGCTCGCCGGCACGACGGCGGCCCTGACGGAAGTGGACCGCTCGGCGCTCTCGACGGCACAGACGAACGAGCTGGACGAGGTCGCGGGCGTCGTTGGCGGCGCCAGCGATGGCGTCGCGAGCCTCGCGGCGCTGCAAGCGAGCTTCGCCAGCCTCCGCCCCGCCGTCGACAGCGCGCTGGCACCGGCCGGCGATGCGACGGTCACGAGCGGCGTGTTGGGCGCCCTCCAGCTTCGACCGGTGGGTCGGGCGACCGAGGCCCAGCCCGTCCTCGACGAAATCGCGCAGGCCTTGGACCGCGGTGCCGTCGCCGAGGCCGCGGCGGCGGCTCGCACCTTACCCGAGGCCGGTTCGGCCGTGTTGGGTCAGTGGCTGGCCGCGGCAGACGAGCATGTCGCGCTCAGTGCGGCACGCCAACGTTTGCTCGATCTCGGCCGCGCCGTCACCGCTTCGGCGGCTGAGGCGACCTAGTCAGCTCGATCGTTTGGAGAGGCGCGCCTCATGCTCCGGCTCATCGGATTTCTGATCGTCACCGCCGCGCTGATGTCCGGCGCCACGTGGATCTTCGTGAACGACCCGGGCGAGCCGGTGCGGATCACGTGGTTCGGTGGTGCACAGCTCGCGCCGTCTCTGCCCTACGCCGTGCTCATGCTCATCGGCGTCATCGTCGTCGTCATCGTCCTCTACGAGATCTTGCGGTTGTTGCTGGGCTATCCAGCCAGGTGGTTCCGCAAACGGCAGGTCAACCGCACGATCCAGGGCCTCCAGACCGCCACCAAGGGTCTCATCGCCGCGGCGTCCGGCGATGCCACCGAAGCGCGTGAGCTGCGCCGCGACAGCGAGCGGATGCTCGGCGAGCGCCATCCGGCCAATCTGCTCTTGGCTGCTCAGGCCGCCGAGATGCAGGACGACCACGAGGTCGCTCAGCTCAAGTACCGACAGATGCTGCGGAGCCGCGAGACCAAGTTGCTGGGTCTCCGCGGCCTGCTCTCGGACGCCATTGCCGGCGGCGACCACGAACAGGCGCTGACATTGGCTCGACAGGCCCATGCCGAGAAGCCCTACACCGAGTGGGTCAACCAGACGTTCTTCGATCTGTTGACCAAGCGCGAGCAGTGGAGCGAAGCGTTCCGCCGGGTCGACGATCTGAAGCTCAACCGACTGATCGACGGCGAGCAGGCGCAGCGGCTCCGCGCCATCCTCAAGATGATGATGGCAAAAACCTTGGAACAGGACGGCAAGGAGCGCGAAGCAACGCGCGCTGCCCTCGACGCGACCTCGCGCTATCGCGGATTCGCGCCCGCGGCGATCTATGCGAGCGCCATGGCCGCCAAATCAGACAACGCCCGTCAGGCCCGGGTCGTGCTGGAGGAGAGTTGGGCTCGGCAGCCGCACCCCAGCCTCGCCCAGGCCTTTGCAGCGCTGGTGCCCAACGAAGCCGCCGACGCCCGGTTGGCACGGTTCGACCGGCTGGTGCACCGCAATGCGGCTCACCACGTCACCTTGCGGACGATGATCGAGCTCGCGCTCGCCGCCGGCAAAGCCGATCGGGCGATCCGCTACGCCCAACAGGTGCCTGGCAGCAGCCCGACGGCTGGCACGGTACAGGCGGCGATCGAGGCGTACCGCGCCACCGACGCGGGATCGCCGCGTATCGGCGAGCTGGAGACCCTGGCCGCCCAGGTGCCCGCCGACGAGGCGTGGGTCTGCCAAAGCACCGGCCAAGTCGTCGACCAGTGGGACGTTTTCGGACCTGACGGACAATTCGACAGCCTCCGCTGGCAGTCCCCGCCGCGCGTCGCGACCCTGGTGGCGAGCCCGGTCGATCCCGAGCACCGGGGTCCGACCGTCGACCTTGCTGCCCAGCCCGCTTGACGTCGGCCCGGTTGACGTCGGCCCGGTTGACGTCGATCGGGCGCCAGCGGCGTTGACGGGGAAGGCGTCGACCGCTACGACCGCGGCACTTTTTCGGCCGTAGTAGCTCAGCGGTAGAGCATCCGCTTCGTAAGCGGGGGGTCGGGGGTTCAAATCCCTCCTGCGGCACCACCGTTCGCTGGTCGTCCGATGTGAAAACGACGAAGCGGCTTCGGCACGCCGCCGTTACGGACGTCCCGCTCCGAACGAACGATCTTCAGGGAGGACCGAGTTTCATGGCGCTCACCAAGTGGTCGGCGGTCATCGCCGTCGCGACGCTCGCCGCCTGCACGAACACACAGCGCGAGATCGAGAGCGCGTCGGTCGAGCGGGCCGTGACGAGCAATGCAGTCGTCGAGGCCGTCGACGCCCAGACGCGCGACGTGACCCTGCGGACGAGCGACGGGCGCAGCATCACCGTCGAAGCCGGGCCCGAGGTCCGCAACTTCGACCAGATCGACGTCGGCGACACGGTCCAGGCCGTCTACGTCGAAAGCGTTGCCGCGCGCTTGGCAGCACCGGATGACACCGCACCGACCGAGACCACGACCGTCGCGGGCCGAGCCGAGCCGGGAGAGAAGCCGGCCGCGGTCGCAGGCGTTTCCATCGAGACCATCATCGACGTGCTCAGCTACGATCCGGCTTTGAATCTGCTGACGTTCCGCACGCCGGAGGGCGTCACCCACAGTCTCGTGGTCGATCCGGGGATGGTCGACTTCGCGTCGACGCTGCAACGAGGCGATCGGGTCGCCATCACCTACAACGAGGCCGTGGCGGTCGGCATCGAGCCGACCGGCTAACCCCCTTTGCCGGCGGCCGCGGGCCAGCATCCGCTCGGATGATCGCCGCGCCGATCAGTCGGGCAGATCGGTCCGCCAGCCACCGCCCGGCTGCGCCGCGACCTCGCGACCGATGTCGGCGAGCCGGTTGGTGACCGCGGGATCGAACGGCCTGGCGTCTTCCGGCGGCACGAAATCGGACGGAATGGCCACCCAGCGGACTTCGATGTCGCCCTGCCCGGTCCGTTTGGTGGACTCGGCCATCAGCAGATTCGCTTGCAGCGGCGCTTTGAATGACGTCTGACTGATCGTCTGATAGCTGCGGAACAGCACGCTGAACCAACTGAGCTCGACCGCCTCCGGCTCGAGCTCCAGCTGGTTGTTGAAAATCCACCACAGTCGGACCGGCGGGAAGGGACGATCGCCGAAACGGTCGGCCCAGGCTTGGCGAAACAACGGCATGTTGCGCGGCTGGATACCGGGCGCGCCCTGCACGGCCCCGCCGTCGCCGTACAGGTACCCGTCGATCTTTTCGGGGGGGAACAGGCCTGGAATGGCCGTCGCCGCCATCAGGATCGACACCAGCCGCTCCTTCGGATCGGCGTGGACCGTGGCGACGTCGCCCATCTCGAAGTAGCGGAGCTGACCGAAATCGAGGTCGGTCGCGCCGATCATCAGCATCCGGTCGTCGTCACGGGCTTCGCGCAGCGCCTCGATCAGCGCCGCATCGACGTTGGCCGCCACTTGCTCGCGCACGCCGGTGTTGTCGAGGACGGCGAGGCTACCTGGAAGCAGCCCCGGCAGGCCGTTGAACGTCACCCAATCGCTCGACGTGTCGCGATAGAATGCCTCGATCCCGCTGTAGCTCGCTGGCTGCTGATCGACGATGTAGCTGCCGATCAATGCGCCGGTGCTGATGCCGCTGATGACGTCGAACTCCGGCATCGGGTATGCCGCAGCGTCGCCCAGCTCGTTCCAAGCGGCGAGGAAACCCGCGCCGAACGCACCCCAGTCGGCGCCGCCTGACAACAACAAGATGTCGAACGTCGAATCCCTGGTGCGTCCGCTGGCTATGGCGTCGCCGCGGTCGATCAGTCGCTGGCGCGTGGCTTCGCTTTCCGCCTCGCGCTCGGCCTCGTAGCGGTCGGCTTGCGTCTGGATCGCCAACACGGTCGCCGGATCACGCGGCGGGGCCGAGCACGCCGTGGTCGCCGCAATGAGGGCGAACACGCCGACCCATTTCGGTTGGAACTTGGGTGCCCCGGTCATGTCGTCGTCTCCGTCTGAGGCTGGCGAGCGCCGCCCACCCGTGGCGCGACTAGCAGGTCGGGTGATCCGCCGGCAAGCCATGTGGTATGGCTGTGGCCTGGCTCGCTTGCTGGTCCCACGGTAGGCACCGTGCCGATCGACCGGCAGCCGCTTCCGTTCGTGGCGCTCGATCCGGCGTGTGAGAATTGGTGCGGTATCGTTCGCGCAGGCGCCGACGATCACGGGCGAGACCCAAACCCATCGCACGCACCTCGGCCCCTGCGCGTTCCGTCGTTCTCGGAAGACCACGCTGTAGGGACGCCGAAGATCTAGCTGCCGTCGCGCAAGTCGGGTGTCTCGCTCAGCGCGCCGCCGTTTCGTCCAGTGCCGCCTTCAGCCGAAGCTCGAGACCTGCGGGCGTGAGGCGGCCGAGGGCGGCTGCCAGCCGATAGACGGCGATGCGCGAGGTGAAATCCGCTTCCACCAGCTCGAGCCGCGCTTCGAACAGCTCGCTTTCGGCGTCGAGAACGTTGATCGCCGTCTCTTCACCGAGCGCACGGAGGCGCCGCCGCGCTTCGAACACTTCGGCGGCGATGGTCGCGGCATTCTCGAGCAGCCCGACCCGCTGTCGCGCGGTCTCGAGATCGACATAGGCACGTTCGACTTCCTCGCGCACCAGCCGGTCGACGTCACGGGTCCGGTTCTGGTTGGCAGCAAATCGCGCGGCTGCCTGGCCCGTCCGCGCTTCGCGGGCGAAGCCGTCGAACAGGGTCCAGCTGAACTCGATGTAGGCGCCGGCCTCACGGCGGTAACCGCTGATGCCGTCGACGTTCTCTTCGAGAATGCCCTCACCCAGAAGGTCGATCCGCGGGAAGTAGGAGGAGCGCGCGAGGGCACGGTCGCGGTCCGCCGCCGCGAGGTCCTCCCGGACGATGGCCAAGCGCAGGTTCTCGGCATCGGCGATGGCGAGTGCTGCGTCGAGGGTCTCGGGCAGCAGCTGCAGCGGCGCGATCGGTTCGACCATCTCGTCGACGTCGGGTAGCCGGCCGAACACCTGCGCGTAGTTGGCTTTGGAGCGGGCGAACTCGCCCTCCAGGGCAACCCGCTCCTGGACGGCGTTCTGCAGCCGCGCCTTGGCGAACAGCACGTCGACGGCGATGCCACCACCGCGGCGGACCCTTTCGTCCTCGAGGTTCAGTTGACGCTTGATCGAGCCCTCCTGGGCAAAGGCGATCTCGACCAGGATCGCGTCGCGGATGACGGCATGATAGGCGGTTGCCCCCTCCAACAGCACGTCCTCGAGCGTCGCTTGACGCTCCAGCTCGGTACGGTCGAGGCCGATGGAAGCGATTTCGACCCGCTCGGCGCGGCCGTTGCCGTCGAACAGGCGCTGCCGCACGATCGCTCGGCTGGAATACGAGCCGGTCGACAGTGAACCGACCTCGACCACACGGCGCGCGGGTGTATCGAAGTGGGCGTAGCCGCCTCGGCCGCTCACCGCCACCTCCGGCAGGTACAGACTCTTGGCCTCACGCACGCCTTCGTCGGCTTCACGCACACGGTCGGTCGCGGCGGCAAGGCGCGGATGGTTGACGACCAGGTCCGCAAGTTCGGTTTCCAGGCGGACCGGCATCGGTCCCTCCGCCAGTGCCGGCGCCGTGGCCAACAGGCACGACGCGGCAACCAGGAGGCCGAGTTGACGCACGTTTGACAGAGCTGCCTCGCGAAAAAGCGCATGAACGGTTTCTTCAACCGCGCATAGTCAAACAGCCAAAATTTGACAACTATAGATTGATTTCGTGGTCGATCGCGATCCTAGGTCCAACGCCCCGACGTGACGCACCCGATGTGGCTGTGGCGCCGCGGCGCAGGCCGCCTCGACTCTGACGATCAACTCTCATACTGCTCGAGGAAGAGGTCACAACTCACTGAAACAAAAGCTCCAAACGAACATGAGATGCAAGCAGCAGCGGTGGTACTAGGTGCCACGGCGCAGCCATGCGTTGACCGGCGTGGCGACTTCTGATCGTTGCGCCTTTGGGTTCTGCGGAGGCGACGATGACGGGACGGACGATCCCCCTCACCCTGATCACGACCGTGCTCGTCGTGGTGCCGCTGGCGTCAGCAGTCGCCATCGACTTTCGCTGGTCGAGCCAGGCAGAGCCGAGCACGCTCGATCCCCACGCCGCGGCGACGGCGCCGGTTCTTGGCTTCCTCAACAACGTCTACGAGGGCCTCGTCCGCCGGGCGCCGGACATGAGGCTGGAGCCCAGCCTCGCCGTCGCCTGGGAGCCCATAGGCGATCAGGGCTGGCGGTTCCGGCTCCGCGAGGGCGTGCGCTTCCAGGACGGTGCGACGTTCGACGCGGACGACGTGATCTTCTCCTACGAGCGGGCGTCGTCCGACGTGTCGGACGTCAAAGCCTGGTTCTCGACCATCGACCGGGTCGAGGCACCGGACTCGTTGACCGTGGAGTTCTACACGACCCAGCCCGACCCGCTGTTCCCGTCGGGTATCGCCAACTGGATGATCATGGATCGCGGCTGGACGGAAGCGATCGGGGCCGAGCTGCCGAGCCGCGACACCCAGAGTGCCGCGACCTTCGAGGCCAACGGCACCGGGCCGTTCCGCGTCGTCACGCGGAACCCGGACGTCACGACGACCCTACAACGCTTCGACGGTTGGTGGGACACGCTGCCCGTACTGGAGACCGCCACATTCAAGCCGCTCGCCAGCGACGCGACCCGGGTCGCGGCGCTCCTCTCCGGCGAGGTCGATCTGATCGAGCCGGTGCCGCTGCAGGACGTGCCAAAGCTGGAACGGGCGGCCGACGTTTCGGTGATCACCGGTGTCGAGAGCCGGGTGATTTTCTTCGGCTTCGATCACCTGAACGACGGTCCGCTGACCGATCCGCTCGTGCGCGAGGCGATCTACCGCACGCTCGACGCCGACGCCATCGTCGCCACGATCATGCGTGGTCAGGCGCAAGCCGCTGGCCTCTTGATCGGCCCGGGCGTCCAGGGCTACCGGCCGGACGACGACCAGCGCCTACCCACGGACCGCGACGCTGCGCGCGGCCTCCTCGCCGAAGCCGGCCACGGTGACGGTTTCCCCCTTCGCTTGCGCTGCCCCAACGACCGCTACGTCAACGACGAGGCGATCTGCACGGCTGCGATCGGCATGCTCCGCCAGATCGGCATCGACGCGAGCCTCGATGCCGTGCCGGTCAGCGTTTATTGGGACGAGCTCAGGGCCGGCCGCTTCGACATGTACCTGTTGGGCTGGTCGCCCGGCACGTTCGACGCCGAGCACCCGATCCGGTTCCTCTTGCACAGCCCCGACCCGGAGCGCCGTCTCGGCAGTTGGAACTTCGGCGGCTTCACCGACGCCGACATCGATGCGCTGTTGCCCCGGATCCAGCGCGAGATCGACCCGGTCGCGCGCCAGGCGATGCTGGACGAGGTCCACGCGAGGATGCGGGAACGGGTCGCCTACGTGCCGATGCACGTCCAACCGCTGGTATGGGCCGTGCGCGCTCCGTTCACCGCCGTTCAACGCCCGGACAACTTCCTGATCCTGCGCTGGATCGGCGTCCGCTGACCCGGTTGGGTTGGAGCATCGTCCACCTCGGTGGACGCGCCGCCCCACCCGGCCGCCCATGGCATCATCCTGTTGGGTGGCCGGGTGGATGACTCGGTCGCCAAGCTCAAGGCGTGAACGGACGGAGCCGAGGCGGTCCCCAGGGATCGGGCGTTGCGGCCGCGTCTACGGCGAGGGTCGCTGCTTCGGCCGCCTCCGCAGCGAGTTCGGCCTGCTGCAGGCAGTCTAGAACCCAGACGTCGTAGACCGCATGATCGAGCGCGGAGACCGCCGGGCTGGAGGCGAACATCCAGCCCGAGAACACGCGGTTGATGGCCTCGCCCGGCGGCCGATCGTCGATCACCAGGAATGCGGCACTCTCCGGTGGCTCGGTCGGCGGTGCTTCGAAACAAGCGGAGACGGTAACCTCCAAGGTGCCGAACTGCCACGTCTCGCCGACCTCGGCATCGTAGGTCGTGACCCGCGCAGTGACCTTGTCGACGGCACGCAGCCGAACGACCTCGCGCGGCAGGTCCGCCGCCGCCTGTGCGAGCGCCGGCATCAGGACCAAGCCAGCTGCCAGCAGGACCGGAACCATGGTGCTCAACCTCCCTCCGAGCCCGAGAACACGAAACGGCCGACCAGATCTTCGAGATTGATCGACGACTGCGTGAAGCTGATCTGGTCGCCCGGTTGCAGCGCCACGTCATCACCGCCCGGCGCCAGAGCCACGTAGCGGCCGCCCAGCAAGCTCTCGCTGACGATCGCCGCCGAGCTGTCAGCCGGCAGCGACAGGTCCGGGCGCACGCTCAGTACGAGTTCTGCCCGGAAGGTCGTGGGATCGAGCGATTGGCCGACGACCTCACCGACCTTGATACCGCTGATGCGCACGTCCGAACCGACGTTGATGCCGTCGATGCGGTCGAATCGGGCGTTGAGCGTGTAGCCACCGGGATCGCCAGCGTCGCTGGTCCCGTAGGCGTATACGACGAAGCCGCAGGCAACCAGCAGCACGATCGCGCCGAGCAGGGTTTCGATGACGCTGCGTGACATGGGGTCCTCGACGTTGAAGCGGACGGAGCCGAAGCGCGGGTCTTAGCTCAAGCGGGTTCGAGGTCCAACAGCGCACGGGCGAACGCCGATGCCTCGAATGGCCGAAGATCGTCGATACCCTCGCCCACGCCGACCGCGTGGACCGGCAAACCAAACGCATCGGCAAGGGCCACGACCACGCCGCCGCGCGCCGATCCGTCCAGCTTGGTGATGACCAGACCGGTCAGGTCGATCGCCTCCTTGAACAGTTCGACCTGGCGGTGGGCATTCTGGCCAGTCGTCGCGTCGAGGACGAGCACGCGAGCGTGCGGCGCGGTCGGGTCCTGCTTCTGCAGCACCCGGACGACCTTGCGCAGCTCGTCCATCAAGGCGCCCTTGTTGTGCAACCGACCGGCGGTGTCGATCAGCAGCACGTCGAGCCCCAAGCGCTTCGCCTCGCTGAACGCATCGAAAGCGAGGCCAGCCGGATCGGCGCCTGCAGCACCCTTGAAAACCGGTGCGCCCGCCCGTTCGCCCCAGACGTCGAGCTGCTCCACAGCGGCGGCACGGAAGGTATCGCCGGCAGCTAGACCGACGCGCTTGCCGTCCCTGGTCAGGGAAGCCGCCAGCTTGCCGATGGTCGTCGTCTTGCCGGTGCCGTTCACCCCGGCGACCAGCACGACGAACGGCGTCGCACCGTCGGTGACCAACGGCTGCGCCACCGGCGCCAAGGTCTCAGCCACGTAGGCGGCCAGCGCTTCCTTGACCTCGACGTCCGTCACTTCGCGGCCGAACCGGTCCTTGGCGAGCCGCCCCGTCAAGCTCATCGCCGCCTCGACGCCAAGGTCGGCGGCGATCAGCGCTTCCTCCAACTCTTCCAAGGCCTCGGCGTCGAGCTTCTTGCGGGTGAAGATCGCCGTGACGTTCTGGGTCAACGCCTGGGACGAACGCTGCAGGCCGCCTTTGAGCTTCTGCCACCACGACGCCATCAGGCAGCGACCCGACCATGAAGGAACCCATCGGCCAAGCGTTCGGCGCGGGCGCGCACCACGTTGCCGGCAACGGCGTCGCCCTCGACGACGATGGGTGCGAACTCCGGTGTGTGGCCGCGGCCGTGCCGCTCCAGCAGCACGTCGTGGGCGCCGCCGACCAGGCGCTGGAGCAGCCGATCGAGCGCCGCCGCCCCAGCGGCCCGCAGTCGCTCGGCACGCGCCTTGCCGACCGCCTTCGGCACCGGCGGCATCCGCGCCGCCGGGGTCCCTGGCCGCGGCGAATAGGGAAACACGTGCAGAAAGCTCAGCCCGGCCTCGTCGACCAGGCGAAGCGTGTCGGCGAACTGTTCGTCGGTCTCGGTCGGGAAGCCCGCGATCAAGTCGGCACCGAAGGCAATGCCTGGCCGCTCGGCTCGCAGCCGCTCCGTCAACCGGATCACGTCGTCTCGGCCGTGCCGACGCTTCATCCGCTTGAGCACGAGGTCGCTACCGGCCTGAACGCTCAGGTGCAGGTGCGGCATGACGCGGGGCTCGGTGGCCAAGAGCGCGAACAGCTCGGGATCGACCTCGGCCGGATCGATCGACGAGAGCCGCAGCCGCTCGAGCTCCGGAACCAAAGCGAGCAGCCGCTTGATCATCGACCCTAGGCTCGGCGCACCGGGCAGGTCGCGCCCGTAGGACGTGAGATCGACCCCGGTCAGCACCACCTCGCGGTAGCCGGCCGCGAGCAGCGTCTCGACCTGGCTGCGCACACCGCCCAGCGGTACCGACCGGCTGTTTCCACGGCCGAGCGGAATGATGCAGAAGGTGCAGCGGTGGTCGCAGCCCTGCTGGATCTGGACGAACGCCCGGCTGCGGCCGTCGAAGCCGTCGACCAGCTGCGGCGCAGTCTCGCGCACGGCCATGATGTCCGCCACTTGAACCAACGGCGCATCGGGCGATGCCAGCCCCCGCCACGTAGCTGGCGAGAGCTTCTCTTCGTTGCCGAGGACGTGGTCGACCTCGTCCATGCCGGCGTAGCGCGCCGGATCGATCTGCGCGCTGCAGCCGGTCACGACCACGCGCCGCTCCGGCCGTTCGCGCTTGGCGCGGCGGATCGCCTGGCGTGCCTGGCGCTCGGCCTCGGCCGTCACCGCACAGGTGTGGACGATCACCACCTCACCGAGCGCAGCCGCGGCGGCGTGACGGCGCATCACCTCGCTCTCGAAGCTGTTCAGCCTGCAGCCGAAGGTGATGACGTCAGTCATGGTCGGATCGAAACTCATCGAGCTCGAGGGTGCCCTGGAACACGTGCGCGGTCGGCCCGCGCATCGTCACGTGGCCATCCTCGCGCCATGTGATGGCCAGGGCGCCGCCGTCAAGGCGGACGGTGGCGGTCCGCTCGGCGAAGCCGCGGCGAACGGCGCCCACCAGTGCGGCACACGCCCCGGACCCACAGGCCTGTGTCTCGCCGGCCCCACGCTCCCACATCCGAAGGCGCAGCTCGGTTGGCGTGTGAACGGTCAGAAAGCCGACGTTCACACCTTCGGGAAAGGCCGGATGGCGTTCGATCGGCGCGCCCAAACCGGGCACGTCCACCATGTCGGCATCGATGACGAAGAACGTCGCGTGGGGATTGCCGACGTTGCAGCAGGCAGGACCGCTGAGCGGCCCGAAGCCGAACTCGACGCGGGCCGTATCCTCTGCCGGCTCGGCCAGCGGTATCTCGTCCCAGCCGATCCGCACCGGACCCATGTCGACCTCGATCTGGTCACCGACCCGCACGGCCGGCAAGAGCCCGGCGACCGTCTCGACCACGACCTCGCCGCCGAGCAGGCGTGCGACGCAGCGGGTGGCGTTGCCGCAAGCCTGGGCCTCGCCCCCGTCGGGGTTGAAGATGCGCATGAAGACGTCGCCCTTCCGGGCCGGCTCCATGACGATGAGCTGGTCGAAGCCGACCCCGCGCCGACGATCGCCGAGTGCCCGGATCTGCGCACCATTCAGCGTACGACCGCCGTCCCGATGGTCGAGCACCACGAAGTCGTTGCCGAGCCCGTGCATCTTGTGAAAAGCGATCGTCGCCATGGCGCGCACTAGGCTCGAGGCGCCGCAAAACGCAAGACCGCGGTGGCCGCCGGGTGAGTAGCCCGCCGCGCGGCTTCGTGCCGACGAAGCATCGATCCGCGCGGGCGGCACATCGGTTCCGGGCGGCAGGTGGTCGGACGGCCGCGCGTGATGACGCCCGCAGCTCGCCGAGTAGCGGCCCAACGGCAGTTGCGTACGTCTCCCCGTTGTCCGTTGCGAGGAACGCCTTCGGGTGGGCTTGGCACTTGCCGCCGACATCCCTCATGCATCCGAAACGGTCAAGCCTTGCGGCGTCGCGGCCGATGGACCATCACCGGGCGCGTCGGCATGGTTCGACGCATGGCGGGCGGGAACGATCGGTGTCGAATCGAGGTCGCCGGGCACAGTCGACGATGAAGTTCCGATCACTGCTCTTGCTTTTGGTCGCCACGCACGTCTGCGGCGCGACCGCCGTCCGCGCCGAGGCCGCGGCCGAACCGGCGGCCGAGCTTTGCCTGCAGGCGATCGCCGCCGAGGAACCGCGCCACGCATGGCTCCCCGAGGGCCTCATGCGGGCGATGGCACTGGTCGAAAGCGGCCATGTCGAGCCGGGCGGCGCACGCGCCGTGCCCTGGCCCTGGACCATCAACTCGCCCGCTGGATCGTTCTATCTGTCGTCGCGCGCCGAGGCCGTCGCCAAGGTGGAAGAGCTGCAGGCGCAGGGCGTCAGCAACATCGACGTCGGCTGCATGCAGGTGAGCCTGCTGTACCATCCTCGCGCCTTCGAGAGCCTGGATCAGGCGTTCGACCCGGCCACCAACGTCGCCTACGCCGCCGGATTTCTGTCGGCGCTGAAAGCCGAGGGCGCATCCGTCTTCGGCGCCGTCGGCCGCTATCACAGCCGCACGCCGGTCCTCGGTGTGATGTATGCCCGCAAGGTCTTCGCCCGCTGGGGATATGGCGGCCGCCTCGGCCGAGGGGGCGCCGGCTGACCGTCGACGGCAGAGCGGAAATGCGCCTCTGCCACCGGCCGGGGTCAGCATCGAAGCCGCATTCCCCGCCGGCGGCCCAGAAACAGACCGGGAACTGACCAAGTGAGGCAACACTGCCACGCTTCGAACTCGGCAAGAGCAGACATTCCTTGCCGCACGTTCGGGAGATCTTCCAAATCTCGATCGCCCGAAGAACGTTCAAAGATCGATCAGTGAGCTGTTTTCCGCCATGGCGGCCGCCTGTCGAAGGGCGGTCTCGGGGACGTGAGGGTGAGAGAAAATCCAGAATTGGTCGCGTTTGATCGCGTCGATCACGATCTTGGCAGACTCGTTCGGGTCCATGCCGTCTGCGACAATTTGTTCGACCATACTCTTGAATACTCGAGTCGCTTCGGACTCCGAATGCTCGGCACGCACCGCGGACGGCTCGTTGCGAGCACTATCAATGATATTGGTTTTTATGGCACCGGGACAAAACACGGACGCATTCACTGGTGAGCCACTTACTCGCAGGTCGCGCGCCAAGCTCTGCATCAAGCCCACTACGCCGAACTTCGAAACGTTGTAGGCAGCGAGAAAACTCGTTCCATAGAGCCCAGACTCAGAAGCAACAGAACAAATGTGACCGACGCCCTGCTTTTCCATAATCGGTAAGAAAACGTGCACACCATGAATCGGTCCCCACAGGTTGACTGAGAGCACCCATCGCCAATCTTCCATGGAGGTCTCGGGCACAGTGCCAAAAGGACCAACACCAGCGACGTTACACAGTACATGTATCTGCCCAAAGCGCTCGAGTGCTTTCTCCGCGATCTGCTGCACGTCGCCAAGCTGAGATACATCTGCCGTGACACAAATACACTCTGCACCAAGATCAGAAACTAGTTTGGCCGTGCCTCTTAGATTATTCTCGTTGTGGCCCGCCAAAACCAACTTCATTCCGGAGTTGGCCAGGCCGACTGCGAGACCTTGACCGATGCCGCTGCCGGCACCGGTTACGATAGCAACTCTGCCCGCTAGATCCATGACAACTCCTCGGCGTTTCGAGACTATCCTGTGCGGTCATGAGCGTACGATTACTTTCATGTCGAAGGAATCGCCAGATTGCGCGGCTTGGACGAAGCGACCGGCCAACCGTCGAGGTCCTTGGCTACACACCGCGGCGACGCCCGCTCGAGGTCGACTTGATGGCAAATCAGCGAGAACCGCTTGGGCAGCTCGAGGCCGCGGGCGGCACATCGGACCAAGTGTGGCCGAGACTGTGGCGAACGCTTCGGCGGGTTGGCGTTGCGGCCTTGACTCCGTTTGCGGCCGCGGCTGCAACGTCTGCATTCGGTTTTGGGAACGGATCGGACATGCGTGACCGCTTCTGGGTCGTAGCGGCGCTCTCGTTGCTGGTCGTCACGTCGGCGTCGGCCGAGGACGAAGCCGTGATCGACAGCTTCGAGCTGAGCGATGCGCAAGCGCTGGTCACGGCCTGCACCGTGCCCGAGGGCAATCCCCTCGCGGCCACCGCCAACGGCTTCTGCCTCGGCTACATGACCGGCGCGATCCAGCTCTACGCGGCGGCCGCGGCGTCGCCCAACGTCGAAAACCAGCTCTGTCCGGGCCGCGTCGTCTCGCGGAGCGAAATGCGCCGGATCTTCCTCGATTGGGCCGCAGCTCATCCCGAACGGCTGGACGAACCGGCCATCGACGGTCTGGCGCGCGCCGCCGTTGCCGCCTTTCCCTGCACCTGAGCACTCGTGAGGTCGACGATGAAAAGGGTCACCGCGCGGATCGCTGCCCTGGCCTTGGTCGGCACCTTGGTCGCGGGCTGTGGCGGCTACGTCGGGCGTGGTGCCGCGATCGGCGCCGCATCGGGCGCTGCGGGCAGTGCCACGGCAGCAGCCATCCGCGGCGACGACGTGCTCGAGAGCGCCGCGGTCGGCGCTGCATCCGGAGCGGCGGCCGGCCTCGCCGCGGGTTTCGTCGCCAGCCTCTTCTGAGCGCTCGCCGGCACCGGTCCTCGTCACCGCAGAGCCGCGGATTCCGCGGCGCGCGACACGGCTCACGCTTGACGCTCCAGGCCCGCTGCGCCTAGAAAGCGCGTCCACTTTTCGAGTGCCCGGCAACCACTGGCGGATGAGGGTCGCGCTTGGTCGCGACCACATGTCATGTTCGAGAACCTGAGCACGCGGCTCGGCGACGTTTTCGATCGCCTCAAGCGACGCGGCGCCCTCAACGAGGGCGACGTCGAGTCGGCGATGCGCGACGTCCGGGTGGCGCTGCTGGAGGCCGACGTCGCGCTGCCCGTGGTGAAGAGCTTCATCGGCTCCATCAAAGAGCGCGCGGTCGGTGCCGAGGTCATCAAGAGCGTCACGCCCGGGCAGATGGTCGTCAAGATCGTCAACGACGGGCTGACGGAGCTTCTGGGCGGCGAAGGCGTCGACCTCGAAAAGCCGGCCAATCCGCCGCTGATCGTGATGATGGTCGGGCTCCAGGGCTCGGGCAAGACGACCACCACGGGCAAGTTGGCGCGGCGCTTTCAGACCCGCGACCGCCAAAAGGCCCTGGTCGCGTCTTTGGACACCCGCCGTCCCGCGGCCCAGCAGCAATTGGCCGTGCTGGCCGAGCAGGTCGGCTGCACCGCTCTGCCGATCGTCGAGGGTCAGCAGCCCGTGGCGATCGCCGAGCGCGCGCTCGGGGTCGCGCGGCGCGAAGGCTACGACGTCCTGCTCCTGGACACCGCCGGTCGTCTCGCCATCGACGAAGAGCTGATGAGCGAACTGGCCGAGGTCAAAGCCGCGGCCCAACCCCAGGAAATCCTGCTGGTCGCCGATGCGATGACCGGTCAGGACGCAGTGAAGACGGCGGCGGCCTTCGACGAGCGGCTCGCTCTCAGCGGCATCGCCCTCACCCGGATGGACGGCGACGCTCGCGGCGGCGCCGCCTTGTCGATGCGCCAGGTCACCGGCAAGCCGATCAAGCTGGTGGGCACCGGTGAGAAGCTCGATGCGCTCGAGAACTTCCACCCCGAGCGTGTCGCCTCGCGCATCCTCGGCATGGGCGACGTCGTCTCGCTGGTCGAGAAGGCGTCGGAGAACGTCGACAAGGACGACGCCGAGCGGCTCGCCCGGCGGATGCAGAAGGGCTCGTTCAACCTCGACGACTACAAGAAGCAGCTTCAGCAGATCCGCAAGATGGGCGGTATGACCGGGCTGATGGGCATGCTGCCGGGCGTCGCCAAGGTGAAGAAGCAAATGGCCCAGGCGAACGTCGACGAGCGCATCTTCCTGCGCCAGACCGCGATCATCGATTCGATGACGCCGTCGGAGCGGCGCAACATCAAGCTCTTGGGCGCCTCGCGCAAGCGTCGGGTCGCCACCGGCTCCGGCACGTCGGTCCAGGACGTCAACAAGCTGCTGAAGCAGTTCCAAGACATGCAGACGATGATGAAGCGCATGAAGAAGATGGGCGGGCGCGGCATGCCGATGCCCGGCCAGCTACCGCCGGGCCTGCTGCCGCCGAACTGACCTGATTTTCGAACACCTCTGACCGACGAAAGAGATCCTGAACCATGGCCGTCACCATCCGCCTCTCCCGCGGCGGCGCCAAGAAGCGCCCCTTTTACCGCGTGGTTGCCGCCGACAGCCGCGCCCGCCGCGACGGCCGGTTTTTGGAGAAGCTCGGCACCTACGATCCACTGCTCGCCAAGGACGACCCCAAGCGTCTGGTGCTCAACGAGGACCGCATTCGGCACTGGCTCGACCAGGGTGCTCAGGCCAGTGACCGTATCGCCCGGTTCCTCGACCAGGCCGGCATGAAGCCGGGCGCCACCCGTCAGCGCGGCACCGGCAAGCGAGCCCAGGCGATCGCGGCGGCCAAGGCCGAAGCCGCGCCGCCGGCGGAGGCAGCACCGGCTGCTGATACGGCACCGGCCGCCGATCCGGAGCCGGCCGTGGACGCGGCGCCCGCTGCCGATGCGGCGCCCACCGAAGCTGCAGCGCCAGCTGATGACGCGACTCCGGCGGAAGACGCCGAGCCCGCGTCGTCGACCAGCGCCTGACCAGGGCTCGGAGCGAGCGATGGCGGTGGCGGAACGGGTTTGTCTCGCGGTGGTGACCGGCGCCCACGGGCTTGCCGGCGAGGTGCGGCTGCGCACCTTCACCGGCGAACCCGAGGCCGTTGCCGCCTATGGTCCGCTGGAAGACGCGAGCGGGCGGAGCCGGCTACGGATCACCAGCCTGCGCGTCACCACCAAGGACGTCATCGCTCGATTCGACGGCATCGCCGACCGAACTGCGGCGGAGGGCCTCAAGGGCACCGAGCTGTGGCTGCCCCGCGAGCGTCTGCCTGAGCCCGACGACGACGAATGGTACGTTGCCGATCTCCAAGGGCTCGACGTCGTCGATCAGGGCGGGCGGCTGGTCGGCCGGGTCCGGGCCGTCACCGACCATGGCGCCGGCGACGTAGTCGAGATCCTCGCTCCCGACGGCAAGGAGCTGGTGCTGCCCTTCACGCGCAACCTGTTCCCGGACGTCGATCCGGTGGCCGGGCGGATGGTGATGGCGCCCAACGACGTCCTGGAGGCGGCGTCCCGATGACCGACGCGCCCTGGCATGCGACCGTCCTCACCCTGTTTCCCGAGATGTTTCCCGGACCGCTCGGCCATTCCCTGGCTGGCAGGGCGCTCGACGGCGGCGTTTGGCGGCTCACGGCGACCAACCTTCGCGACCACGCCACCGGTCGCCACCGGAGCGTCGACGACACGCCCTTCGGCGGCGGCGCCGGCATGGTGATGCGGGCGGACGTGGTGGCCGACGCCCTCGATGCGGTGGACGTCGGCGATCGCCCGACGATCTACTTGAGCCCGCGCGGCCGGCCGCTCGACCAGGAGCGCGTTCGGCAACTGGCGAGTGGGCCCGGCGTCGTGATCCTGTGCGGCCGCTTCGAAGGTATCGACGAGCGCGTTCTCGAGGCCCGCGATGTCGAGGAGATCAGCCTCGGCGACTTCATCCTCAGTGGCGGCGAACCGGCAGCCCTGGCCCTGATCGACGCCTGCGTCCGCCTCCTGCCCGGCGTGATGGGGTCGACGGCGAGTGCGGTCGAGGAGAGCTTCCACGACGACCTCCTGGAGTATCCGCACTATACCCGGCCGCGGCTGTTCGAGGGACGTGACGTGCCGGACGTTCTGTTGAGCGGTGACCACGCGCGGATCGATGCCTGGCGCCGGGCCGCAGCCGAACGACTGACCCGGGCCAGGCGGCCCGATCTTTGGCAACGCTACGCCTCCAGGGCGGCCGGCTGACGGCGACTGGTGACGAGGAAATGCGGCCCGACCGAGCGGGCCGGCAACCGCTGACGGGACCGTCGCTCGGAACGGTCCCGAGAAAGGAAACGAGACGTGAACGTCATCGAACAGCTCGAACGCGAGCAAATCGACCGCCTCGTCGCCGAACGTCCCGTGCCCGAGTTCGCGCCCGGCGACACGGTCCGGGTGAACGTGAAGGTCATCGAGGGCACGCGCGAGCGTGTCCAGGCATTCGAGGGTGTCTGTATCGCCCGGCGCAACCGCGGCCTGAACTCCGCTTTCACCGTGCGCAAGATCAGCTACGGCGAAGGCGTCGAGCGCGTCTTCCCGCTGTACAGCCCACGGATCGACTCGATCCAGGTGGTCCGCCGCGGCAAGGTGCGGCGTGCCAAGCTCTACTACTTGCGCGGACGGCGCGGTAAGTCTGCGCGGATTGCCGAGCGTCGCGACGAGCGGCCGGCGAAGGGCGCAGTGGCGGCCGCGGCCGCGCAGCCTGCTGCGGCGAACCCGGCCGCCGCCGCCGAGCCGGCGGCGGATTGACGGCGGTCGACGACGGAGGGAGCAGGATGGGGAAGCCGCAGACGCTGTTCGACAAGATCTGGGACCACCACCTGGTCTACGAGCAGGAGGACGGCACCTGCCTCATCTACATCGACCGCCATCTCGTCCACGAGGTGACGAGCCCCCAAGCGTTCGAAGGTCTTCGCCAAACGGGACGCCGCGTCCGCCGCCCGGACGCCACCCTGGCCGTCGTCGACCACAACGTGCCGACCGATCCTGACCGTCTCGACGGCATCAAGGACGAGACGTCGCGGATCCAGGTCGAGACCATGGTGGAGAACGCTCGCGAGTTCGGCATCGAACTCTACGAGATGCACGACGTCCGCCAGGGCATCGTCCACATCGTCGGCCCCGAGCAAGGTTTCACCCTGCCTGGGACCACCATCGTCTGCGGCGACAGCCACACCTCGACCCATGGCGCGTTCGGCGCCCTCGCCTTCGGCATCGGCACCAGCGAGGTCGAGCACGTGCTGGCGACGCAGACCCTGGCGCAGAAGCGCCCGAAGAACATGCGGATCAGCGTCGACGGCGAACTCGGTTTCGGCGTGACGGCGAAGGACGTCGTGCTGGCGATCATCGGCAAGATCGGCACCGCAGGCGGCACCGGAAACGTCATCGAGTATGCGGGCTCCGTCATCCGCGGTCTGTCGATGGAAGGCCGGATGACGATCTGCAACATGTCGATCGAGGCCGGCGCGCGTGCGGGACTGATCGCCCCGGACGAGACCACGTTCCGCTACGTCCAGGGACGCCCCAAGGCGCCGAAGGCCGGCGCCTTCGAGCAGGCCGTCGCCTACTGGCGCACCCTGCCCTCCGACGAAGGCGCGTCCTACGACACCGAAGTCGTGCTCGAGGCCAAGGACATCGAACCGCAGGTGACTTGGGGTACCAGCCCCCAGGACGTGGTGCCGATCTCCGGTCGTGTGCCCGACCCCAAGACCGCGCCAGACGAGGACCGTCGGCGGGCGATGGAGCGGGCGCTGGATTACATGGGGCTGGAGCCGGGCACGCCGATGCAGGACATCCCCGTCGAGCGCGTCTTCCTCGGCTCGTGCACCAACGGCCGTATCGAGGACCTGCGCGCCGCGGCCAAGGTGGTCGCCGGCAAGACCGTCGCCAACGGCGTCCGGGCGATGGTCGTGCCTGGCTCGGGGCTGGTCAAGCACCACGCCGAGGAAGAGGGCTTGGACCTCGTGTTCCGCAATGCCGGCTTCGAGTGGCGCGAGGCTGGCTGCTCGATGTGCCTCGGTATGAACCCGGACATTCTGAACCCGGGTGAGCGCTGTGCGTCTACCTCGAATCGCAATTTCGAGGGTCGCCAGGGACGTGGCGGACGCACCCACCTCTTGAGCCCGGCCATGGCCGCGGCCGCCGCGTTGACCGGAAAGCTCACCGACGTCCGCGGCTTCGTCTGAAGCGCCGCCGACGCTGACACGTCCAACGAACGGGCGCGACGCGTTGCGGCCGCGCCCGTTTATTGCCCGTCGATCTCAGGCTGCTTGGCGTTTTCGCCGGCCGAGCCAACCCACGCCGGCAATCGCCGTGCCGAGCAGCACGAAGCCAGCCGGGATCGGGGTCACGTGGATCTGGCCACGGATCTCCCCGGCTTCGAAGGCGTCGGTGTGGATATTGAAATAGCCATTGCCGGCGACGATCGCGGCTTCGGCCGCGTCGGTGATGACGATCGAGTCGGCGCGAAACGCGAAGCCGCCATTGGCGAACGGCAACGCGTCGAAGCCGGTCGGGATCGCCAGGACGATGCCGCCATTGGCACCGACCGGGGCGTCGTGGATGTGGACGGGTCCGTTGCCGCCGCCGACGTCGAACAGGTCGCTCGGATCGATACCCTTCACGATCAAGCTCAGCTTCGACAAGGTGTTGGTGGCGGTGTCCAGATCGAAGCTGGCGAGCCCGAACGCCGTCGACGTCAGCGCCGGATCAGGGCCGCCGGGTGCCACGACTTCTTGGTCAGGCGTCAGACTTGCGGCCCCTTTGAGCAGCAAGGCATCCGCCGTTCCGGTGGTCAAAGCGAACACGGCGACCAGCGCCGGCAGCACGAGTTTCATCGAACTCTCCCCCAGTGGTTTGGTGGCCGCGTCTGCGGCACCACCGGTGGGTTCCCGGCACTGGACGCCCGGTTCATATGCCATTCGTCGAACATGGCGGCGTGTCGTAGCGATTTCCGTGATTCGGATTGAACCCTGACGCGGGCGAAGGGCACTCAGTGTCAGACGGGCGTCGTGCGAGGCGCTCGGTCGTGCGGAGAGGGCATGGACGTGCACGTCGACATCAAGATCGTCACCAAGGGCTCGGTACGGTTGGTCCGGCTGACCGACCGGGCCGACATCGCGGCGTTGGTCCAGCAGTTGGACGAGCTGGCGGCACGCCGCGGCGCCGATGCTCCGGTCGTGCGACTGAGCCACCACCGTGCCCGGGCGGCCGGCTGACGATGTCGAAGGCTGGGTCCGGTCAGCTCGCGGGGGCGCCGCAGGCGATGGCGACGTCACCAACGAGCGTCCGCAGCGCTCGACACGCATCGGGGCCGGGTGCCGCGGTGACCAAGGCCGCACGTACCGTTTCGGCGCCGGCGGTCGGTTCGATCTCGCGGAACAGCGCCGCCAGGCCGGCGACGTAGGCGGTCGCAGCGGACGCGCCGTCGACATAGCCGTAAGCGCGACCCGGTAGGGTCGTGAGCACCGACGCGCCAGGGGCCACCACGACTGGAACCGCGGCGCCCGCAGCATCGCCTGCCGTCGCCGCCACCGCGACGACGCCGGGGCGATCGGCCGGGAACTGTTCCGGCGCGGCCGCATCATAGGCTGCGACGATGACCATCCCACGTTCGACCGCGGCGTCGATCAACAGCGCCAAGGTCGGATCGAACGGGCCGGTAAGGCTCAGATTGACGACGTCGACGTCGGCAAGCACGGCCACGTTCAGCGCCCGTGCCAGGGTGAAGCTGGAGCACCTGCCCCCGCCGCCGGTCTCCCAGCAACCGCGCAGGCCGAGGATCCTCGCATCGGGCGCGATGCCGACGATCCCCTGACCGTTGCCGGCAACGGCGGCGATGATCCCGGCAAGCGCCGTGCCGTGGCGCTCGCCCGGCACCCCCTCGCCCCGCGCCGTCAGGTCCTGCACGCGCTCGACCTGAGCACCGAGATCCGGATGCCGAGTGTCGATGCCGGTGTCGACCACGGCGATCGTGACCCCTCGGCCCGTGGTCACCTCGTGGGCCGCCAACGCACCGACATCGACGAAGCCAGTCTGCAGATCGAAGAGCGGGTCGTCGTAGGCCGCATCGCTGGTGGTCTGGAAGACGTTCATCGGCTGCGCCAACGCGATCCGTTCGTCGTCCTCCAGCGCACGGAGCAGGTCCGCCCGCGCGGCGGCGTCACCGTCGGGCAGCGCCAGCACAGCGCAATAGAGCTCGATGCTGGCCATCGGCCACAACGCCACCACGCTCAAGCCGTGGCTGTTGGCGATGTCCTGTATGATCGCCTCCAACGTCGCGCCGTCGCTCAACGGCACCATCACCATCACCTCGCGCTCGGCGGGCACGGCGGCGCCGGGCGTCGGCAGCAATTGCCTTGGTGGCTCGCTGGCCAAGTCGGCGGATGGCGTGCAGGCGGCGATGGCCAAGATCGCCGCGACGAACGCGGCCAAGGTCCGAGCGCTGCGCACCGCCGTGTCTCCCGGTTGTCGCGGCTTCACCGCGCCGGTGCAGCAAACCTCACCGGCGGTTCGTTGCCAAGCCTCTCGGCCAACGCGATCGGGTCGGCCGACGTCGCTGGATCCGCCGGTGTCACCAGATAGACCCCGGCATCGCTCGGACCGTCGGCGAAGGTGAGGTCGTGCGCCAACAGCACGGCCCGCACCTCCGCTTCGGTGACACCGGCATCGAACACCACGTGGACATCGGCAGCACCGGCCTCGGCCGGCGCCGTCAGGGTACGGAACGCCGCCGGCTCCGGTGTAGCGGACGGCAACAGCAGCCAAACCACCACCGCCGCCACGGCCGCCGTCTCCACACCGAGCACCCAACGGAGGCGCGACGGCGTGACCCACCAGGCGCGCCGCCACGTGACCCACCAGGGAGGCTTGCCGTCGGCAACGCTCAACGGTGCCGGCTCCGCGATGACCGCCGCCTGCAACTCGTCCAAGAGACGCAGTTCGGCGGTACACATCGAACACTCGGCAAGATGGACGTCGATCGCCGCCCGGGTTTCGGCATCGAGGGTGTCGTTGACGTACCAGGGGAGCAGGTCGAACGCCTGCGCATGGTCGATGGTCGCTGTCACGAGAGGTTCTCCATGTCGCCGTCGAGGCGATCTTCGAGGATGTGACGCAAGCGCTGTCGCGCGTGGAACATGCGGCTCTTGACGGTGCCTTCGGGGCAATCGAGCAGCCGCGCGATCTCCTCCTGGCTACAGCCGTGGAAGAAAGTCAGCTCGACGACCGCACGCTGCGCCGGGGCCAGGTCGTCGAGTGCAGCACGGAGATGGCGGCCGAGTTGGGCGGCGCCCGCCAAGGTCTCGGGCGACGTTGGCTCCACGAGGTCGACGTCGTCCAGGTCGACCGAGCCGGTGTGGCGCTCGGCCTGGCCCAACCGCTTCAGCGCCAGCCGGTAAGCGATGCCGCAGAGCCAGGTCGAAACACGCGCTGCACCACGGAAACTGTCGGCACGCCGCCACAGTACCAGCATCGCTTCGTTGGTGACGTCCTCGGCAAGATCGGGACGCCGGGTCAATCGGGTCACCAGCCCGACCAAGCGCCCATGGTGGCGGCGATAGAGCCGGTCGAACGCTTCGACATCGCCGCCGACGACGCGCTGTAGCAGCCGCAGGTCGTCGAGACTCGTCGCATCTGCGCCTACCGACCGCATCTCGCCGGTACTCCAAGTGGTTCGCTCGATGCTGAGTACCGCCGGCGGACGCCAGGGTTCAAACGCCGCTCGCACTTTCCATTGGCGCCGCAACTTGCTAGCCAAGCGCCCCGGTCGCGAGTTCCAGGAGCCGAGCCATGCAGCCCTTCGTCACCCATACCGGCATCGCCGCGCCCCTGCCGATGGTCAACGTCGATACCGACGCGATCATTCCGAAGCAGCATCTCAAGACCATCCAACGGACTGGCCTCGGCAAGGCTTTGTTCGAGGAGTTGCGCTACCATCCCGAAGGTCACGAGCGCGACGACTTCGTCCTCAACCACCCGAAGTACCGCAGCGCGACGATCCTCATCGCCGGCGACAATTTCGGCTGCGGCAGCAGCCGCGAGCACGCGCCCTGGGCGCTATTGGACTACGGGTTCCGTTGCGTGATCGCCCCGTCGTTCGCCGACATCTTCTACAACAACTGCTTCAACAACGGCATCCTGCCGGTGACCCTGCCGCGCGACGAGGTCGACGCGCTGATGCACGAGGCGACCCACCACCACGAGCCGGTGTTCACCGTCTGCCTGGAACGCAAGCTGATCGTCCGGCCGATCGGCAACCAGGAACACCCCTTCCACCTCGACGACTTCGGCCGTCAGCGCCTCTTGGAGGGGCTGGACCAAGTCGGGCTGACGATGACCCAAAACCCCGCCATCGACGCGTTCGAGAGCCGCCAAAAGCTCGGTCAGCCCTGGCTGCACGGCGCCAGCGCTTAGGGCGTATCGCGAACCGTCGCCGTCTCGCTGCTCGCCACGGCGGCCGACGCTCTACCCGTCGAGTTTGGCTAAGCTACTAGAACCGGCTGCGATCCAACCCAGACCGTCGGCGCCGGTGGTGGGAATGCAGGGCAGCTCATCGACGAGTTGTTCGGTCCGGGGATCCGCTCGACCGGCAGCGCCTCTTCACCGGTCGGTTCGTCCATGAGCCCGCAACTCCCGCGCTCAACAGCAAGTGCCTGCGCGCGGGCTGCCATCAATGCCATCGTCGACGTGTCGTTGATGGTCGATGGCTGACGGTCGATGCCGATCTCGCGGCGGCCGTTCCGACGCCGGCGACCGCTGGCCGCCCAGTACTTCGTCGAAGGGCGCGTTGCTTGGACCGAACTGGAAAAAGATCGCTCGATCGTGAACCTCTCGTGAGGTGCGGCGCACTCATTCCCATCCAGACCCACTGGAGGAATGAGGACATGAACGTTCGTGCTCTGATCGTCGGCTCGACGATCGCCCTGACACCGTCGATCGTCACTGCTGCGCCGGTGGTCTTCTCCGGTTCCGCCGGAACGCCCGGCGCCCTCGCCGGAACCGTCGACGCCTACCGCGATGCGCTCGGCGCGCTCAACGCGCCGGAGCCTGTGAACAATCCGGATGGTCGTCGGCAGATCGACTGGGACGCGGCACCGGACGCGATCTCCGATCCCAACGCGTTCCCCGGCGACTTCTTCAACGGCGATGCCGCGCCGCGGGCACGTGGGATCGAGTTCCAGGAAACCAACGGAACCACCGGCTTCGCGCTGAGCGCCAACGACGGGGTCGCACCGGTTCGGTTCGGTCAGCCGGATCAGTTCACGGCGTTCAGCGAGCAGCGCCTGTTCGCCCCGCTCGGCGGCACCACCTTCGACGTGAAGTTCTTCGATCCTGTCGACCAGACGACGCCGGCGACGACCCGCGGCCTCGGTGTGGTCTTCACCGACGTCGAGGTCGTCGGCTCCACCACGATGACGTTCTTCGACATCGACGACAACGAGCTGTTGTCCCTGGTTGCACCGGTTGGCGAGAACGGCGACCTGTCGTTCACCGGCGCCGTCTTCGACCAGGCCGAAGTCTTCCGCGTGGCGATCATGGCCGGGATGAGCCCGATCGACGGGCCCGCGGGCGAGATCTTCGACGTCGTCGCCATGGACGACTTCATCTTCGGCGAGATGTCGCCGGTGCCACTGCCGGCAAGCGTCCTCCTGATGGGCGCCGGCATCGCCGGGCTCGGTGCGCTGCGTCGTTTGCAGCGCCGGGCCTAGTCTGCGGCCAGCCGCCGGTCATCTCGTTCACGGCCGGCGGCGGCTCGCCCGACGGCGGCGACGCTCCTCCGCTGCGGGAATGGGTCTGGAGTCTCGACCGCCCGCATTCGGCGCGCTATCGGAACGGTCGAAAAGCGTAGGACGACGACGATGGCGCCTTCACTCTTGTTTCTTCCCGGCGACGGCATTGGCCCCGAAGTCATGGTCGAAGTCGAGCGCGTGGCCGGTTGGCTGGCCGACAAACGGGGGCTCGAGTTCCAGATCGACCACGATCTCGTCGGCGGTGCCTCGATCGACGTGCACGGGACACCGGTCACCGACACCGTCGTCGCCAAGGCGAAAGATGCCGATGCCGTCCTGCTCGGCGCCTGTGGTGGCCCCAAATGGGATGACCTGCCGTTCGACCTGAAGCCGGAGCGCGGGCTCCTGCGGCTGCGCAAGGAGTTGGCGCTGTTCGCCAATCTCCGTCCGGCGATGGTCTTCGACGCCCTCGTCGACGCCTCGTCGTTGAAGCCCGAGCTGGTCGAGGGCCTCGACATCATGATCCTGCGCGAGCTGACCGGCGGGGTCTATTTCGGCGAGCCGCGTGGCATCGAGGAACTCGGCAACGGCGAGCGCCGCGGCATCAACACCCAGGTCTACGACACCCACGAGATCGTTCGCATCGGCCGGGTCGGGTTCGAGCTCGCGCGGAAGCGCGGAAAAAGGCTCTGCTCGGTCGAGAAAGCCAACGTGATGGAATCGGGCGTGCTGTGGCGCGAGGAAGTCAGCAAGCTTGCAGCTGCCTACCCCGACGTCGAGTTGAGCCACATGTACGCGGACAATTGTGCGATGCAGCTGGTGCGGCGGCCCAAGCAGTTCGACGTCATCGTCACCGACAACCTCTTCGGCGACATGTTGTCGGACTGCGCAGCGATGCTGACGGGCTCGCTCGGCATGCTGCCGTCGGCGTCGCTCGGCGAGGCCGACCCGAGCGGCAAGCGGAAAGCACTGTACGAACCGGTCCATGGCTCGGCACCCGACATCGCTGGTCAGGGCTTGGCCAATCCTCTGGCGATGATCCTCAGCTTCGCCATGGCGCTTCGCTACTCCTTCGACGAACCGGAGGAGGCAGACCTCTTGGAGCAGGCGATCCAGCGGGCGCTCGCCAAGGGTAAGCGAACCGCCGACATCATGGCGCCGGGCATGACCCAGCTCTCGACCCGAGAGATGGGCGAAAGCATCGTCGTCGAACTGGCGTCGATGCAGTAACCTTCGCGTTCATTTCCAACGAGAGCAACCGCCATGGGCTACCGCGTCGCGGTCGTCGGCGCCACCGGTGCCGTCGGGTCCGAACTCCTCAACATCCTCGACGAGCGGAACTTTCCGGCCGACGAGGTGATCGCCCTCGCCTCGGCCCGCTCCGCCGGCAAGGAAGTCTCCTATGGCGAGCGTGGCAGCTTGCGCGTGCAGGCGCTCGAAGACTTCGACTTCGAAGGCGTCGACGTCGGGCTGTTCTCGCCGGGGGCGTCGGTATCCGCCGAGTTCGCGCCGCGCGCGGCCGCGTCCGGCTGCATCGTCATCGACAACACCTCGCATTTCCGCATGGACCCCGACGTGCCGCTGGTCGTGCCCGAGGTGAACGCCCACGCGCTGCAGGGACTGCGTGAACGCAACATCATCGCCAATCCCAACTGCTCCACCATCCAGATGGTCGTGGCGTTGAAGCCTCTGCACGATCTTGCACGGATCAAGCGGGTCGTCGTCGCGACCTACCAGTCGGTGTCCGGTGGCGGCACCGAGGCCATGGACGAGCTCTTCGAGCACACCAAGGCCATCTACATGAACGACAAGCAGCAGCCGCAGCGCTTCCCCAAGCCGATCCCCTTCAACGTCATCCCGCAGATCGACGTGCCGGTGGCCGACGGTCTTTACAAAGAAGAGTGGAAGATGGTCGTCGAGACGCAGAAGATCCTCGATCCCGAGGTTCAGGTCTGCGCCACCTGCGTTCGCGTGCCGGTGTTCGTCGGCCACTCGGAAAGCGTCAACGTCGAGTTCTGGGAGCCGATCAGCGTCGCCGAAGCACGCGACGCCATGAAGGAGTTCGAGGGTCTACTGGTGGTCGATGACTACGAGAATGGCGAATACGTCACGCCGATCGAATGCGTCGGTGAGTTCGCGGTCTTCGTCTCACGGCTGCGCGCGGATCCGACCGTCGACCAGGGGCTGAACTTCTGGTGCGTGAGCGACAACCTGCGCAAGGGTGCCGCCCTCAACGCCGTCCAAATCGCCGAGACCCTGGTCGAGGAGGGATACCTGTAGCGCATCGACGCTAGGAGTTCCGATGGACGACGCTCTCAGCGTGTACGCGGCCTTTGCGCGCAACAACGCCTGGGCCAATCATCGCCTGCACCGCGCCATGGCAGCGCTCGACGACGCTGCGTTCGATGCGCCGCGGGTGAACGTCTTTCCGAGCTTGCGCGCGACGGCGGTCCACATCCTGGAGGTCGATCTCCTCTATCTCGATGCGCTGGACGGCGCACGCTCGGCGGCGTTGGCGGACGATGTCGATCGCGGTGAGCTTCGCCGGCGCCAGCGCGTCACCGACGACCGGCTGATCGCTTTCTGCGACCGTTTGACCAGCGAAGCGGCCGCTCGCGCCGTCGACCTCGACCGCCGCACTTGGGTGCAGGTCGAGCGCGCCGACCGCATCCTCTTGCACCTCTTCCAGCACCAGATTCACCATCGCGGCCAAGCCCACGCCATGCTCGCCGACACACGGGTGGCGCCGCCGCAGTTGGACGAGTTCTTTCTGGCTGAGGAGGCGCCGCTCAGGGCAGACGACTTCCAGGAGCTCGGTTGGCGCGACGACGGCGTTTGGCCCTGAGGAGCCGGCGGGCCTGACGCCCCTGTACGGCCGTCAGCGGTAGACCAGGATCGGCACCAGGCAGTCGCGGATCACTTCCGACGTCGTGCTGCCAATGGCGAGGGTGCGCAGGCGCGAGTGGCCGTAGGCGCCCATGACGACGAGGTCGATGCGCTCCCGCGCCGTTGCTTCCGGTATCGCCTTGATCGCTGGTCCCGGAATGATCTCCACCGTTGCGGCAAGGCCAGCCGCCCGAAGATCGGCGGCAGCGGCGTCGACCTTGGCTTCCAGCGTTGCCGTGCGCTCCCCGGCGCTGACCAGCATGGCCTCCAGGCCCTTGAACAACGGCGAGCGTGAGACTTCCGCCACGGCTTTGAGAGCGCTGGAGCGGCCGTCGAATGCGATCATCAGACGCTCGATCGGCCGGAACGCGCGCGCGGCGATGAGCACGGGCAGCCGGGCAGCGCGCAGCATCCGTTCCAGATTCGATCCGAGGTGGAGCTTCGCGAAATCGGCCGCCTCGCCCCGCTTGCCGACGACGACGAGGTCCGCATTCGGTTCGCGTTCGGCCAAGGCCTCCAGCAAATCGCCGTAGCGAAGCGACGCAGTGACGTCCGAGACGCCCGTCGCCTCGATCCGGGTCCTTGCTTCCTCCAGGTCAAACCGGCCCTGTTGCTGCAAGAGCTTGGCCCGCTCGCCGTCGAGGGCAGCAAGCTCCTCCAGTAGCTGGCGCCGCGCGCCCGGAACGATGCGCCCCGAGCGGTCCTGCGACGCGGTCTCGCCCCTGCCCAGCACCTGAAGTAGTTCGACCTCGGCCCCGAGACGCATCGCCGCCCAGCCCGTGTGGTCGGCAACACTGCCGGAGTAAACCGATCCGTCGATGCAAGCGACGATACGGGCCATGCGATCGCTCTCCCTCAATGTGCGACGAACTTGTCGAGCGCTTTTGGATCGTCGTGAACAGCGAGCTTGTCGACGATCGTCTCACTCGCCTGGTTCAGGCCGACGAGCACGACCTCGGCGCCTTCGCGGCGGAACTTGAGGACGACCGTATCGAGTGCCGCGACGCTGGAGACGTCCCAGATGTGGGCGCCGCTGAGGTCGATGACCACGGTCTCCAGCACCTCGCGGAAGTCGAAGGCGGCGACGAAGTCATCGGCGGAGGCGAAGAACACTTGCCCCTCGACGACGTAGGTCCGCTGCCGCCCGTCGGGCGTGACGGTCGAGTGGACCCGGAAGATCTGCGCGATCTTGCGGGCGAAGAAGATGCCGGACAGCAGCACGCCCAGGAGCACGCCGATGGCGAGGTTGTGGGTCGCCACCACGCCGACGACGGTCGCGACCATCACGACACTGGAACTGAGCGGGTGGGTGCGCAGCTTGCCGATCGACGCCCAGCTGAACGTGCCAACCGACACCATGATCATCACGGCGACGAGGGCGGCCATGGGAATCTGCTTCACCCAGTCCCCCATGAACACGACCATGATCAGGAGAAAAACGCCGGCACAGAAGGTCGAGAGGCGTCCCCGCCCCCCGGACTGCACGTTGATGATCGACTGGCCGATCATCGCGCAGCCGGCCATGCCGCCGATGCAGCCGGTGGCCATGTTGGCGACGCCCTGCCCCACGCACTCGCGGTTGCGGTCCGAGGTCGTGTCGGTCAGCTCGTCGACGATCGACGCGGTCATCAACGATTCGAGCAACCCGACCGCCGCAACACCCACCGAGTAGGGCAGGATGATCATCAGCGTTTCGAACGTCAAAGGGATGTCCGGCAGCAGGAACACCGGCAAGGTCGACGGCAACTCGCCCATGTCGCCGACCGTGCGCAGCTCCCAGCCAAAGGCCAAGCTCGCCCCGGTGATCACCAGAATGCACACCAGCGGCGCCGGCACGGCCTTGGTCAGCATCGGCAGCAGATAGAGAATGGCGAGGCCGGCGGCGACCAACGGGTAGGTGATCGACGGCACGCCGACGAGTTCCGGCACCTGCGCCAGAAAGATCAGTATGGCCAGAGCGTTGACGAAGCCGGTCATGACGGAGCGCGAGACGAAGCGCATGGCGCGGCCAAGCTGCAAGAGCCCGGCCCCGACCTGCAACGCACCGGCGAGGATGGTGGCCGCGAGCAGGTATTGGAGGCCGTGGTCCTTGACGAGCGTGACCATGAGCACGGCGGTGGCGGCGGTGGCCGCCGAAATCATGCCGGGCCGGCCGCCGGTGATCGCGACGATCACGGCGATCGAGAACGACGCGTAGAGGCCGACCTTCGGGTCGACGCCGGCGATGATCGAGAAGGCGATGGCCTCCGGGATCAGTGCCAGGGCGACGACCAGCCCGGCGATCACGTCACTCCGCGCATTGCCCAGCCACTCGTCGTGGAGGCGCGCCAGATCGAACCCTCGCAACGGTCTTCCCTTCATTCGTGCCATGGAGGCCAGGCGTCGCCTGCACTAGCGCCAACCGCAGCCATTGCCGTCGCGATGCCGATGTCCGGTGAGCCCGACCACAACGGGCACTACGGGTGCCGGCGAGGTACCCCAAGAGGCGCTACGACCAACGCGCCACCTGCTTCGCCCGGCATCTCACAGCCACCTGGCTGCACGGGCAGGAGGCTGTTTCAAGTCGAGCTGAGACGCCGACAGTGATGTGTACTCGGCTCACGCGCGCCTTCTCCGTGTAGCATTCATTTCGTACCGCGACACGGAATCCCATCGCGATGAATGGGCTTCCTCCGATGAGTCGGCCGTTCAGGACCACGCCCTACGCTGGTGCAGTCTATTAGCGAACTCTCTTAACATATTGAATTTATTTTCGATTCCGCGCCCAGATCGGGGCTGTGGACAGTGAGATCCGGTAACGTGATGCCCAGGATGACGAATTCGCCCGCTGTTTCGCGATTCTGAAGAACATCCTCGGCATCGGCGAGACCATCACCTTGGTTCGAGCCAGCTGATACTGCACCCGCAAAACTCTCGAGCACCACGGATACTCCAGCAGCGCGCCGACCGAGTCCCGAACCGGCCTGGGCGGCCTGACGGCGTTGGCGTCGGCTCAGCTCTGCGGTCGCGATCACGGCATTTATTCATATCTTTTTGTCCATTTTCATGTTGACTTTTGCGGACATGTCGCGCAGAACTTACCTCAAAAATCAGGTTGAGAGGCATCAAAAACCACTAAACGTGGGGAATTCCAATGGCAAAGCGCCTTGTCAGCGACGACTTTTGTTCTTTCGACGCCCCCGACGTTCTCGATTATATGAGCAAAAAAGTAACGGATAAACAATCTCCCTTCGCTTGGTCTCATTTTCATGAAATAGTCACGGATATGCTCGTCCACTTCGGAAGCCACGAGGTGCTGGAGATCGGCGGCGGCCGCTCACCTTTCCTTTCTCGACAAATCGTCGAGAAGAACGACCTGCATTATACCGTGAATGACATTTCCAGCAGCGAGCTGGCCCGAGCACCCGACTGGGTGAGCACATCGTGCTTTGATATCGCCGGAACAGAGATATCAGACCATAATCAATACGACTTTATCTTCTCGAAAATGGTCATCGAGCACGTAACCGATGCACGCCAAGCTTATCGTAACATATTCAATCTACTAAAACCAGATGGTGTGTATTTCAATTTTCATCCATTATTGTATTCACCACCGTTCATTGTAAACTATTTGCTGCCAGAAACACTCTCCAGAAAAATTCTTCGCTTCTTTTTTCCAAGAAGAAATGATGAAGGTATTCCCAAGTTTCCTGCGTTCTATTCTTATTGTGTCGTTTCGGATCGAACCGAAAAAATGTTGCGGGAGATTGGCTTCTCGCACAGCCTGATGATGCCGTTCTGGGGACACAATTACTTCGATCGAATGCCAGTGATTCGCCAAGTCGACGAACGAGTGCACCGCTGGGCACAGAACCACGATGTCAAACAGCTCGCTTCGTTCTGCTATTCGGTTGGCCAGCGCTAGCCGTCCCGGCGGCCTGAAATCGTGAAGCCGCGGCCCCGGTGGTTCGACCATCGTTCGCGGTGACGGGACGGAGCTGTGCGCGACGTTGCTCTGCATCGCCGGCGGTGAGCGGCCCCAACGGGACCTGACGTCGCTCACCGGAGCTTCGGGTGGCCGGACTACAACCAACCTCGCCACTTGAAGTAGCGGTACGGCAGCACCGCCGAGAGCACCATGGTCAACAGCGCCAGTGGGTAGCCGGGCGCCCAGTCCAGCTCCGGCATGTCGCGAAAGTTCATCCCGTAGATCGAGGCGATCAAGGTCGGCGGCAGGAACACCACGGCGGCGACCGAGAAGATCTTGATGATGGCGTTCTGCTCGATGCCGATGAGGCCGAGCGTGGCGTCCAACAGAAAGCTGATCTTCTGCGAGAGAAAGGCAGCGTGGCCGTTCAACGAGACCACGTCGCGGGCCAAGGTGTCGATGCGCGCCTTCATCCGCTCGTCGGCGGGCGCCTGACCGTGGTGGAGAAAGGTCGCCAGGTGGTCGAGAGTGGTGAGGCTCGACGACAGCTTCGAAGTCAGATCGCCGTCGCGGCCGAGCTGGCGCAGCACGGCTTGGAAGTCACGGCTCATCGTCGGCTTGGTCGCATCGTGCTCGAACACCAGCCGCGACAACGTTTCGACGTCGGCGCTCGCCCGCTCCAGGCTGTCGGCGATGCCGTCGACGATCGCTTCCAAGATGCCGGCCAAGATGGTCTCGCCGGTCTTGCCCGCCCCGGACTGCTCGGCACGCGCCAGGAACCGGCCGAACGCGTCCAACTCGTGGTGACGCAAGGTCACGAGGCGACCGTTCGTCAGGACGAAGCTCACATGGGCCATGTGCGGCGGCTGGTTGCCGATTTTGAGTGGCAAGGTCACCGTCATGAAGGCGGCGTCGTCGTCGCTGTACAGTCGCGACGAAATCTCGATCTCCTGCATCGCATCACGGGTCGGCAGCTCGACCTCGAGCAAGTTTTCGACCGTCGCCCGCTCGGCTTCGGTGGGTGACACGAGGTCCAGCCACAAAGCGTGGTCGAGGTCGCGCGCCACGGTGGTGCCGCGCCTTAGCAACCCGTCGACGGTCGAATAGACGTGCAACATCCCCGAGCGCTCCCAACCCCCGCCACGAAGCCCGATTGAGTGCGGCATGCGGCGCTCGACCGCAAGGCTACCTCAGCGCCGCTTCGCCGGCCCGCCCCATCCCCTCGCCTGCACGGCCAAGCGCCGCTCCCGCCGCATGATGTAGAGACCGCTGGCGATGACGACGCCAGCCCCGAGGAGGGTGGAGGGCTCCGGCCAGGCGTCGAAGATCAACACGCCGTACAGTGTCGCCCAGAGCAGCTGGCTGTATTGGAACGGTACCACCACCGACGCCTCGCTCGAGCGCAGCGCCCGCCAAATGCAGAACTGCGCGGCTCCTTGGACGATCCCCGCGAAGCCCAAGAGGAACGCCAAAGGCAGATCGAGCGTCGCCGGTCGCGCGAGGTAGCTCGGTGCCGTCACCAGGACCACGCACACACTGACCGTCAGCAGTTGAACGCCGCCCCTGGCGCGGCCGCCGATCCGGCGGGTCGTCAGGAACGCAAGAGCCGCGGTGAACGCGCAGCCGGCGGCGAACAGATGCCCCAGCCGCAGCGCTTCGGCCTCGCCTGGGCGGATCATGATCAGCACGCCGACGAAACCGCCGGCGACGGCGACGCCGCGGCGCCAACCGACCTTCTCGCCGAGCAGTGGAACCGACAAGAGGGCGACCCACATCGGCGTGGTGAAGATCAGCGCGTAGGCGTCGGCCAGCGGCAATCGCGAAAAGGCCTGGAACGCCTGAAGCACGGTGACGCTGGCCAAGAGGGCACGCAGCAGCACGAGCCCCGGCACCGCCGGCCAGAACTTGCGAAACCCGCCCTCGATCATCACCACCAACAGGACCGGCAGGAACGACGCCAGGGTCATCAGGAACGCCACCTGCATGACCGGTACGGTCTCGCTGGTCAGCTTGACGATGGCGTCGACGGTCGAAAAGCCACCGAACGCGGCAAGCGCCCAGCCGATCCCGGCGGCACTCGACGACGCCGGCAAAGGGACGCTGGCCATGGCTGTGTCCGATGAGCTGCAGAAGCTCTCTAGCAGAAGCGAGCCGCGGAAGCCCGCTTGGCGCACCCGCGCATTCGGATCATCCGACCTCGACGCGGCTTCGCCACAACCGTTCGGGACGGATGGCGGAGGTCGAAACTGAGGATGACAAAGACCGTTCTGCGGACGAAGCGGTCATGTGGGCTTCTCGAGGTGCCAGACTTGCTCGACTGGGTACTTCTTGGCCCATTCGGCGGGAACACAAGCGCGCGTTTCAGTTTCGGATTCAGGTGCGAATACTTCCTGATAGCGCCTGACGGTGAATCCGATGGCAGAGAAAAGGTCCATCCAAGCGGAAATGGTCAGATTGAAGCACACGCCACTTGGATCGAACTCGACCTCGGTCCAGTCTGCGCCCCACATCCCGACGTACGGTCGATGCAGCGTCGTTTCGCATGGCGCACCGTTGGCAGGCGAGCAGATGAGAACCATGGGGTGGTTCCCGAGAAACACCAGCCTCCCACCAGGACGCAGCAAGCGCCAAGCCTCTCGCAGCCACTTGCCGGGAGGGCACCAGATCGCCGCGCCGTACTCGGAGATCGCGAAATCAAAGCACGAGTCCTCAAGACCGGTGGCCTCCGCGTTTCCCTCGATGAATCTGATTTCAGCACCGTGTTTTTCTGCCAGTTGACGTGCGGTGGCCAACTGAACGGAAGAGACGTCAATTCCCGTGACCCGCGCGCCGCGCCGCGCCATCCAGCCGGAGACATATCCCGTCCCACATCCCAGCTCGATCGCGTCTTTGTTCGTCAAATCCGAAGGAAGCAAGTTCAGAGATCCCTCGGATACTCCCCAGTTCCCCCAAACAGGGTCTTCGCTGTTCCAAAGGCGCTCGCCCGCAGCGACCCAATTGATGGCATCAGCGTCCCAAACGTCTCGATTGATGACGACATGGTCGCGGTTCATCGGCCTTTCCCCAATTTGTCAGAACCGACGCCCATACCACCGGCCGTTGGCGGCCTTGTGCCAACCCAAAAACCCACCTCTTGGCGTGGCGACACAGGACTGCTGGTGGTTCGAAACCGATATCTGCCGCATCGCAGGATATGCCAAAACGCATATGTTTCTGCCCACCAGCGACAACTACCTCGTTGGCGCGCGTTCGGCCCCGGTTCTTGGCACGTTGGCCTCGAACAACGGACTTGTCCGCCGAGTTGGCGGACTGCTGAAACGGGCCGAAGGCGGTCCGACCGGCTGGCGGCTCGCCTGCATCAGCCGGGCGCGTCGATACACTGGCACCGGCCGACCGGGTATGCGCCGTCGTCACCCCGCCGGCACGTAGGCCTTGACGGCCTTCGGGTGGACCTGGAAGCGCGCCGGGGTGAACGTCACCAACTCGCCGTCGGTGTTGATCGGCATCGGTCGCTTGGTGATGACGTCGAACTCGACGCAGCGGGCGGTGCGCACCTCGGACCAGGCGCCGTGGTTGCCCGTCCGGAACGCCGGCGCCATCAGCACCAGCTTCCACACCGCTGACAGCTCCAGGCTGTAGAGATCGAGATGGCCATCGTCGATCGTCGCCTCGGCCTCGATGACGTTGCCGCCGCCATAGTGGCGACCGTTGCCGACGGCGATCTGCAGGCTGCGCACCTGCGTCGTCGCGCCCTTCTCGGTGATCGTCGCGCGAAACCGCCGGGCACGGACCAAAACGCGGAGCGCCGCCCAGGCGTAGCCCAACTGGCCCCAGCGCCGCTTGGTGGCACCGTCCAAGGTCCGCGCCAGCTCGGCACTGAGGCCGAGGCTGGCGACGTTGAAGAACGGGTGGCCGTTGACGGTGCCGGCGTCGATCGCGGTGCTGTGTCCCGCGACGACGACCTCGATGGCGCCCTCCAGCGAGAGCGGGATCGCCAAGGTCCGCGCGAGATCGTTCGCGGTGCCGAGCGGCACGATACCCAGCGGCAAACCCGTCCGCATCAGCCCGAGGGCGGCGGCGTTGATCGTCCCGTCGCCGCCGCAAACGACCACGCCGTCGAGGTCCGGTGCCCGGCGCTCGATGTCCGGCGACACCTCCGTCGGACAGGCGAAGCTGTCGACCACGGCGGTGATCCCGGCGTCGGCCAACAGTCGGGGCACCCGCTCCAACGCCTCGGCGCCGCGTCGCGCCTTCGGGTTGGCGACGACGAGCAGCCGGCGGTCGGGCTGCGACGAGTTGGGGTCCATCGACATCCCGAGCGACGAGACGAGCCACAGTTCCGCTTACATGGGGGCCGCACGGGCGGGGCCAAGGTCCGGCGCCCGGCCCGTCAGTTGCAGTCGAGGTCGGTCGTCATCCCGCCCTGGGAGTACACGCCTGCGAAACTGACGTTGTGGCCGGCGCAGGCGAAGGGCTCGAGCTGCTCGACCTGGAGCAAGGCACCTTCCAAGGTCAGCTGCAGCCGGCAGTCGTCGCTGCCGGCGGTGAAGCTGCGCTCGCCGAGCGCCCCCACCGGCATCGTCGCCTCGAAATTGCCGAGATTGGGGCCGTACTCGCAGACGTTCAGGGTGATGTAGACGCTGTTGCCCTCGAAGCTCGCCTGGCCGTCCGCCGCCTTGATGGTGATGTCGCTGACCATGTTCGCCCAAGCGCCGGTCCAACCGTTGACGCTCGGCGGCGCTGCCTCGGCCAGCTCGGCCAGCGCTTTCAGCCGGTCGTCGTAGTGCGTGGTCAGACAATCGGTCATCGCGTTGTCGGCGAGCCCGCCGCAGTCTTCGTTGCGCGCGTGCAGCCAAGCCCGTTGGCTGGCGTGCACCGCGTCCGTCTCCCCGGGCAGCTCGCGGACGAACCGGTACTGGCGGCTCAGATGCACGTCGCGATCGGCAAGCCACGGCGTCGTGCAGATCGTCTGCTCGATCTTGGTCAGCCCGGCCGAGGTGCAGTCGTAGCTCGGCGCCACGACCAGCGGGTAGGCGAGCGCCGGCGGGGCGATCAGCCACACCGCCAAGGCGACGGCCTTGCCGATGGTGCGCGTTCGCGTTATGTAGCAACGTAGAAACATAGTCGAGACCAAGGCGATTTCCGTCACAACCATCTCCAGCCGTAGCTTCAATCAAGACACCGGCAGCGCCAAGCGAGCCGCCGAAACCGGCCCGGTCTACATCACCGACCGCGGGCGGCCCGCCCATGTGCTGCTGACCATCGAGGCCTACGAGCAACTGACGAACGCCCAACCCACGCTGGTCGACCTGCTCGCCGACGACGCCGCGGCCGCTGTACCGTTCGAGCCCGTGCCCATCGAGCCGGGCTTTCGTGCCGCCGATCTCGATTGACCTACCTGCTCGACACCAACGTCGTCTCCGAGCTGCGCAAGGCGACCTCGGGCACGGCCGACGCCGGCGTCGCCGCCTGGGCCGCGCGGACACCAGCCGTGGCGCAGTATCTCTCGGTCGTCAGCGTCCTGGAACTCGAACGCGGTGTCCTGCGCGTGGAGCGCCGGGACGCCGTCCAAGGCGGACGGTTGCGTCGCTGGCTCGAGGCGCGCGTAGTGCCGGCCTTCGCCGGCCGCGTTCTGGCCGTCGACGTCGCGGTCGCCCGCCGCTGCGCCGCCCTGCCCGTCCCCGATCCACGCAGTGAACGCGATGCCCTCATCGCCGCCACCGCCCTCGTGCACGGCCTGACCGTGGTCACCCGCAATCTCGCCGATTTCGCGCCGACCGGCGTCGCCACCCTCGACCCGTGGGCCACGCCCGCATAGTTGCCCCGTAGGTGACCCTGCGGTTACGCTCCGGCACATTGCTTGGAGGTGCGATTGCGATGGCGTTGAGCTGGCAGCAAGAGGTGGGTGCCCTCACCGCCGAGCGCGAGCGGGTCGAGACGGCCGTGCGGCTGATCAAACGCTTCGGTGCGCCCACCGACGTGGCCCAGGCCGAGCTGACCTACGCCGACGGCAAGGCCGAGGCCGACGCGCTGATCGCCACCCTGCAGGTCGCGCTGGACCAAGGTCGCGGCGCCGACGAGTTCGACGCTCTGGAGCGTCGTCTGCACAAGGCCATCGAAGCTGTCGACCGGCTTGCCGCGCAAGCCAAGGCCCTGGTGCCGCCGGCCAACGGTCAAAAGGACCTCGTCGCCGCGGTCCTGGGTTCCGCGGTGCTCGTGGCGCTCATCGAGGCGGCAAAGACAATCTACCTTCGCCACCGCGACGACGATGCGCTCCGCCGCGTTACGATCCGCAACCAGCTCGATGCCGCCCGCTGGCCGACGTTCGCGGCGATCCGGCCGGAATGAGCGACGACACCGCCGGCCTCCACGACCGCCCGGTCCTGGTCGTCGAACCTGGCTTCCACACCGCGCCGATCATCCGCGCCGACGTCGACGCAGCCGGCCGCTTCGCCGTCACTGCCTCCCACGACCGCACCGTCCGCGTGTTCGACGCGACCGACGGCCGCCTGCTCCGCACCCTCCGCCTGCCCACCGGCTCTGGCAACGTCGGTAGGGCCTTCGCTGTAGCGACCAGCCCCGACGGTTCTCTTGTCGCCGTCGGCGGCTGGACTCGTGGTGTCGCCGGCGAGGAGCAGATATACCTTTTCGACCGCGCGAGCGGCGCGCTAATCCAGCGCCTTGAGGGCCTGCCGAACGTCGTCCATCGCCTCGTATTCTCGCGCGACGGCCGCTTCCTTGCAGCGTCGCTATTTGGCAGCAATGGCGTACGTGTCTACAACCAAGACCAGCTCTGGGTCGAAGCGTTCGCCGACCCGGACTATGACGATAGCAGCTACGGCGTCGCCTTCGCGACTGACGGTCGGCTGGCAACGACCAGCCTGGACGGCCGCATCCGTATCTACGGCCCCGGCCCCGCCTTCCGGATCAGTTGCCAGGTCGTCGCGCCGGACGGAACCCGACCAGTAGGGCTGGCTTTCCGCGTCCAGGGCGACCGCCTTGCCGTCGGCTATGAGGATACCCCCGCCGTCAGCCTGCTGGACACGACCACGCTCGCCCTGCAACGCGCCGAAGACACGACAGGCCTCTCTAGCGGCGGTTGCATCGACGTCGCTTGGTCGGCCGACGGTAAGACGCTGTTCGCCGGCGGTACTTACTCCGAGTGTGGCACTCGGCGGGTAGTTGCCTGGAGCAACGTTGGCGCTGGACCGCGGCGTACCTGGAAGGCCAGCGCCAATACCATAATGAGCTTGGTACCGCTGCCTCGGGGCGACCTGCTGGTCGCTGCCCAAGACCCCTACCTCACCCGCTTCGCCGCCGACGGCACCACGCGCTGGACCCAGGCCCCACCCCAGGCTGACCTGCGTGGGCAGCGTTACGACCTCGCCGTGAGCGACGACGGCGCCGTCGTCGACTTCGGCTACGACGAGCTCGGCACTCGAGCGCCCGCCCGCTTCGACCTTGCCGCGCTCACCCTCACCCTCGACCCGCCGGCCGACAACCGCATCGCGAAGCCGCAGCAAGACGGCCTGCCGGTCGAGAACTGGGTCAGCCACAGCCGCCCGACCCTGGCCGGCGTGCCGCTGCCACTCCAGTCCTACGAGACGTCCCTCAGCCTCGCCATCCACGCCGCCGGCGACCGCTTCGTCCTGGGCACCCACTTCTACGTTCGCGCCTTCGACGCCGCCGGCAAATCTCTATGGCCGCATCCTGCACCGGGGACCGCCTTGGCCGTCAACGTCACCGGCGACGGCCGCCTCGTCGTCGCCGCCTACGCCGACGGCACCCTCCGTTGGCACGCCATGGATGATGGCCGCGAGCTGTTGGCGTTCGTCCCGCTCCAGGACCGCAAGAACTGGGTCGCCTGGACACCCGAGGGCTACTACGCGGCGACTCCCGGTGCTCACGGCGTACTGCGCTGGCACGTCAACCGCGGTTGGGACGAGGCGGCGGACGACGTGCCGATCGAGGCGGTCGAGGGCATGCGCCGGCCGGATCTGTTGCAGCGCGTGCTGCAGACCCTCGACATCGACAAGGCCGTCAGCGACGCGGAGGCCGAGCGGCGACGGACGGCGACCATCCGCGCGACCGCCAAGCGCACCGCCAAGGCGCGGCTGCATGTGCTCGCCATGGGCATCAGCAACCACGGTCTGCACCACGCCCACCGCGATGCCGAGGACCTCGCCCGCGCGCTGTTCGACAGCCAAGGCGGCGCCACCGGCCGCTACGCCCACGCGTTGCCGCAATGCCTACGCAACAACGAGGTGACCGCTGGGGCCGTTGTCACTGCGCTCGAAGGCCTTCGGCGAGAGATGGCTCGTGGCAGTGACGACCTCGCGGTCATCCTCTTCTCCGGTCACGGCGACCTGGTCGACGACAGCCTGTACCTCATCGCGCACGACACCGTCGTCGAGCCCCGCAGCCGGATCAAGACCAGTGGCGTGTCGGTGGCGCTGCTGAAGGACGAGATCACCGAGATCGCCCGGCACGGCAAGGTGCTGCTGCTGCTCGACGCCTGCCGCTCGGGCGCCTTCGCCGACGCCCGCGGCTACGCGCTCGATGCCGACGGCTTGCGCGTCCAGCTCGCCCAGACGAACGTCACCGTCTTCACCTCGTCCAGCCGCGAAGAAGAGAGCTTCGAGCACGACCGCTGGCAGAACGGCGCCTTCACCGAGGTTTTCCTGGATGCGCTGCGCCACGCCGACACCGACCGGAACGGCCTGATCGGCGTCGGCGACCTCCAGACCTACCTGCGCAATCACCTGCCCCAGATCACCGAGGGCCGGCAGACGCCCGGCTTCGAGACGCGTTTCGACGAGGAGCTGTTCGCCGCCCTATAGGCAGACGACGGCGCGAGTCCGTTGTGGTAGTTTTCCTACGACCATGGACCTGGGCCGCTCGCCATGCCTCTGATTACGAAACGAAGCCAAATCGATCGATTTCCGTTCCGTGGCAAAGGCTTACGGGCCGCTGAAAGATCAGCTTTCGGCGGTGCTTTCCAAGGTCGTACTGCCGTAGACCTTCCACAGGAAGATGGCGGCGCAGCCGCGATGGGGCCGCCAGCGCTCGCCATGCTCGGCCATCTGCGCATCGGTGGGCCGCTCGGCGAGGCCCTTGAGGCGCATCAGCCCGAGCCGCACGCCGAGATCGCCCGCCGGCCAGGTGTCGGCGCGCCCGAGGGCGAAGAGGAGATAGATCTCGGCGCTCCAGCGGCCAAAACCCTTGAGTGCGGTGATCGCCGCCAGCGCCGCCTCGTCGTCGGCCCGTTCCAGGCCCGCGATGTCCAGCCGGCCGTCCACCACCGCCTCGGCCAGCCCCTTGGCATAGGCCAGCTTCGGCCGGCTCAGCCCGCAGGCGCGCACGGCCTCGTCCGACATGGCCAGCAGCGCTGCGGGCGTGACCTCGCCGAGCCCCTGCTCCAGCCGCCCCCAGATCGCCGCGGCCGCCTTGGTCGACACCTGCTGGCCGACGATGATCCGGAGCAACGTCGAAAAGCCCGGTGGCTGGACCCGCGGCTCCGGCAGGCCGACCCGCGTCAGCGCCCGGGCAATGTCCGGATCGCGCGCGGCCAGCGCCTGCAAGCCCGCCTCCAGCCGCGCCGCATCCAGCGGCACCGCCCCGCCCACCTCATCCGCTGCCATGTGGAGCATCCTTCCCGCCGACCGCTCTACCCTGCCCGCTCGGCGGCCCAGTTGACGATCCGCCCAGCTACCGCCTGTCCGGAGAGCCAAGCGGCCTCGACCCTGCCGCCAAGGCACCAGTCGCCGCAGGCCGCGAGACCCAGGTCCGCATCGAAGAGACAGTCCTCACCGACCGGCTGGGCCGCGAGCGCGTAGCGCCAGCGGTGGGCTGCCGCGTAGGTCGGCTCGGCCAGCGTTTCGTTGGCGACCGTACCGAGACCCTGCAGCAGCTCCGGCAGCACGTCGGCGGGCGACCGCTCCAGGTTGCTGGCGGACCACGACGGCGACGCGTGCAGCACCCATCGCTCGCCCGGCGCCCGCCCCGGCTTGCTGGCATCGCGGGCGAGCCATGCCAGCGGCCCGTCCTCCGGCCGCAGCACGTCGGGCAGGTCGAGGGTCGTCGGCAGCGCGACGAGAGCCGCCCAGCAAGGCTGCATGACGGCACGCCCCGCCGCCGCCGCGAGGGCAGCACTCGCGTCGAGCAAGGGCACCGCTTGCGGCGCGGGAACGGCGACGACGACGGCATCGAACGGACCGTAGGCCTGATCATCGGCCCGTACCTGCCAACGGTCATGGCCATGCGCGACAGCCTTGACGGCGACCTCGCCGGTCACGTCCAGGCCCGCTGCAACGTGGCGGGCGAGCGCCGTCATCCGCGGTGCCCCGACCCACCAGGGCTCAGCCGACGCCCTGCCCCGCGGCTGCCAAGCGGCGACGACGCGCTGCGCGGCCCAGTCCTCGACCTGGCGCACGAAGCGCGGGTCGCGGGCGGTGACGTACTGCGCCCCGTGGTCGAAGGCGAGGTCGCCGACGCGACGCGTCGCCAGCCGGCCGCCGAGGCCCCGCGACTTGTCGAACAGGCGCACGGCGTAGCCTTGGTCGTGGAGGGTCCTGGCACAGGCCAGACCAGCGATGCCGGCGCCGACCACGGCAATGCGAGGCTCTGATTGCATGGCGCGACGTTAGACGCTGCCCCTGGCGCGGTCCACGTCCTCACCGCTCGAGGCAACGCCAAGAGGAATGAACGCTGACCGCTGCCGTCGCTCATGGCTCATGATGTGGCCACGACGCGGAACGGGCGTCGCCCAGCAGACCCGACGCCCACGGGTTTCCTGGCAGACAGCCGATGAGCATCGGCGCCAACATCGGCACCTGCGTCACGGCGCCAGCCAAGTGCTTTGAGGAGGACCGCCCGATGGCTGAGCTACGACGAGTGTCGACCGAGAAGCTGGAGAAGATGGTCGACGAGACGGCCGCGACTCTCCAGACCCTGAAGGCCGAACTGCGCCTGCGGCACGAGGCCAGTCAACATGCCGAAATCGATCGCCTCGATGAACACCTGGCGAATGCCACACTGAGTTTGCAGAGGCTGCGCGAGTTCATCGACTCTCTGATGAACGAGTTTCGACGCGACAAGTAACTCGCCACACGGTCACGCTTCACTCGGTTCGCGACAAACGGCACCACCTCGCCTAAGTATGTTGCAGGAGCGAACAAAGCGAGGAGCCGGCCGTGGAGCGCGAGGCCATGGAGTTCGACGTCGTCATCGTGGGGGCCGGCCCGTCCGGCCTCAGCTCGGCGATCCGTCTGATGCAGTTGGCGGAAGAAACGGGCCGCGAACTCTCGGTATGCGTCCTGGAAAAGGGCTCTGAGGTCGGCGCACACATTCTCTCGGGCGCCGTCATCGAGCCCCGTGCCCTCGACGAGCTACTGCCCGACTGGGCGGCACGCGGCGCGCCGCTGAACACGCCGGCAGGCGACGACCGGTTGCTCTTTCTGACCGAGCGCGGCTCGTTCCGCATGCCGACGCCACCGCAGATGCGCAACCATGGCAACTACATCATCTCGCTCGGGAACTTCTGTCGCTGGCTGGCCGAACAGGCAGAAGCGATGGGCGTCGAAATCTACCCAGGTTTCGCCGCGGCGGAGGTCCTCTACGGCGACGACGGCGCAATCGTCGGCGTTGCGACCGGCGACATGGGCATCGACCGGGACGGCAATCCGAAGCCAGACCATCAGCCGGGCATGGAGCTCCGCGCCAAGATCACCCTGTTCGCCGAAGGCTGTCGCGGCTCGCTGACGAAGCAGCTCACGGCACGTCACGACCTCTGCAAGAACGCCGACCCGCAGACCTACGCGATCGGCATCAAGGAGCTGTGGGAGGTCGATGCCGCGGCGCACCGCGAGGGGCACATCGTCCACACCATCGGCTGGCCGCTGGACCGCAGGACCTACGGCGGCTCGTTCCTGTACCACCTGGAGGAGCGGCAGGTCGCCGTCGGCTTCGTCGTCGCCCTCGACTACGAGAACCCGTATCTGTCACCCTACGACGAGTTCCAGCGGTTCAAGCTCCATCCGGCGATCCGCCCGACCTTCGAGGGTGGCAGACGGATCGCCTACGGTGCCCGAGCGCTCAACGAAGGCGGGTTCCAGTCGATCCCCGAACTGGCGGTCAATGGCGGTGCAGTGATCGGCTGCGCGGCCGGCTTTCTGAACGTGCCCAAGATCAAAGGCACCCACACGGCGATGAAGTCGGGCATGGTCGCGGCGGAGACAGCCTTCGACGCGCTGCAGAAGGATGATGCCAACCGGCTCCTCGGGTTCCGCGCCGACCTGCAGGAGACTTGGCTGTGGCCGGAACTCTACCGCGTCCGCAACATCCGCCCGGCGTTTCGCTGGGGCCTGCTGCCTGGGCTCGTCTATGCTGGCATCGACACCTACCTCCTCCGCGGCCGGGCGCCCTGGACGTTCCACCACCACGACGACCACAGCCGCTTGAAGAAGGCGTCCGAATGCCAGCCGATCGAGTATCCCAAGCCGGACGGCATCATTACCTTCGATCGCCTTTCCTCGGTGTTCCTCTCGAACACCAACCACGAGGAGGATCAGCCGGTTCATCTGACCCTGCAGAACGAACGGGTCGCGATCGACGTCAACTACGACCTGTACGCGTCGCCGGAGAGCCGCTACTGCCCTGCCGGCGTCTACGAGATCGTGCACGAAGAACAGGGGCCGCGACTCCAGATCAACGCGCAAAACTGCGTCCACTGCAAAACCTGCGACATCAAGGACCCGACGCAGAACATCAACTGGGTCGTTCCGGAGGGTTCGGGCGGGCCGAACTACCCGAACATGTGACGTTCGTGGCGTCGCCTTCGCCGCAAGCGACAGCCGCGGCGTCTCGCCTTGCCGGGCTTTCTTGCATCGCCTAGCGTCCGCGGACGGTCAGGGAGCGCAGCATGAGTTCGTCACTCCTCAGTCTCATCGGCAACACCCCCTTGGTGCGGCTGCGGCGCGCTTCCGAGCTCACCGGTTGTGAGATCCTGGGGAAGGCCGAATTCACCAACCCCGGCGGCAGCATCAAGGACCGCGCGGCGCTCGCGATCATCGAACACGCTGAGACCACCGGTGCCCTGCGCCCAGGGGGCACGGTCGTCGAGGGGACCGCCGGCAACACCGGCATTGGTCTGGCGGTGGTCGGCAACGCGAAGGGCTACAAGACGGTCATCGTCATGCCCGAGACCCAGAGTCAGGAGAAGAAGGACGCGCTCCGGGTTCTCGGCGTCGAGCTGATCCTGGTGCCGGCCGTGCCCTACAAGAACCCGGACAACTACGTGAAGGTTGCAGGACGGATCGCCGCCGAGCGCAATGAGCTGGACGCGAATGGCGCGATCTGGGCCAACCAGTTCGACAACGTCGCCAACCGCGACGGCCATGCGCGCCATCTGGGCCCTGAAGTCTTCGCCGACACAGACGGACGCGTCGACGCTTTCACCTGTGCCGTCGGAACGGGCGGCACCCTGGCCGGCGTCGCCGCGGCGCTGCGCGAGCGCAAGTCCGACGTGAAGGTGTTTTTGGCCGACCCGATGGGTGCCGCGCTCTATGCCTACTATGCCGACGGCGAGCTTGCCGCGACGGGGAGCTCGATCACCGAGGGCATCGGTCAGGGCCGCATCACGGCGAACCTCGAAGGGTTTCGCCCGGACGGCCAGTTCCAGATCACGGACGAAGAAGCCCTGCCGATCGTCTTCGACTTGATCCGTGACGAAGGGCTGGTGCTTGGTGGCTCGTCAGGCATAAACGTTGCCGGTGCCATTCGCGTTGCCAAAGAGCTCGGGCCCGGCCACACCGTGGTGACGATCCTCTGTGACCATGGCCAGCGCTACCAAAGCAAATTGTTCGACCCCGTCTTCCTTCGCAGCAAGGGCCTGCCGGCGCCACCCTGGCTCGACGCCGCCTGACCTTGCCGCCCGCTCCCAGGAGATCGCTGATGCTTTCGAGCGCCCTCGTTTCTACCGATTGGCTCGCCACGCACTTGGCGAGCCCAGACGTCCGCGTGGTCGATGCGACCTGGGTTTTGCCAGACTCCGGGCGTGATGCGCGCGCCGAGTTCGAGCAGAGGCACATTCCGGGTGCCGTCTACTTCGACATCGACGATGTCAGCGACGAGTCGAGCACGCTGCCGCACATGGTACCGTCGGCGGCGAAGTTTTCGGCGCGGGCCAGACGGCTCGGCCTGGGCGACGGCGCCCGCGTCGTCGTCTACGACGACAATACGTTCTTCGCCAGCGCCCGCGTCTGGTGGATGTTCAAGCTCTTCGGTCACGGCGATGTCGCCGTGTTGGACGGCGGGTTGAAGAAGTGGATCGCCGAAGAGCGGCCGGTCGACGATCTGCCGCGGGCGCCGACGGAGCGTCACTACACGGCCCGTGAGAACACGTTGATACTGCGCAATCTCGACCAGATGCGGCGCAACCTGACGACCAAGCGGGAGCAGGTCGTCGACAGTCGCTCGCCAGGGCGTTTTCGTGGTGACGAGCCGGAACCACGCCAGGGTTTGCGCGCTGGGCACATCCCCGGCAGCGTCAACGTGCCTTACAGCCAACTCGTCGACGCCGACGAGCGGACCTTGCTTCCGGTCGACACACTCAAGGAAGCGTTCGAGGCAGCGGGCTTGGACCTCGGTAAGCCGATTACCTCGACCTGTGGCTCTGGTGTCAGCGCGGCGATCGTGAACCTTGCGCTCTACGAGTTGGGCCACGCGGATACGGCGCTCTACGACGGTTCCTGGACGGAGTGGGGCAGCGAGAAAGACACCCCGGTGGCAACAGGCTGACGCGTTCGTGCTGACCTACGAAGAACTTCGCCGGCGCACGACCGTTGTCACCTATCTCGAAATGCACACCCGTCCGGCGGCGACGCGGCCGCGGCCAGGCCGCGCGTTCCGGATCACGGCGTTGGACCGGCCGTCGCCACGCTTCTACCGCTACATGTACGATGCAGTCGGCCGTGATTGGGGATGGGTAAGCCGCGCCCAGATCGACGACGCGGCGCTCGGCGAGATCCTCGACCACCCGGCGACGGAGTTGCATCTGCTAACGGAGGGCGGCGTTCCGGCTGGCTATGGCGAGTTGGACCGTCGCCAGCCGGGCACGGTCAAGGTCGCCTACTTCGGCCTGCTGCCCGAGGTGCTCGGGCGCGGGCTCGGTCGATGGTTCCTGGAACAGATCGTCGGCCGTGCTTGGCGATCGCCCGCTGGGTCGCCACCGGTTCGGCGGGTGTGGGTCCACACCTGCGATCTCGACCACCCGCGGGCCTTGGCCAACTACGAAGCGGCGGGCTTTCATGCCTACGATCGGCGGACGGAGCCCGCTTGGCCCGCCGAACTCGGCAGCAGCGATGCTGCTTGAAGAGCGATCTGCCGGGTCGACGGCTGCGTAGACCGGCGGGCCCCCCAACAGCGGACCGTCATGCATCGCCACCCCGACTTCTGGATCGCCGTCGTTGCCTTGGCGTGCATCTTCTTCGGCGTTTGGCACCTCGTCGGCACGACCCAGGGCTTGGATGTCCGCGCCGTCGAGGTTGGCCAAACACCCGTTACCGTTTTCCAGACTCCAAGCGGCGGCCCTCGCCCGGTCGTCGTCATCGCCCATGGGTTCGCTGGCTCGCAGCAACTGATGCAGCCGTTCGCCGTGACACTCGCGCGAAACGGCTACCTCGCCGCGACCTTCGACTTTCTAGGGCACGGGGCCAACCCATTGCCGCTCGGCGGCAGCATCACCGAAGAGACGGGTGCAACCCAGTACCTGCTGGAGGAGCTCGGGCGGGTCGTCCGGTTCGCGATCGACGATCCGGCCAGCGATGGCCGCTTGGCGCTGCTCGGCCACTCGATGGCGTCCGACATCGTCGTCCGCTTCGCCCAGGCCCAGCCCGAGGTCCAGGCGACGGTTGCGGTCTCGATGTTTGCTCCTGGAGTTACGGCAACGACGCCGGAGAATCTGTTGATCGTCGTGGGCGCTTGGGAGCCCGCGCTGAAGCGCGAAGCGCTTCGCGTGCTGGCGCTGGCGGCGCCGGAGAGTGGGCCGACGCCGGGTCTGACGCTCGGTCAGACCCATGACGGTACGGGGCGACGGGTAGCGTTCGCACCGGGTGCCGAGCACATCGGCGTCCTCTACAGTCCTGTGGCACTGGACGAAGCCCGTCGGTGGCTCGATCAGGTGTTCGAGCGCGACAGCGCCGCTGGCGTTGATGACCGACGGCTGGCTTTGGGCGCGTTGTTCCTCGGGCTCGTCTTGCTGGCGCGGCCGTTGACCGGGTGGCTGCCGGTGGCCTCGCCGCGGCCGGTCGGCGCCGGTCTCCGTTGGCGGCTGCTGCTGCCTGTCGCCTTGGCACCGGCGATCTTGACGCCGCTTCTCCTCTGGCGATTGCCGACGGACTTCCTGCCGATCCTCGTCGGGGACTACTTGGCTCTGCACTTCGGGCTGTACGGAGCGCTTACGGCGCTCGGCCTTTGGCTCACCCGCTCGCGCGGCGGGTTGCCTACACCTACCGTCTGGTGGGCCTTTGCAACGGCCGCTGCCCTGCTTACGCTCTACTCCATCCTCGCGTTCGCCCTGCCGATCGACCGCTACGTGACCGCTTTCGTCCCGACCTTCGCCCGCATGCCGTTGGTCCTCGTCATGCTCGCAGGCATGCTGCCCTACTTCTTGGCCGACGAGTGGTTGACCCGTGGAAGCGGTTCGCCTCGCTTCGCCTACCCGTTGACCAAGCTTTGCTTTCTGGTGTCGCTGGCAATGGCCGTGGCGCTGGACTTGGAGCGGTTGTTCTTCCTGATCGTCATCGTCCCCGTGATCGTCGGGTGTTTCGTCGTCTACGGCTTGTTCAGCAGTTGGGCCTACCGGCGGACCAACCATCCTTTGGTTGCCGGCATCGCGAGCGCCACTGCGTTCGCATGGGCCATCGCCGTCACGTTTCCCTTCCTGGGCGGCTGACCGAGGTCAGGTCCAGCCACCATCGACGACGTAGTGCTGGTTGGTGATGGCCCCCGCCATGTCCGACGCCAGGAACAGCACGAGATGAGCGACGTCTTCCGGCGCCAGGAGCCGTTTCAGGCATTGACGCTCCATCACCTCGGCTTCGCCGTCGGGCGTCAGCCAGAGACGCTTTTGGCGTTCCGTCATGATCCACCCCGGGGCCACGGCGTTGACGCGGATCCCGTGCTCGCCAAGATCGCGGGCGAAGGACCGGGTCAGGCCCTGCACCGCGGACTTCGAGGTCGTGTAGCAGGGCATGCCGCCTTGGCCGACCATCCACGAGATCGAACCCATGTTGACGATGGCCCCCTTGCCGGCAGCCATCATGTCCGGCGCGACCGTTTGGACCGCAAAGAACTGGTGCCTGAGATTGGTCGCGAGCCGCTCGTCCCAGTAGTCCGGCTCGACCGTCTGCCAATCGTGCCGGTCGTCCCTTGCCGCGTTGTTCACCAGTACACCGATCGGGCCCAGCGCGCGCCTGACGCCGGCAACGGCGGCACGGAGTCCTTCGATATCGCGAAGGTCCGCCACCTCGAAAGCTACGTTGGTTGCCGGTGGCAGACGGGCCATCAGTTCGGCCGCCGCTTCGCTGTCCAGATCGATGAAGCCGACGCTCGCACCTTGGCGGGCAAATGCCTCGACGACGGCTGCCCCGATACCGGTCGCACCGCCGGTAACCAGCACCACTGTGCCCTCGAGATCAGGAAACACGGCAGTCACACGACGCCTCCCCAGAGCGAGTCGCCCCGACTTCACGGGTCGGGTAGATCCAAGACCATGCCATCGAAGGCGGGCTCCACGCCAGCCGGTAGGCGACCCACCCAGGTGGCGTAGTCAACTTCGTGGTTCATGTGGGTCAGCACGGCACGCGTCGGGCGCAGCTGGTCGATCCACCCGAGTGCCCGCTCGAGGTGGGCGTGGCTGGCGTGGGGACGCTCCCGCAGCGCGTCCACGACCCACACGTCCAGGCCCGCCAGCTCCGCCAAGCTGTCGTCGGGAAACTCGTGAACATCGGGCGAGTAGGCGAAGCCGCCCACTCGAAATCCTGTACTCGTTCCGCGGCCGTGGCGCTGTAGGAACGGCCGAACAGGCACCCCAGCGGCCTCGAACGGCCCATCGATCAGATTTGGAATCAACGCCGGTCGCCACCACGACCACGTGGTTTCCCGGTCCGCCGCCGGCTTCGACTGCAGCGTGTAGCCGAAACGGGTTTCCAGATGCCAAAGCGTGGTCTGATCCGCGAAGACGTCGATCGGGCCACCGCGTTTGATGTTGAACGCGCGAACGTCATCGATGCCGTGAAGGTGGTCGGCGTGCGAATGGGTGTAGAGGACCGCATCGACGGTGCTGAGGTCATGGGCGAGGGCTTGGGCCCGCAGATCGGGTCCTGTGTCGATCAGCAGCTTGGTGTCGCCGATCTCCAGCAGCGCCGAGCAGCGAGTGCGATGGTTGCGCGGATCGCTCGAACGGCAAACCTCACAGGTGCAGCCTATCAACGGCACTCCCGTCGACGTGCCACAACCGAGGATCGTCACCCGCACGGTGCGAGGGACGTGGCTTTGGGGAACACGCGGAAGAAGTTCGTCGTCGTCGCTTCCTCGATGACCGAGACCGGCTCACCGCGCGTCGCCGCGAGCATCTCGGCGACAAGCGGCACGTACGCCGGCTCGTTGGCGCGTCCACGATGCGGCGGCGGCGCCAGGTAGGGGGCGTCGGTCTCCAACAGCAGCCGATCGAGCGGTAGGTCGCGGACGATCGCACGGAGGTCATCGGAACGCTTGAACGTCAGGATTCCGCCGATGCCGAGGTGTAAGCCCAGTTCCACCGCGCACTCGCCCAGCGCTCGCGACGAGCTGAAGCAGTGAACGACCCCAGTGAACGGTCCGGCGGTCATCTCTTCGTGAAGGACCGCCGCCATGTCCGCGTCAGCATCGCGGGTGTGGATGATGACCGGCAGACCGGTCTCCCGAGCGGCGGCGATGTGGGTCCGAAACAGCCGCATCTGCACGTCACGTGGGCTGTGCTCGTAGTGATAATCCAGACCGGTCTCGCCAATGGCCGTCACGCACGGATGGGTGGCAACGGCTTCCAGCGACTCCGTACCGGTGAAGCCGTCCGTCGCCGCGTGGTGCGGATGCACCCCGATAGCGGCGCTGACGTTGGCGTGCCTATCGGTGATCGCCAGCACGTCGTCGGCGGCGCTCAGCTTCGTGCAGATCGTCTGCAGAAACCCGACACCGGCGTTGCTGGCCCGTTCGACCACCTCCGCCTCACGTTCCGCCAGACCCGGGTAGTCGAGGTGGCAGTGGCTGTCGACGAACATCAAGCCGCCGCGTCGTCGACGTAGCGGGGAAAGACCCCGGTTGGCGCCGGCAACGGCTCGCCCGGTCGCAAACGGGCGGCATCGGCAGCCACGTCCGCCACCTTGCGCTGCTCCGAGTCGACCGACAGTTGGTCGAGGAGTCGGCCGGAGGCGTCGGGCATGAATGGCTGGGTCAAGATCGCCAAGCGCCGGACGGTTTCTGCGAGTACGTAGAGCACCGTCCCCATGCGCGCTGGGTCGCTCTTGCGCAGGGCCCAGGGTGCCTGGGCGTCGACGTAACGGTTGGCCTCGCCGATCACCTCCCAAATCGCCTCGAGCGCCTTGTTGAACTGTTGCGCTTCGATCTGGTCGCGGACTGCAGGCACGAGGGCTCCGGCTTGGTCCAGCAGCATCCTGTCGGCATCGAGCAGCGCAGCCGGTGTCGGCACGACACCGGCGCAGTTCTTGCGGATCATCGACAACGAACGTTGCGCTAGATTGCCGTAGTCGTTGGCAAGATCGGCATTCATCCGCTGGACGATCGTGCGGTGCGAGAAATCACCGTCGCTGCCGAACGGTACCTCGCGCAGCAGAAAGTAACGGGTCGCATCGAGACCATAGCGGGCGATCAACTCGAATGGGTCGATGACGTTGCCGAGCGACTTGGAGATCTTCTGGCCCTCGTTGGTCCACCAGCCATGGGCGAACACGCACCGCGGCGGCTCGAGACCGGCAGCAAGCAGGAACGCCGGCCAGTAGACCGCGTGGAACCGCACGATGTCTTTACCCACCATGTGCACGTCGGCGGGCCAGAAACGCCCGTAGTCCGGCGCCTCAGTGTCGGGATAGCCGACTGCGGAAAGGTAATTGGTGAGCGCATCCAGCCACACGTAGATGACGTGGCTCGGATCTCCGGGGACCGGAATTCCCCAAGAAAAGCTGGTCCTCGACACCGACAGGTCTTGGAGGCCACCCTCGACGAAGCGCACGACCTCGTTGCGGCGGCTTTCCGGGCGCACGAAGTTTGGGTTGTCGGCATAGTGTCGAAGCAGACGCTCCTGCCAGGCCGACAGGCGGAAAAAGTAACTGGGCTCCTCGACCCATTCGACCGGCGCACCCGACGGCGCCTTTCCATCCGCGATCTCGCTCTCAGCGTAGAAGGCCTCGTCACGGACCGAGTACCAGCCGGCGTAGCGACCGAGATAGATGTCGCCCTTGTCCACCAGCGTCTGCCAAAGCGCCGTCACCGCGCGTTTGTGTCGTGCTTCGGTCGTGCGGATGAAATCGTCGTGCGAGAAGTGCATGGCGTCCGCCAGCACCCGGAATCTGCTGGAGACTTCGTCAGTGAAGGCCTGCGGGTCGACACCTGCGTCGGCCGCGGCCTTTTCTACCTTCTGGCCGTGCTCATCCGTGCCCGTCAGGAAGCGGACCTCACGGCCGTCCAGCCGCATGAAGCGCGCGAGCACGTCACAGGCCAACGTCGTGTAGGCGTGACCGATGTGCGGCGAGTCGTTGACGTAGTAGATCGGAGTCGTGACGTAGTAACGCGCAGTCATGGGGCGTCCCCTGCTGGATCAAGCGGGCAGGGCGGGCTCCGCACCGACCAAGTCCGTGGCGATGTCGACGAGGACCAGACGCCGGTCGAGGCTGAACCGCTCGGCTTCGTCCTCCAAGCGGGCGAGGTTGTCCCACAAGCGCCAAACCCGATCAAGCCGGCGGCCGAGCACACGCAACCGCGCCTGCTCGTCGGTGACCAGTTCCGCCACCGGCTCGTCGAGCCGAGCCCCGATCGTGCGCCGCAGAAGTCGTCCGAGCAGAGCACGGAAGAGACCCGGATCGAGGCTTTGGAGTATCGATTCCAGCCGTTCCACTGCACCGACGACGTCCGGCTCGCGGCCACCGTCGCCGAGCAAGGACGCCAGCGTCGCGTAGTGCTCGTGCACCGACGCCTCGGCCAACGCGAGCGCCAGGCCAGGGCTGCCGGCCCCGATCGTCGCTGCCGCATGCGCCGTCAGTGGCTCGATCTCGAAGCGCTCGCGCAACCAACTCTCGATCAGGCTCGGCTCCACCCGCCGCAGTCGGAGCGTCGCAACCCGCGAATGGATCGTCGGCGGAAAGCGGTCGGCCGCTTCAGCCGTGAGGATGATCACCACGCCCTCGCCGGGCTCCTCCAGGAGCTTGAGCAGCGCGTTGGCAGCGTTGTTGTTCAGGAGGTGCGCTCGATCGACGACGAGCACGCGGTGTGCGCCGACCGCGGTCCGCTGTAGCCGATCGATCGCCAGCCGGACCGCGTCGATCGGCACTTCGGCGCGCGCTCGGGGCTGGTCCCGCGTCGGTGCCTTCGGGCGGACGATGACGAGATCCGGATGGGCCCCGGCCGCCACTTGGCGCGCGACCGGATGGTCGGCAGGTAGGTCCAAGCTGTCGCCGCCGCCGGCGAGCAGGTAGCGGGCGAAGCGCAACGCCAACGTCGCCTTGCCGATGCCACCCATGCCCAGAAACAGCCAAGCGTGCGGCAGGCGGCCGCTGGCATGAGCACGCAGCAGCGTCTGCTCGGCGCGTTCTTGACCGAGCAGGCCCAAGGCTTCAGATGCCGCCTCCGCCCCGGTCAAGGCGCGGGCAACCGCGGATACTTGGCACTGAATGCCGTGATCACGGCGGCCTTGACGTCAGCAACATCGCCGCCGGCGTCGATGGTCGTGAAGCGGTCAGGTTCGAGACCGGCGAATTCGTGGAATGCCTCCCGAACCGTTCGGTGGAACGCCATACCCTTCGCCTCGAAACGCCCGGCGGCCGCACGGGCCAAGCCGACCTCGACGTCGACGTCCAAGAGTAGCGTCATTTCCGGGCAGAAGGGTTCGAGCCATCGATCGTGGAGATCGACGATCTCGCCATCGCCCAGCCCACCTAGGCGCCCCTGGTAGACCCGCGTGGAATCCCAATACCGATCGCACAAGACCCAAGCCCCGGCCGCCAGCGCCGGGCGGATCGTTCGCTCCAGATGGTCTAGTCGCGCCGCCAGCAACAGGAAAAGCTCGCTCCTCGGCGACCATCGATCGACGTCGCCATCCACGAACAGTTGGCGGACGGCCTCCGCGCCGGGCGTGCCCCCAGGTTCCCGGGTCGTCGTAACCTCCTGTCCGTGCGCTTCCAGATGTGCCGCCAAGGCCAGGATCTGGGTCGTCTTCCCAGCTCCTTCGCCACCTTCGAAGGTGACCAGTCTGGCGAGGCGCGCGCGGTTCAGTCTCAGCTTCCCATGAGGTGCCGTAGCGCCGTCCACATCCGCCCGACGAGATTGGCTTCGGCGACGTCCTCGCCGACCAGCAACGGAATGCGGCGTTCACCAATCTCAGGCCCGCGCAGGACCAGTTCGCCTGCAGGCGAGCCGGCAGTGAGCGGCGCAGAAAGCGGCGAATCGTAAGCCAAGGTGACTTCGAGCTCGTCGCGCGCCGTCGGCGACATCGTCACCAACAGGCCGGCCTCGGTCACGAGAGGTACCGTCGCTCGCTCGCCGAACCACACGGCCGCATCGGCCACCGGCTCGTCCGGCGCGAACAGTTGGTAGCCACGGTAGGCGCTGAACCCGTACTCGAGCAGGCGCTCCGCTTCCCGGCGACGTTGTCCGGGCGTCTCTAGTCCAGCGACGACCAGGACCAGACGGCGGCCGTCACGCTCCGCGGAGGCGACGAGCCCGTATCCGGCCTCTCTGGTGTGCCCGGTCTTCAGACCATCGACACCTTCGACATTGCCCTGCAGCAGCGGGTTGCGCGACGACTGCTCGATTCCCGCATAGGTAAACGACCGCTGGCTGTAATAATGATAGTATTCTGGGAACTCGCTGATCAGCCGCAACGCCAGTGTTGCCAAATCTCGCACACTCATGACGTGCTCGGGATCCGGCCAGCCGCTGGCATTCTTGAAAACACTATTGGTCAAACCGATGTCGCTGGCGCGCCGGGTCATCTGCTCGGCGAACGCTGCTTCGGTGCCGGCGATCCCTTCGGCCACGACGATGCATGCGTCGTTGCCGGACTGGATGATGATGCCCCGCAACAAGTCTTCGATCGGGACCCGGTCTCCCACCTCGACCCACATCTTGGAGCCACCCTTGCGCCACGCCGTCTCACTTACGAGCATGGTGTCGTCCAGTGTCATGGCGCCGGACTGCAAGCGCTCGAACACCATGAACGCCGTCATCAGCTTGCTCATCGATGCGGGCGGGCGCGGCTCGTCAGCGTTCTTCTCGAACAGGACTTGCCCACTAGGCCAATCGACGAGGATCGCCGCCGGCGCCAACGTCTCGAACTGCTCGACGGCCCACGCAGCTGGCGCGACCAAGAGCAACCACAACGCCAGTGCCAAGCGCATCGGCACGACTCCCATTCTTTCAGCCCAGGGTTGGCCTCGTCAGGCGTCCGTCCTGCACCGCGAACCGGACGACGCGGCACGAACGATGTAAGCATCCCAGTAGCCGGCACCGATGACCCGGTTCAAGGCTTCGTCCGCCTCACGGGTGGTCGAGAACGGCCCGACCCGCACGTGGGTCAGACCGGCCGATGCCGTCGCCGCAACGTTGCCGATGCCGCCGAGCGCGCCCGCAAGACGGCGTTGGATCTGGTCGGCACCGTTCCGATCGCGGAAGGCACCCACTTGGACGTACCGGTCACTGCAACTCGCCATTGCCACGGTGGCCGGCGCCGGCGTGACGGGCCGCGGCGCGTCGCGACGAGCGCTACGGCTGGGCGTCGGCCGCCTACCGCTCGAATCAGCGAGCTCGAGGAATTCCACCTCGACATCAGCGAGGCCCTGGTGACGAAAGCCCAGTTCCTCCGCGGCGGCGCGCGACACGTCGATGATCCGATCTCCAGCGAACGGCCCGCGGTCGTTGACCCGGAGCACGACGGACCTGTCGTTCTCCAGATTGGTCACGCGAACGAAGCTCGGCAGCGGGAGCGTCTTGTGAGCCGCCGACAGGCTGTGCATGTCGAACGTCTCGCCGTTCGCGGTCTTTCGGCCATGAAACTGCTTGCCGTACCAGGACGCGACGCCGACCGCGCTGTAGTTCGCCTCGTACACAGGTTCGTACCAGCGTCCCTTGATTTGATAGGGCTGGCCGACCTTGTAGTGCCCACCGGCACCGTCGGGCTGTTGCGGCGAACTCGGGGTGCTGGACCCGCACGCCACCAGTACCAACGCCACGATTGCGAGCGCGGCGCCGCGCCAAAATGTGGGGAACGCTTGAGGCTTCATCGCAGCCGCGCCATCCATCCTATTGTAAACTCACGTTCTTATTGTATCGCTCAGAAGGCCAACGCTCAAGGCAAAGTAGGTCGAGCGGTTCCAGCGCATCAGTACGTCGAAATTGCCGTAGACGAGGTAGGCCGGACCGGCGCCGTCGTCCGTGACGATCAGGCCCGCCGGGAGGTCGACGACCGGCAGTGCCCCGCCGTCCGCACGCCGCACGCCGGCTTCGGCCCAGTAGCCAAGCGGCCGTTTGTCGTCACGCCCGGTCGGCAGACCGACGAAACCGCCAGTCCGCGTGACCTGTCGACCCCACCGGTACTCGCCGTTCCAACCGATCGAGCGGAGATAGTTCGCCATCGAGGCAAACACGTCGGGAAGGCTGGCCCAGATGTCGGCCCACCCGTCACCGTCGTAGTCGATGGCGTGATCGAGGTAGGTCGACGGCAGGAACTGAGACTGCCCCATCGCCCCGGCCCAGGATCCGGTCATGTTGCGTAGCTGCAGCGGTGTTCGATCCAAGACGTGCAGCGCCGCCAGGAGTTCGCGCGAAAACAACTCGCGGCGTCGACCATCGTAGGCCAGCGAGGCCAGCGAACGCACGACGGGGTAGTCGCCGGTGAACCCGCCGAAGCTCGACTCGATGCCCCACAAGGCGACGATGACGCGCGGCGAGACACCGAACGTCCCGCCGATGGACTTGAGCAGCGCCCGGTGCTCTGCATACCGGCGACGGGCACCGTCGATCCGTGCTTGGTTGACCACGCGCTCCCGATAGGTTCGAAAGCTGATTCGCCCCTCCGGCTGCCGCCGATCGAGGGCAACGACATCCGGGTCAACTCGGAGTCCAGCGAACGCCGTGTCGACGCTGCGGGGAGCAACACCCTGAGCAACGGCCTTAGCTCCCATGTCGGCAAGAAACGCGTCGAACGAGAGTTCCGCGGCGCCGACGTGCGCGGGCGCCACGACCACGCCACAGCTCGCAGCGGCGCTCACCAAAAAAGCGCGACGTCGGCAGTGCCCGGCAAGGCCATAGGCGTCACGTCGCGCCGTCATTGAGACGCCCAAACGATGCGCGCTACCCATGCCACTTCTGCTGCCGGACAAGTCATCGCGCGAGCACCGTCGACCAGGCCACCGATCGTCAGTTCCTGCGCAGTGCGCTTCACCAGCACGCCGATCACGGGTGCCGCGGCATAGCGCATGACCAAGACCCGGTCATGGCGACGGACAGCGATGCCGGGGTCCACGAGAACGGCGCCTCCACGGCGAAGGACCGGTTCGTAGTCACCCGTGTCGACACTGACCGCGTACAACCGGTCCGCCTCCAACGTTCCAAGCTCTAGGTCCTTCGCGCTGGTCTCCAAAAAGCCGGACGGATCGAACTGCTTCGCGGTGATCTTCGACAAGTCGACCGCCGGCAGATGGATGCCCGACGTACCGGCGTCCTGCGGATGAACGAGGCCAACGAAGGCGCCGAACGAAGTGTGTGTCGCGCCGAGTATTTTGGCCAGACTCTCGGTGCTCGGCCATCGCGGGCGACCGTCGCGCGTCGTCCGCTTGCTCTTGTTGAACGTCGTCGGGTCGAGACCAGCACGACGGGCGAGGCCCGACGGGGAGAGTCCGTTCACTTCGGCGAGACGATCGACTCCCCGCCACACGTCTGCATGGCTCAGCATAGCCCACGCCCTCGAGTTTCGCCGACGATAGGAAGCGCCCCCGGCTGAGTCAAAGGCGCGGTAGTCGTCGCTGGTGCATCAGTGTATAGGATTTTCAACCTAGTTCGGTGAGGAGCCTCGATGCAAGTCTCCGCTTTGGTCGTTTTCACCGACCAGCGTCAGTCCACTTGGCTGCGCTGGCTCCGCAGCGGCTACCGCCATTGCTTCGTCGTGGTGCGCGACCCAGCGGGCGAATGGCTCGCCTGCGACTGGCTGTGCGGGCGCCTGGAGTTCCACGTCTACGGCCCGCAGCAGCCTACGGCATTGATCGACGCGTTCGTCGCACGGGGCCACCGCGTGGTCGCCGTCGTCAAGCTTCGGCGACGGGGCCGGCGCTCGCCGTTCCGCCTGATGAGTTGTGTCGAGATCGTCAAGCAGGCCATCGGCGTCGGTGGTTGGCGGCCGATCACACCCCACGGATTGTTCGTCGCCCTCCGTGACGCTGGGCATCACACGTTCGAGCCATAAGAATTTTTTCTTAGCCCGATTGACGCTCTCCAACTCTTCGCGTACTCAGCGTCATGACAATTTTCCTATCTGGATGCGCCATGCCTGACCTGGCCCCTGGAGATCTGCTCGCCCGCTATGGCCGCGCTCGAGAGAAGCGCGCCGCGTGGGAGGGCTTGTGGCGCGACTGCTACGCCTACACCCAACCGCAACGTGACGCTGGTGGGCAACAGCCAGGCGCCCTACCGGTCGAGAACATGTACGACGGCACTGCAGCGGACGCGGTCGAGCAATTGGCAGCCAGTCTCGTCGCCGAGCTGATGCCGCCTTGGTCAAGCTGGTTGGCACTGGAACCGGCAGCCGGCGTGCGCGCCGCCGAAACCGCCCTGCTGGCACCCATGCTGGAAGATGCGACCCATCGCTGCCTACAGCACTTCCATCGGTCCAACTTCGTCGTCGAGTTTCACCAGGCTTGCCTCGACCTCGCTTGCGTCGGCACGGCCACGCTGGCGTTCGAAGAGGCTGCGACCGGCGCGTCGAGCGCGTTCCGCTTCACCGCGCTCGCCGCCAACGACGTGTTCGTCGAGGCGGGGCCGGGGGGTCAGGTCAGGGGTCATTTCCGCGTGAACCGCTTGCGTCTGGCCGACGTGGCGCAGCGCTACGGGCGCGAGCAACTCGATCCGGAGCTCCAACGCAAACTGGTGGAGCAACCCGACCACCCGGAGGAGCTCGTCGAGGCGACCCTCCAGGAGGCTGCCGGGCACGCCTATGCGGTCTTTCTGCGGACGCCGGGCGGTCAACCCACGATCCTCGATCGCGGCAGCTTTCAAACGTCGCCGTTCCTGACGTTCCGTTGGAACAAGGGTGCCGGCGAAGTCTACGGCCGCTCGCCGGTGATGACGGCGCTCCCGGACGTGCGAACCGCCAACAAAGTCGTCGAACTCGTGCTCAAGAACGCGTCGATGGCCGTGACCGGGATGTGGCAGGCCGACGACGACGGCATCCTCAATCCGCACAACATCCGTTTGGTGCCAGGCGCCATCATTCCGAAGGCACCCGGATCGACCGGGCTGACGCCACTAGCCACCCCCGGCCGCTTCGACGTCTCCGAGTTGATCCTCGGCGACCTCCGCGCCCGCATCCGGCACGCGCTTTTGGTGGATCGGCTCGGTGCTGTCGACGGTCCGCGGATGTCGGCAACCGAAGTGCTGGAACGCAGCGCGGAGACCGCTCGGTTGCTCGGCGCAATCTATGGCCGTCTGCAGGCCGAACTGATCGACCCCCTGTTGCGCCGGGCGCTCGGCATCCTGGTCCGCCGCGGTGAACTTCCGCCCGTCGTTCTCGATCGAGAGATCGTCGAGGTGCGCCACCAGGGCCCGCTCGCCCGAGCGCAAGCCAGAAGCGACGTGCAGCAGGTGTTGCTCTGGGTCAAACACACCCGCGAATTGGGCGAGGCTGCGGCCGATGCGATCGACGAGCCGGCACTCGCGCGCTGGCTGGCGCGGCGGCTCGGGGTGCCAGCGGAGCTGGTCCGCGAGCCGGCGAGCCCCGATCCGATGATCGCCGCGCTGACCGAGACGGAGGTCGCAGCATGAGCCCGAGGCGAACACCTCAACCCGATCTGATCGGTCGCGCGGCCCTCGACCCGCCGACGACGGCTCTGGAGGGAGACGAGCTACTCGCCGTCGTACGCGCCACACTCGCGACGGCCTCGGGGCGGGCACTGCTGGACCACCTCGCTCGCCGTTTCGTCGACCGCAGTCTGTCGCCGTCCGCAAGCGATGCCGAACTCAGGCATTTGGATGGTCAACGCAGCGTCGTGCTGCTCCTTCGCCACCTCGTCGCGACGGCACGTCGCGCGCCCACCGGAGAACCCGCATCATGATGGACCCGACCCTGGCTGCTGCGGACGAACCGCTCGACGTGCTCGACACCGCTGCTCCGTCCACGGCCGACGACGTGTCGACGGTAGTCGAGGCGGAAGCGTCGGCGCCGGCCGATCCAGAATTGTCGGGCCGCCCGGACTCGATACCGGAGAAGTTCTGGGACCAGGAAGCCGCCGAGGTTCGGACCGACGCCCTGCTGAAGTCGTACCTGGAACTCGAGCGCCGGATGAGCCGCATGCTGCCCTCGCCCGAGGACGCGACCCCTGAGGAGGTGGCGCGGCTGCAGCGTGCCCTCGGCGTCCCCGAGGCGGCCGATGACTATGCCATCGAAACGACCACTGAGGTGCTCACCGCCGATCCCGAGGTCAACCAGCAACTGCACGCTGCCGGATTCACGCAGGCCCAGGCGCAGCTGGTCTACAAGCTTGCCGAAGACTATCTGCTACCGGCCGTTTCCGAGGCCTATGGCGAGGTGTTCGTCGAACAAGAGCTGCACAAGCTCGAAAGTGCGTTCGGCGGCGCTGAGACCTGGCAGGCCACAGCCGCCCAGCTGCGGACATGGGGTAAAGCCAACTTGGATACCGACGTCTACGCGACGCTGAGTGCCAGCGCGGACGGCGTGATGGCCATGAACGCGATGATGCAAGCCCGCGAGCCGGTCGTCGTCCAGGCCGACGATCGGCCGACGATCGGCGACGAGCAGAGCCTCAGGCGAATGATGCAGGACCCGCGCTACTGGCGCGAGCGTGATCCGGCCTTCGTCGCCGAGGTCACCCGCGGCTTCGAGCGGTTGTTCCGCGACTGACAGTTCGGGCGGCGACAACCCGGTTCGCTGCTGCGGCCGCCGCCTTCTCCACGCTCGTTCCGGCCCTTGGCGGACAACCGGCGACGGGCGCCGAAACCCAACCTCTGAGAACGGATCTCGACCATGTCCCTGTCCATCGACACGGCCTTCGTCAAGCAGTTCGAAGGCGAAGTGCACGACGCTTTCCAGCGCCAGGGCAGCAAGCTGCGCAACACCGTTCGCGTCCGCAACGGCGTTCGCGGCAGCAGCTGCGTCTTCCAGCGCATCGGCAAGGGCGTTGCTTCCACCAAGCCGCGGCACGAACGCGTGCCGCAGATGAACGCCGACCACATGGCCATCGAAGTGTCCCTCAACGACTACTACGCGGGCGACTACATCGACAAGCTCGACGAGCTCAAGGTCAGCATCGACGAGCGCCAGGCGTTGGCCCGCGCGGGTGCGTACGCCCTCGGCCGGCAGACCGACAATCTCATCATCGACGCGCTCGACCAAACCACCACCGTGGTCGGCGATCCGACCAAGCCGCTGACCAAGGCGAAGGTTCTGTTGGCGCTGGAAGCGCTCGGCGCCGAGGACGTGCCGGACGACGGCGAACGCTACGCGGTCGTCGGCTGGAAGCAGTGGGCCAACCTCCTGGACCTCCCGGAGTTCGCTTCGGCCGAGTATGTCGGCGACACCAACCTGCCGTGGCAGGGCACCCAGGCGAAGTCTTGGCTCGGTACGATGTGGATCGCGCACTCCGGTTTGCCGCTGGATGCCGCCACGAACCAGCGCGGCTGCTTCTGGTTCCACAAGAGCGCCGTGGGCCACGCCATCGGCCAGGACGTCACCACCGACATCAGCTGGGTCGGCGAGCGCGCTGCGCACTTCGTCGCCAACTGGATGTCGCAGGGCGCGGGTCTCATCGACCCGGTCGGTTGCGTCAAGTTCGCCTGCAACGAAGCCTGAGTGCCGTGGCTTACGACCCGATCGGTCTCAGTGCTCTGTCCTACGCCAACGGCTTCACGCTCTGGCACTACCGGAGCACGGATCATTCCGACGAGGTCGACGGCGGTGGCTACTTCGACGCCGCTGCCAGGCTGCTTCGAGCCGGCGACTTCCTGCTCCTGAACGTCGGGAACCAGGACGAGCCGCTCAACGCCATCCGCGTCGTCATCACCAACGACGGTGCCCGCGTCACCGTCGCCGCACCCGGCGACGCTGGCCGCGATTGGCGGATTTGATCCGGACCGTCGGTGACCCCGTCACCGACGGTCCCCTTCCCTCCTGGAGGCCCGACCGAGATGCCCAGCCCCACCACCGACTTGGAGCTCTGCAACGCGGCTCTCGTGAAACTCGGCGCCGCGCCGATAACGGCCTTCACGACGGCCGATGCGGTGGCAGGGATCAGTCAGGTACTCTATCCGCTTACCGTCGACGCCGTGTTGACCGCGCATCCCTGGTCGTTCTCGCTCCGCCGGGTCGCGCTGACCCCGGCGGCAGGCAGGCCGCCGGCCGATCATCGCCATCGGTTCATCCTGCCCGACGACTTCATCCGCACGATCGATGTCGCTGACGGTAGCAAGCGCACCCCGGACTATCGGTTGGTCGGCAGTGAGTTGCAGACCAACGCCGAGCAGATCGTCCTGACCTATCAGTTCAACGCCGGCGTCGCCGCTTTCCCCGCCTTCTTCCGCGCCGCGCTGGTCGCACGACTGGCCGCCGAGCTCTGCTTGCCGTTGACCGAGAGCAGTAGCCGTGCGGAGGCGCTGGATCGGATGGCCGAGCGAGAACTGGCCCGCGCCTGGGCCGTCGACCGCGCGCAAGAGACGCCTGTCGTCGTCAACGACGACAGCCTGACCACGGCGCGCTTTCGATGACGACGTTGCGCGCAACCCAAACCAGCTTCGTCGCCGGCGAGCTCGATCCACGCTTGATCGGCCGAACCGATCTCGGCGCCTACGGCCATGGTGCAGCCAAGCTCACCAACGTGCTGGTGACCGTCGGCGGCAGCTTGCGCCGCCGCCCGGGCCTGGCCCACGTCACTGCTGCGCCCGGTCCCGGGCGGCTGGTCCTCACCGGCCTCGCCAGCGGTGCGCAACGGTTGTTCCTGCTGACCGATCGACGCGCTCTCGTCTACGACGACGAGGTGTTGATCGCCGACGTGCCGGCGCCCTGGACCGGCCAGCACCTCCCGGACCTCAATGCGACCGCCTATCACGGCAATCTGTTCGTCTGTCATCCCGCTTTGCCACCGCAGCAGGTCGTGCAACAGCTACATGGCTACTGGGCCGTCCTGCCGTGGCTGTTTGCCAGCGCCCCCGGTGACGACACGGACCGCGACGTGCGGCACCAGCCCTATGCCAAGTACGCGGACGAAGACGCCACGCTGCAGGCTTTTCCCGATGCCAGTGGCAACGGTGTGTGGGTCTTCCAAAGCGACCGCCCGGTATTCGATCCGGGTCACGCAGGCACCCGGCTGAGGTTCAAGAATCTGGAGGTGGCGATCACGTCGGTCGCCGCCGACCGGACCATCGTCTTCGGCATCCCGCAACAGACCATTGCCGACGGCCACCGGACCTATCGCTGGGAAGAACAGGCGTTCAGTCCGGTGGCAGGCTATCCGGCGGCAGCGACCGTGTTCCGCGAACGACTCGTGGTCGGCGGCGTCCCACGGCAGCCGAACCGGCTGTGGATGTCGCGCGTCGGTCGGTTGTTCGACTTCGACACCGGCACCGGACTCGACGACGAAGCCATTGGGATCCGCCTCGGCGACGACCGAAGCCACGCGATCCGAAGCTTCGGCGCCGGCCGCGAGTTGGAGGTGTTCACCGCGCGCGCCGAGTGGACCGTGGACGGAGCACCGTTGTCGCCGGCATCGGTGAGCACGACGCGACAGACCGGGGTGGGGAGCTTCACGCGCCGCTACGTTCCCGTCGTCGACGTCGACGGCGCCTCGGTGTTCGTCTCGGCACCGGGCGACTCCCTGGTCGAGTACCACTTCGCTGGCACGACGCAGGCGTATCAGGCGGCGGACCTGACGCTGCGCGCGCGCCACCTGCTCCGCGAGCCGGTCGATCTCGCCTTCGACCTGCATCGCCGATTGCTGCTCGTGGCTCGCGCCGACGGTCGGATCGCGGCGGCGACGCTCGATCGCAACGCCGACGTCGTCGCCTGGAGCGAGCTGACGACCGCCGGCCATGTCCATGCCGTCGCAGCGGCAGATGGCAAGACCTACGTGCTGGTCGACCGTCTCGGCAGCGTCCGGTTGGAGCGGCTCGACGACGCGTTGTTCGTCGATGCCGGACGGACCCTGGTCGCGGCGAGCCCGACGGCCTCCTGGACAGGGCTTTCGCATCTCGAAGGCGCCAATGCCGAGGTCGTCGCCGACGGCCTCCCCGTAGGCGCACTCACCGTCCTCGGTGGCAGCATCACGACACCGGCGCCGGCGACGCGGATCGACCTTGGCCTTGCTTACTCGCACGTCGTCGAGCCGCTGCCGGTAGTGGTCGACCAGCGCCGCAAGGCGACCCGCTTTCGCCCGATCAAGGTCGTGTTCGAGCTCAACGAGACCCGGGCGCTCGATGTCGACGTCGGTGAAGGTTTGCTGCCGGTGCCATTGGACGGCGAACCGGCGGCGGCGTTTTCCGGACCGAAACCGGTCATGGCGCGCGGTTGGCGCCAGCGCGGCAACGGCCCGGCTTGGCGGATCGAAACCAGCCGGCCACTGCCATTCGAACTCTTGTCCGTAACCTCAGATGTGAAGGTGACACGCTGATGGGCGCCATGACTTCCCTTGCCAGCATTGGGTTGAACGCGGCGATGAGCCGGTCCCAGACGAAGGACGACAATCGCGCGATCCAAGAAGACGAGGCGCTGCGTGTTGCCGAGGTCCGCGCCAAGGATGTCGCCGACCGCGAGGTCCGCGCGCAGCGCCTGAAGGAGCTGCAGGCCAAGCAGAAGGCCCGATCGGCCGGCACAGGCGCCGGGACCAGCGGCGGTTCGTCGGCGGCCCTGCTCCGCGGCCTCCGCAAGAAGGCGCTGACCGAAGACGAACTCGCCGTCGAAGAGCGCGAACTGGCGATCCGTGGAATCAAGCAAAGGGCAGCGACGCAGCAGCGACGCAACTTGCTCGAGAGCGATTCGCGGCTGGTCAGCGATGGGGTCCGCGGCGCCTTCGGCCTCGGCCGATCGCTGCTCGACCTCTGATCGAGCCGTGTCGAGCGAGGACGCCGCCGAGATCGACCGGCGGGGCGGGCTGATCACGTTCCGGCAGTTCGTCTGGCTGTGGAACAAGGCGCAAGGCCTGTCGACGCCGGCGTTGCACCTGGAGATCGCCACCTGGCTGGAACAGGCATGGCGGACCGGGGACGAACGCCTGCTGCTGATGGTCTTCCGCGACGCCGGCAAGTCGACGTTGGTTGGCCTGTTCTGCGGCTGGCTGCTTGCGAACGACAGCAACCTCAGGGTGCTCGTGGTCGCCGCTGAGCAAGGGCTGGCGACGAAAATGGTGCGCAACGTTCGGGGAGTCCTGGAACGCCATCCCGTGGCCAGGGCCGTCGTCAGCCCGGCATCCGGCGCCTGGGCATCCGACGCGCTCACCCTGCAGCGCGAGCGCGAGCTGCGCGATCCGTCGATGCTGGCTCGCGGCATCGGCGCAAACCTGACCGGGACGCGGGCGGACGTGGTCATCTGCGACGACGTCGAGGTGCCGAACACCGTCGACACCCCTACCAAGCGCGCCGATCTTCGGCGGCGGATGGCCGAACTGTCCTTCATTCTGGTGCCGGGCGGGCTGCAACTCTGCATCGGGACGCCGCACAGCCACGAGACGATCTACGCCGACGAAGCCCAGGTCAAAGCCGACGAACGGCCGTTTCTCGCCGACTACAATCGGCTCGTCCTGCCCATCGTCGACGAAGCGGGACGATCCCGCTGGCCGCAACGCTTCCCACCGAAGAAGATCCGTGCGCTGGAAAGCGAGGTCGGGCCGAGCCGCTTCAAGTCGCAGATGATGCTGCAGCCGGTCGATCTCCGGGACGTCCGCCTCGACGCTGGCCGCCTCGTCTCCTTCGCCGCAGACGTCGAGGTCGTGAGCCTCAATCGCACCCGCGAGCTCCGGCTCGACGGCCGGCGCCTCAAGACGGTTCAGTGTTGGTGGGATCCGGCCTACGGGTCACCCAAGGGTGGCGACGGCAGCGTCGTCGCGGTCGCCTACACCGACGAGCATGGCGCATTCTGGCTGATCGACCTCGCCTACCTCAGGCACGACCCCAGCGTCGCCACCCAAGTCGACGAGGCAACCCAGCTCTGCCGCCAAGTCGTCGCCCTGGCGCGCCGCCACGCGTGCCCGTCGATGACCCTCGAAACGAACGGCATCGGCCGCTTCCTACCCAATCTGCTGCGCAAGGCCGTCCGCGACGTCGGCGCGCGGATCGCCGTCCGTGAGCACAGCACCAGCCGCAACAAGGACCAGCGGATCGTCGAGGCGTTCGACCCGGTGCTGGCGGCGCGGTCCCTCCACGTGCACGAACGGGTCCTGGAAACACCATTCCTCGAAGAGATGCGCAATTTCGTGCCGGGTGCGCAGAACCGGGACGACGGTCTCGACGCGGTGGCTGCATGTATCCTAGAGCCAGGTGTCGGCGTCGGCGAATTGGCCAGGGCCGACACCGGCAGTTTCGTCGCCACCGCCGACTTCCGCCCCTGACCCATCGCCTTGAAGGCCGTCCAGCTCACCGGTAGACGGTCGGTGCGGGTGGGGTGGCAGAGTGGTCGATTGCAGTGGTCTTGAAAACCACCGTGGGTTCGCGCCCACCGCGGGTTCGAATCCCGCCCCCACCGCCATTCGCCGCCGACTCAGCGACGCTCGACTACGCCAGTTCGATGACCGCTTCGCGGACGAAGTTGCCGTTGAGTCTTTAGCGTTGAATGTCCGCTTCTGGGTTATCGATGAATTTTAACATCGCGGAACCGTTTCGGTTCCTTACTTTGTGCCGAGGTACTCCGCCAACAGGTCGAACACCAATCGAATTCTAAGGTTTGTCTTCAACTCTCGGTGCGCGACGAGCCAGGATTCTATCTCTATCGGTTCAAAATCGGGATAGGGATTCTCAAGTTCGGGATAGGCCGTACCGACATCGACTGGTAAAATACCAATCCCGAGCCCTTTGCGCACGAGTTCCAGTGCCATTGTCACACTTGCGGTGGAATAGTTAAAACTCGCCACGGTCAGATTGAGACCGCGCGAAGCCATTAGCCCGAGCATACGCTCTGGATATTCAGACCCCACGAATTGCAGCTTTGCAATATCTGTCGGATGTGAAGGGCGACCGACGGCATCAAGGTATTCTGACGACGCAAAAAGGTGACCGGTTGTGTCCCTCAGGCGTTTCGCGAAAAGGCTTTCGTCCTGGGGGCGAGCGTGCCGGATCGCTATATCAGCTTCACGCCGCCGCAGGTCGCTCATCTCATTGGAGGCTATGATTTCAATCTGAAGGCTTGGCGCCGCGGCCTGAAGTTTCTTGAGTATCTCCGGTAGAAAAAACGTCGCCATTCCATTCGTGCAGGCAATAGCCACATGTCCCGTCACCGCTTCGGATTGCCCTGTGGCCGCGATGGAAATGCGATTTGCGGCCTCACCCATGCTTCGGAAATGCTCAAGCAACTGCGTCCCGGCCTCGGTCAGCAACAGCGCGCGTGAGGTCCTTTCGAACAGTGTCACGCCAAGCGCCTCTTCGAGACCGGCTACCTGTCGGCTGAGGGTGGGCTGAGTGAGCCCAAGCGCCCGCGCGGCTGCAGAAAGCGAACCTTCTTCGGCAGTGGCAAGAAACGCCCGCGCCTGGTTCCAGTCAAAAGCTGATCTCTGCCACTCCATGATTTGCGCATACCAGAACTACAAAAATATGCAATTTTGTAATAAGGCCGCGCTAGCTAGAAGAGCGCGAGCAAGACGTATCAATCAAGGACTTTAGCCAAAATGCATATCCGCAGCCAATCGCTCGACGCGTCGATTGATCCATCAAGTCGGCAGACAATTCCTATGACCAATTACCGATTTGGCTCATGGCAGGTTGCAATCAGCCGGCAACTCAGGACCAAAGAGGACTTGGCCAGCCAATACGATGCAGTCTCGCGTAACTGGCAGCAAACGACACGGCGGTACGGGCTTAATGCAGCATACCGACGACCGTTGGTGGCATCCGGCGCGGGGACGGCACTTGGAAAGATCGGAGCACAGGCAAGGGTTTTGGATTGCGGAATCGGGAGTGGAGCCCTTGCGATTGCACTTAACAGCATTCTCCCCGAATCACCCAATTTCTGCGGCATTGATCTCTCTGGTGAGATGCTGGCCAAGGCGGATGTCGAGATGCGACAGGCCGGTCTAGTTCCGGAACTGAGGCAAGCAGATATTCTCTCGATACCCTACGCCGATGAATCATTTGATTTCGTGATGGCCGCCCACGTCCTTGAGCACTTGCCGGAGCCTCAACACGCTTTGAGAGAGATGGTGCGTGTTCTCAAGCCGGGCGGAATGCTGTTCGTTTGTTTGGTTCGGCGATCCAACTTCGGCGCGTTCATCCAGCTGCGGTGGCGGACATGGGCGATCACGGAACAGCAAGGCGTCACTTGGCTGCAAGCATGCCATCTCGAGAGCATCGGTTCCCAGCCCATCCGTCTGGGGTCCTGCGCGGGGCAAGCCAGCACCGCATTCTGGGGGCGTCGACCGGGCGGACCGGGGAACGCTCCCGAAATTGTAGCTGCAACAGCAAATCAGGAGGTCGACTCTTGAGGGTTCTTAGCAGATTTGAGTGGGCGATCCTTCTCTTCATCCTTGTTTACTCGTTCATACCGACCTTTGGAGGTGTGTTTCGCGTGCTCGAATTGGTGGTCGGATCCGCGATCATACCCGAAAACCCGCGGGCGACAGCAACACCCTTCCCAATCGTCCTGCACATACTCGGCAGTTTCTTGTTTTGTTTTCTCGGTGCAATCCAGTTCCTACCAAGCATCAGGCGAAATCATCCTGCAGCACACCGCGCATTTGGTCGAATAGTTGCAGTAGCAGGGTGTCTTTCTGCGGCAAGTGGGTTATGGATGACTCATTTCTACAGCTTTCCGCTTAGCCTCCAGGGGAACTTGCTTTATTGGGCGCGGATCATCCTCGGCTTTCTGATGATCGGCCTCATCGTTTGGTCCGTTCTTGCCATAAGATCCCGCAATGTCCGTCAGCACAGCGCCTGTATGCTGCTCGCGTACGCGATCGGTCAGGGCGCGTCTACGCAAACGTTCATTGGCATCGGGTGGATGATCCTTTCCGGGACAGAGGCGACAGGGCCGCTGCGCGACGCCATGATGGTGTTTGCATGGGCAATTAATCTACTGATTGCCGAGGCATTGATTTGGGCAGTTGTGGCACCAAAACGGCTGCCAGTGGCGAGTGTCCTGCACGGCAAACCAGCAACCGTAGGAAAATAAGATGATCGGCTATTTGACGATTGGGACGAATGACCTGGACAGGGCGGTCAATTTCTACGACGCACTGCTGGCGACTATCGGAGTTCAGAAACTCTGGCAACACGCGGACATGGCGGCGTGGGGCCCGTCACGGACCGAGACAGCGTTGTGTCTGGCCCGCCCTTTTGACGGGCAGACAGCAAGCATTGGAAACGGCGTCATGGTTGCATTCAAAGTCGACAGCGCTGAGCAAGTTGATGCCTTCTACGCCAAGGGCATTGAGCTCGGTGGAAAGAATGAAGGCTGCCCGGGACCACGCGGCGAGCACGGTGTTTATGCCGGATACCTCCGGGACTTGGACCGCAACAAATTAAACGCCTACGTCCCTGCACCGGGCTGCCCCCCTATGAGGGGGTTAGACTTGAAAAATCTATCTGTAATCGAATTTGTGCGGTTAACAGATGTCTCACTGGAGGACATCGTTTCGCACATGAATGACCGCCGTGTTGCAGAGCACATGCCGCTCCTAACGTCTAAATGGACGCACGAAGACGCCAAAGAATTCGTGTCCACAAAGGAAGCAACTTGGCGACGTGATGGTTTGGGGCATTGGGCCATCCTAAGTGATGGAGCCTATGTCGGATGGGAAGGTTTTCAAAAGGAAGGCGAGGATTGGGACTTTGGCCTCGTTCTCAAGCCGGACAATTTTGGTTTGGGGATGCGAATTTCGCGAAAAGCCATTGAGTTCGCGAGCGCAGACCTGCGCATCGATTTCGTCACATTTCTCCTTCCTCCTTCCCGCAAGAATTTGGGTGCGCTGTCTCGCGGTGGTGCCAAATTCGTCGAAAATATTGAATATGATGGTGAAGTTTTTAAGAAATACAGACTTGAAACGAAATGACAAACTTGTTCGGCTATGTGCGTAGTGTAGCAGCCATGGCGGACATTGGCGGCACTGCAGAAAGTCGTCAACATGGGCTCAAAGCCGTCGTAAGCAGCAAGGCGCTCGGAAGGCCGACGGCATCAGCGTGCCGGCGTAGTGCGCTTGCGTACTGATTCGCAGAGCTTACCATTGCAGCGCATCGGGCAGTCACTTTGTCATAGTGCGATGGCGAAAGAATAGTTCGTGTTTTTGTCGCGCGCGGCCCGCCATTTGCACCATAGCACACGACGCCTCTGCAAGCGCCCGCCCTGCGGTCATCGACTCCAGAAGACGCGTTCAAGCTGCGTCGATCGTCGTCGCGGAGTGAGTTGTATGCACATCCGAGCGATCGGACGGCCGATCGATGGCGTTGGTCACCGACAGGCCGTCAGATTCTCCAGCCTACTCCGCTGGCTGGGCGGCGCCGACGGGTGCGGCACGGTCTGACCACTCCAGCCGGGCGCAGGCGACGAGGAACCCGGCCACGAGCGCGTAAGCGAGAGCCACCGTAGGCGTGACGGCGAAGCCGACGGCCGGGCCATGCATGAAGCCGAAGAACGTCAGGACCGCGGCGGCTCCAGCGAAGGCCGCCGCGGCCTCGAAGCGGCGCTCGACGACGAACACGCCGATCGCCGCCAGCATCAAGCCCGACAGGATGGCGCCGTTGCCGAGGAGCGCCAAGCCTTCGTAAAGCACGCCGTTGGTCGCCATGGCCTCCATGCCGACGGCCGCGGCGTTGGTGCCGGCAGCGCCGAGCGCACCGTCGATCAGTGTCTTCGCCCAGGCCGCGAGGTGCGGGATCAGCCCCAGGACGACGGCCGGCGCATGGCTGGAGGGTGTCGTCTGGAACGCCTGAGCGCCGATCAACATGCCGATGTAGAGCAGGATCGGCGAGATCGCGACGACGGGTACGAGGTTCAGGAAGACTGCGAGCACACCAAGCCACGTCGCCGCGAGGACGAACATGCCGGTCGCCGCAGAGTAGCCGATCCGGCCGCCCATCCGTTTCCAACCCGGATGGCCGATGTAGACGGCATTGGCGAAGGGGCTGCCCATCAGCGTTCCAACCAGGCTGAAGGCGCCCTCGGCAGCCAGGGCTTCCGTGGTGTCGTAGCTGTCGCCGGCGGCTGCGGCGCTCTCGACGTTGTCCATGGCCTCGACGAGGTCGTAGACCCCGAACGGGATCGCCGTGACGAGGATGAACCCGAGGAACTCGAACCCGCTGAACACGTGGTCGACCGCCGGCAGCGGCACGGTGAAGCCGAAGTTGGTCAAGGCTCCGGACAGCTCGACGACGCTCATGCCGCCCCATTCGAGGCCGAGTGCAGTCGCCCCCCACGCGAGGACCATACCGACGACGATGGCGACGAGACCCGCAGGCAGGCCGCGCGGGTAGCGAACGCCTCCGAACCAGCTGACCATGATGATCGCGAGGCAAGTCAGGCCGATGATGGACGTCATGTAGATCTCCATCGCCGGGCGCATGGAGATGAACGCGATGGAGACGCCCGCGAGGGTGCCGAGCAATGCGGCGCGGGGCGTGATCTTGCGGATGTAGGGCGCAACGAAGCCGCCGCCGATCAGAATGAAGCCTTGGATGAAGACCCACGCAAGGCCGGCTTCCCATGCGCGGATCGGGTCGTCGGTTTGGCCCAACACCGGCAGCATGATGACGAAGACGACGATGAACATGTGAGGGACGGAGGGTCCCGAGGGCAGCGCGCAAACGTCACTCCGCTGCTCCTTGCGGCCGAGCTTCCACCCCATCCATGCGTAGTACATGTTGCCGAGGAAGAGCATCAGGCCGACGGCGGGCAGAATGCGGCCGAAAGTGATTTCGTCGGGCATGCCGACGGCGAATTTCAGCAACCCAGTAAGCACCAGGAGGTTGACGAGCACGTTGGTACCGAGACCGAACAACGCGTTCCAGTCGCCAGGCGTCCACAAGGCCGCGCCGGATTTCGTCATGATGCTGTCCTCCGTGCACGGTGGCACCCGCGCGCTTGGGAGTTGGAACGCCGCGTCACGCCGCGGCCCGGGCGATCGCTGCTGCCAGCGACGCGGTCGTGCTCACCCAGCCGAAGATGCCGCCTTGAGCTTTGATCATCTCCAGCCCGACGCGGTGGAACTCGGGGAAGTACGAGCCGCACGCGTCAGCGAGTGCTATGCAGCGGTACCCGCGGTCGTTGGCTTCGCGGATGGTGGTTTGCACGCAAACTTCGGTCGTCACGCCGCCGACCAGCAGCGTGTCGATGCCGCGGTTGCGTAGCATGATTTCCAGGTCCGTCTGGTAGAAGGCACCCTTGCCGGGCTTGTCGACCACCGGCTCACCGGCAACCGGCGCCAGCTCGGCGATCAGGTCGTGGCCCGGCTCGCCCCGGACCAGAATGCGCCCCATCGGCCCGGGATCGCCGATCCGCGCTCTCGGCGCTCCCCGCTCGACCTTCGCGGTGGGCGCGTCGGCGAGGTCAGGCCGATGCCCTTCCCTCGTGTGAATGACGAGAAGCTGCACCTCGCGTGCCAGCTGCAGCGCTCGGCGACAGCCAGTGATCGCCGGGGCCAAACGCGCGACGTCGTTGCCGAGGCTCTCACCGAAACCGCCTGGCTCGAGGAAGTCGCGCTGCATGTCGATCACCACCAGCGCCGTCCGCTCGAGCGCCATCGGGACCATCGTCGGCTCGGCCTGCAACTCCACGACCGTCATGGGCGTTTCCCGGTGAGTGCGATTGTATACGATCTTGTGTGCAAAACCCCTGCCAACGAAGCTCGATGGCAGCTAGTTTCGGACAAGCGGGTGGACGAACCGGGTAATCGTGTCGAGGTGATCGTTTGTGAGGCAATTGGGGCCAGCGAAATGAATACCGACGAGGCAACCGTGGTTGCGGAGGTGCGCGCCGCTTTCGATGCCTACGAAGCGGCGCTCGTCGGCAACGACGTGGCGACCCTAGACGGGCTGTTCTGGAACGACCCGCGGACCACCCGTTTCGGCGTCGAGGAGGCCTTGTACGGCCACGCGGCGATCGCCGCCTTCCGTCGCGAACGGGCCGTGGGCGACATCGATCGTGAGGTGACCCGCGTCGCGATCACGGCCTTCGGCCGCGACGCGGCCATCGCCTTTTCCGAGTATCGCCGCAAGGGTTCCGGCAGGATGGGCAAGCAGAGCCAGACCTGGATCCGGATGGCGGATGGTTGGCGCATCGTCGGGGCCCACGTGAGCCTGCAGCCGGCGGCAGACGCTTGACTGGCATCGCCAGCTCTTCAGGACGGCGGGTCGAAGCACTGACGCAGGCGCTCGCCAAGGAAATCGCGGACGGGCTTTTGGCACCCGGCGTCCGCCTCGACGAACAGACGCTCGCCACGCGCTTCGCGATCTCGCGCACGCCGGTTCGCGAAGCGCTGAACCGCTTGGTCGCCATCGGCCTCGCCGAGCGCCAGCCACATCGCGGCGTGCTGGTGGCATCCGTCGGGATGGAGCGGCTCGGGCAGATGTTCGAGGTCATGACAGAGCTGGAAGGCACCTGCGCCCGGTTCGCCGCCGAACGGATGAAGCCGGAGGAACGGGCCGCACTCGCACTCTTGCACAACGGCAGTGCGGCTGCCGCAAGCGCCGAGGACGTGGAAGCCTACGTGGCGTTCAATCGTCGGTTCCACGAGGCCATCTATCGCGGCAGCCACAATCCCTTCTTGGTCGAGACGACCCAGGCCGTCCGCCGCCGGCTGGCACCGTTCCGCAACGCCCAGTTCAACGTCGCCGGCCGACCGTCGGCGTCGTTCCTGGAGCATGAAGCCGTCGTCGAGGCGATCGGCCGCGGCGATGGTCTGACGGCGCACGCAGCCATGGTCCGGCACATCGCCCAGGTACGCGATGCGTACCGCTCGCTGGCGGAGCGCCCGATGGTCTCAGGTGGCAGCGCGCTGCCGGGCGCGAACCACCTGGCCGTTCCCGACCGCTGATCCAGCCACCGCGCCCGGATGTCACGAATGCTCGATCTGGAGTTCGACCGTGCGACCCTACATCGGGCCTACGCCAGTGGGCTCGGGCCAGGCGCCGTGGTCGACGTCGCCCTCAACCGAGTCGTCGCAGCCGACGACCCTGGCATCTTCCTGCACGTAGCGGCAGCTGAGGCATTGCACGCTGCCGCCCAGGCGCTGCCGCCATTCGACCCCGCCGCGCTGCCGCTGTGGGGGCTGCCCGTGGCGGTGAAGGACAACATCGACGTCCGCCTGATGCCGACCACGTGCGCTTGCCCCGCGTTCGCCTATCTGCCTGACGACGATGCGCCGGCCGTGGCGCGCTTGCGCGAAGCTGGCGCGATCATCGTCGGCAAGACCAACCTCGACCAGTTCGCGACCGGACTGGTGGGCGTGCGCACGCCCTACCCCGTCCCTCGCAATGCCCTCGACCCGGCGATCGTACCCGGCGGGTCGAGCTCTGGCTCGGCCGTGGCTGTGGCCCGAGGTTTGGTGACCCTGGCGTTGGGTACCGATACAGCCGGCTCAGGGCGCGTCCCGGCGGCGCTCAACGGCATCGTCGGTTTGAAGCCGTCCCTCGGCGCGATCTCGACCCGCGGCGTGGTTCCAGCCTGTCGGACGCTCGACTGTGTGTCGGTGTTCGCAGCGACCGTCGCCGACGCTTGGTCCGCCTACGCCGTTCTGGCCCGCTACGACGAGGGCGACCCCTATGCCCGCCCTCGCGCCGCATCACGCGCGTGGACGACGATGCCAACGGTCATGCGCATCGGGGTGCCGAACGCTGCATCGCGCCGATTCTTCGGTGACGACCTTCAGGCCGCGGCGTTCGCCAGCGTCATGACGAAGCTGGAAGAGTTGGGTATCGACGCCGTCCCGATCGACTTCAGCCCGTTCTACCAAACGGCGGCACTGCTCTACGAGGGTGCGTGGGTTGCAGAGCGCTATGCAACGGTCGAGAGCTTTTTGAAGGAACACTCGGAGGCGCTCCACCCGACGACGGCGACGATCATCGAACCGGGACGGAATCTGACCGCGGTCGAGGCGTTCCGGGGGCACTACCGGTTGGAGGAGTTGCGCCGCACCGTGGCCATCGCGATTGCTGGCCTCGACGCGTTGATGGTGCCTTCGATCCCACGTTTCGTCACCGTTGCGGAAGTTCTCGAAGACCCCATCGGGCCCAACAGCCAGCTCGGCACGTACACGAACTTCGTCAACCTGCTGGACCTTTGTGGCATGACCGTGCCGACGGCACCGCGGACCGACGGCAGACCCGGGAGCGTGACGCTGCTGGCGCGCGGCGGCGAGGATGGCCGGTTGCTGCCGCTGGCAACCCGACTGAGTGAAACCTCGGGAGCTGACGGCCACGTCGACGCGGCCGTCGCACGCGCCGGCCCGGACGAGGTCGAGCTGGCCGTAGTCGGCGCACACATGACGGGCATGGCTCTCAATGGCGAGTTGGCTGCCGTCAACGCCCGCCTGCTACGGACGGCGCGCACCAAGCCCAGCTATCGGCTCTACGCCCTGTGCGGCATGCCCGCGCGTCCAGGCCTGCTGCGTCACTCAGGCGGTGCTGCCATCGAGGTCGAGGTGTGGGCGATGTCGCCAGTCGCCTTCGGTACGCTGGTTGCGGACATTGCGGCGCCGCTCGGCATCGGCCGCATCGATCTCGACGACGGCACGCAGCCATCTGGGTTCCTGGTGGAGGCCGCAGCCGTGGCCGAGGCTCCGGACATCACGCAGCACGGCGGCTGGCGTGCATACATGGCCGAGGTGACTGCGGACACCTGATCCATCGACATTCTCGGCTGAGCCTCGAGGTGTTCCGTCGCTCACTTCTGCTCGGCGGCGACCACGGCATCCCAGTCGTCGGGCAGCGCCTCGGTCCGCAGCCGACCGATCCGCTCCCGCATCATCGCGTAATAGGCGACGAGCGGTGCGCCCACGTCGAGCTTGCTGCAGTCATCGATCCTGGCGAGGGCCGTGTCCCAATCGCGCCGACGATAGGCCGCGAGAAACGCTTGCTGCAGCGCTTCCAAACGTTTGAAGGGCAGCAACGCTGCCATCGCCGGATCGCCCAACAACGCGAAGATCGGTTCGGGCTTCTGCGAGCCCACCACCTTGACCAGGTCGAGCTCCAGGGTCGCGAACGCAGGCGCACCGTCGCGCGTGCGCACGCTGATCAGGACGTCGCAGCCGTAGACCTTGCACTGTCCCTCGAACCTCGACGCCAAATTCACCGGCTCGCCGATCGCCGAGTACGAGAATCTTCGCTCCGAGCCAAGGTTGCCGACACTGCATTCGCCGGTGTTCAGCCCCATGCCGATCCGCACTGGCCGATGCGCGTCACCGCGCTCGGCGGCCAGTTCGCCGTTCAGCTCGGCGAGGCGCGCACGCATCGCCAGCACGGCCGCACACGCTTTCTCGCAGTGGTCAGGAACGTCCAGGGGTGCGTTCCAGAAAGCCATGATCCCATCGCCCATGTACTTGTCGATGGTGCCCGAATGGTCCTGGATCGTATCCGTCATCGGTGTCAGGAAGCGGTTGAGGAACCGGGTCAACTCCGCGGCGGTCATCGTCTCCGACAGGCTCGTGAAACTGCGAATGTCACAGAACATGATGGTCAGGTCGCGGGTCTCCCCGCCGAGCTTGAGTTGGGTCGGGTTGGCAGCGAGGCGACGCACCAGTACCGGCGACAGGTAGAGGCTGAAAGCCCGCCGAACCCGCCCGCGTTCGGCCTCGGTCCGAACGAAGTTGGTCAGCGTCGACGTCATGTAGATGACCACGAGCGTCAACGACGGCAGGATCGGGTCGAGCAGAAGCCGATACTCCAGGAATGCGAGGATCGACGTCCCGATCGCCAGCGTCACCGCGGCCAACGCGACTACGGCACCGGAGATCGGTCCGAGCCACTGCAGCACGACGATCAACAGCGCGCCGACCGCGACCAGAAACACCGCTTCCACGCCGTGCGCCCATTCGGGCCGTTGCAGGCTGACGTTCTCGATCAGCTGCTCCAGGAGTTCGGCCTGGACCTCGATCCCGGGCACGACCGGGTCGAGCGGTGTCGGGACGCGCACGCCAACGCCCGCCGCCGACGCGCCAATCAGAACCAGATGACCCGCAAGCAGCTCGGGATCGGCGCTGCCATCGAGGACCTGCCACGCTGGAACGTAACGCTCGGGCCGGCTGCCAGCGAAATGGATCAACACGCCGCCGTCCGGCCGGGTCACCGCGTCGATCGAGCCAATGCGGATGGCGGCAATGCCTGGCTCGCCACCCGCCGGGCCGCCGGCGTCGGTGGCGCGGACGACGTAGGTCGACGCGCCCTGCACCACCCGCAGCAGTTCGCCAGCCAGTGCCGGTAGCGCCTCTCCGTCGAGGTCCGCCAACATCGGGACGCTGCGAACCACACCATCACGATCGGGAAGGACGTTGAGACTGCCATTACCCGACGCCGCGGCTTCGATCGACTCGATGTTGACGACGGCGCCATCGTAAACGGGCAGCACCGCCAGCGGGTCCGAACCGACGATGGCGACGCCCCACTTGACGGCTGGGCGTGTCGGCTCGTCGTCGTGTGTGAGCGCGAAGCTGGTCACCACCGGCAATCCGGCGATACGCCCGGCGAGTGCGGCATCGTTGTCGAAAAAGAGCGCGCGAGGTTGGACGGGCAACGAGAAGCCCGGGATCTGTCGCAGCGCCCGCAACATGGTTTGCGGTGAAACCCGGTCCGGCTCGGCGAAGACGACCCCGAACCCGGTGGCAGCGACGCCCATCGCATTCAAGCGGTCCAGTATCTCGACGAACAGATTGCGCGGCCAGGGCCATTGGCCCAAGCGCCGCAGCGATTCGTCATCGACGTCGATGATCCGCACCGGCGCCGCGCCATAGGCGCGTGGCTGGTACTGCTGGTAGGCATCGAACACGCGTAAACGGATGGCCTCGACCAGGGGCGGGTCGAGCACCTTGAACGCCAGGGCGGCAAAGAGGATGGCCAACCCGACGCTTGCCGTCGTCAGCCAGCGCATGCCGGCCACCATGCGTGAGCGCCGGGCGGTGGGGAAGCGCTATTGGCTGGCCAACGGCACCCGTGAGGCCGCGAAGGTCCCGGCGCCGGAGTAGTCTAGTCCTTCGTCGACACTGAACAGGCGGATGGCGCCGCCGGTCGCGGCGACAGGGTCCCCGCCGCCACGGAAGAACGAACCCTGCAGGTCGAGCCCGACGCCATCGGCGACGAACGGCGCGGTGCTCGCGTAGTCCCGGCCGTTCTCCGAAGCTACGGCGCCGGCGAACGTCCGGCCGTCGAGGCCGGCGATCGTGGTCCTGCCGCTGCGGGCGCCGAAGTCGAAGACGTTGTCGAACGTGCCGGCAGCCGTGTAGGCCGCCCCACCGGTAGCGATCTGGGCGATCGCATGGCCTGAGTACGAAGCCACACCGTCCAGCGGGATTTCGGCCACGGTCGGCAGATCACCGGCAACGAACGTGCCGACAGGAACCAGGAGGTCGCTGTTCGGCCCGGCGTCGTCTGGACCCTCGTAGGCCGCTGCCCACCACCCCCATTCGAGGAATGGGCACGGGCACGGCTCGACACCACCGGGCAACTCGGTCACTGGCGACATGGCGTTGGTGAAGACGATCGCCCGATCCTGGGTTTGTGCCACGCCGTCGACCGATGACGCGCGGTCGCGGGCGACCCAGCGACGGTCGTCGACGAACACGCCGCGCTCCGGCGTATCGGTGATCCCGCCGAAGCTCACGTCGTAGGTCGTCTCGAAGGCGCCTGTTGGCTGCGAGCCGAGCGAGAAATCGACCTGCAGGCTGTCGGTTGACGGATCGGTCACGACGGTGACGTCGGTGACCGCGTTGCTGACGACGCCGAACGAGCCGTTGAGGTTTTCCGCACCACCCGCCGCGTAGCCCTGCAAGGTCCGTGCGGTCCGCACACCGACGGCGAGATCGTCCTCGCTCGCCTCGACCACGGGTAGTTTGGTGTCGTAGGCCGTGACGATCGGTGCCTCACCCGAAGCGTCGCGCTGCCGCGCTTCGAGCCCCGACGTGAAGTCGACCGGGTTTTGGGTGTAGTCGACACCGTCGAGCACGAAGAAGTCGATTTCGCCGGTACCGAACGCATGGTTGCCGAGCCCATCGGGCACGCTGCTCACGGCGCCGCCCAGCCGCACGCCGGGTGCCGTCGACGAGGGTCTGGTGAAGCCACGGGCGTCGCCGAGGACCACCGGCGCGCCACTCGTCGTGTCGATGCGCAACACACCGCCGCCGATCGCCGACCGCTGTTCCGGCCCGGTGCCGTCGAACGCCACCGTCCCGTAGCCGAGCTTCGATACCGGACCGTTCGGCGTCCGGTACAAGGGCGTCCCTTGCGCGTCGGCGATGAAGCCGCCTTGAGCACCGGTCAGACCTGGGATGCTGCTGCCCGACGCGTGGTCGGGGATGATGACGAAAGCATCGAAGCCACTGAGATCGGCCTCACCGTCGACCGGGGTGCCGCCGAAAAGCAGTTGGCCATCGTCGACGCCGGCGGTGCCGTACGTCTGGAAGAAGCCGTAGCTGTCGTCGCTCGCGGCGAAGGACAGACCGGACAGGCCGGTCGACCCGGGCAGGCCGTCGGCAGGCTGCGAACTGACCGGTCCGAACGGCGATGTCGTGCCCTCGGAGCCGAACTGAAAGAACGCATCGGTCGTGTACGGCAAGACGACATCGCCGCCATTGCTCAGCGCGACACCCAGGAAGTCGTCGTCGATCAGCGCGGTCTCGAAGGTTGCGTTGAACGCCGGGTCGGCATTCGAGTTCCAACCATTGGTTCCGTCGCTGGTGCCGAACCAACGACCGTTCGCCAGCACCAGCCGCGGCGGCGTCCCAGGGTCCACCCCAGGGTTTTCGGGATTGGGAACCTCGACACCAGGCACCTCGACACCAGGCACCTCGACCTCGGGCAGCTCGGGATCCGTCACGCCGCCTTCAGGAAGCTCGCCACCCGGCAACGCGACGTCCGGAACGTCCACGCCCGGCACCTCGGTGCCGGGAAGCACGATGTTGCCGATGTCGCCTCCCGGCAGCGCGGCGACTGGCAGGGCCGCGACCACCTCCTCGACGACGGTCTGCTCGAGATCGTCTTGCGCCGCTTCCGTCTCCGCAGTCTCGGCGGTGGCCGCAACCGCCCGGACCGCGTTGCTGCTCTCCACGGCGGTCGCCGTGGTCTCGGCCTCGACCGGTTGATCAGAGTTGACGGCGCTCACCTGGCCAACCGGAAGCTGACTACCTTCTTCGGCTGTCGTTCCACTGGGGGTGGTCGACTCGAACTGCCGGAACGCGGCGGCGAGTTGGGCTGGCTCGACGCGGTAGGCAGGTTCTGGTGGCACGTTGGCGTTGCGCACGGTCGTGGCGAAACCGGACCGGTTCAGGACCTGCGCTTCACCCGGCCGCCCCCGCGCGCTGACCGTTGCTTCACCGGTGACGTGGATGACCTCGGTGGCACCGGATGGATCGACTTTGAGGATCGCCGAGCTGCCGCGGATGCCGACCACGGCAACCGGCGTCTCGATGGTCAGATTGCCCTGCCGGCTGAGCTTGCCACCGACGAATCGCAGGACGCCCTCGGCGGCACCGAGGACGATCTTGCCGCTACTCGTGTCGGGGTCGAACACGAACTCGTCGAGCACCACTTCGGAGTTCGGGCCAACGGTCAGCGCGGTTCGATCACGGAACAGGAGATGCGCTCGCCCGTCGGCGTCGGTTCGCACGCGCTCGTAGCGGACGATGTCCGTGCCGACTTCCAGCAGCCGTTCGGGGCTGATCGGTGGCGTACCACGGGTGGTCGTCGTGACTGCCGTCGTCGTACCGGCCACGACCTCGTCGGTCACCGCTGCGGTCGCGGAGCCGACCTGGGCACCAAACGGCACCAGCGCCACGGACGCGAGCAACAGCGCACGCCCCAAGCGCCGGCCGTGCGGCCCGCTACCGTAGTCCTGACCAACGGCAGTCCCAGTCTCGAGTGTCGTCCGCACCGCGCCATCCCCCTTCGCGCGCCGCCTGGTCGAGGTCGCGCGGACCGTGATTCGAGGACTGTCGAGGCCTCCAGCGGCACCGTGGTGCCGGAACAGAGCGCCATCTGAGCTCGGGTTGCAGTGGTTTCACCAACAACGTCTGGTCGTCCACCGGCGCTACGGATCGCGCCAACCCAAGTTCTTTGCCGTATGTCCCCAGCGTTCAGCTCAAATTTGGTTCAATTTCTTGCAAGTGCAAGCTCGGTCGAGCGCACCCCGGGATGGTAGGCTAGCGATTCCGCGGCCCAGTCCAACAGTTCGGCGCAAGGACCGGTGGTCGGTCAAAAGCGCCAGGACAGGCCGAGTGTCGCCGAAAGATTGTCGAAGTCGTAGAGGTCGATGTTCGAGTTGACCTTACGGTAGTCCAATCGCCCGATCAGGCCCAAATCGCTGGTGATCCCGGCGGTGAGCGAGCCACCGACCCGCCACTCGTCATCACGTCGCGGGAAGTCGATGTCGCCGAAGCTGATGAAGCGCAGGAATGGGTCGACTCCATCGTACTTGGTACGGCGAACGCCCCCCGACACCGAGGCGTACCAGGGATGGTTCCAACCCTCGAACGGCGCGTCCAGCGCAACCGTTACTACCGCATTCCCTGCGTAGTCGTTGAACGAACGGAACTCGGCATCCGCCGAGTTGTCGGCGATGCCGACCGACGCCTCGCCGACGATCCGCGGCGTGAAAGCATAGCGGACCACGCCGAAACCCGCCTGCAAGTCGGCATCACGGAGATCGGCAAATGGCCGGGCGCTGTCGGCGATGAAGTCGTCACGACGGAACTCGTAGGTGAGTTCGAACGCCGTGCGCTCGGACGGCTGTATTTGGACGTTGGCGCCCGCGCCGAACGACGAATAGTAGGTGCGGCGGTCGAGCGAGACGTAGCTTCCCAGGAGATACGGCCGCACGTTGACGCCGGTGACACCGCGACGGCCGAGCTGAATGCGTGGCCCGACATCGACGTTCGCGATCAGCAGGTTCAGCTCGTCACGCTTGGCGTAGAGCGTGCCGAATCCCAGACCGTTCACCTCCAGCAGGTCACCGGCCTGGTTCTGCAGATCGTAGCTGTAAGTACCCTCGAAGAGACCGAAGGCGTTGACGTCCGGTTCGCCGGTAGCGTCGTTGCCGAGCAGCACGTCGACGCCACCGAGCGTGATGAACGGACCACTCGGCCCGGAGTTGGCGTTGGTCTGATAGCGGCCGCCGCCGAACAGTCTGCCGCTGTAGCGGTGCCGCGAGGTTCGCCGGTCGATCTCACTCAGCAGCTCGGCGACACGCCGCTGGACCGTCTCGGGAACGTCATCGCCTGCCACTGCCTCTTCGAGATAGACGCGGGCAACGCCGTACGCCTCGAGCCGGAAATAGAGAGCACCAAGTTCCAGTCTCACCCGCGGCAGGTCAGGATTGATGACCAACATCCGTTCCAGCGCGCCGACTGCAGCTTCGTAGTCTCCCAGAACCACCGCCAGCTGGGCATAACGAAACGCAAGGTCGAGATCGGCGGGATCAGCGAGCATCTGCTCGAAGAGTCGATCCAGTTCGGCCTCGGTCGCCGGTGCGTCCGCGGCGGTTTGCGCCGACACCATCGGCGTCGCCAGACCGAACGAAACCAACGCCGCTGCCAGGACCACCGCCGCGACGCGACTGCGGCACCGACCCGCCCCAGTCATCGTCGGCCATCCACGACACAGCCTTTGGGGCCCGAACAACGACCACTGGCTGGCACTGCACCGCGAGATCATGTCGCCTACCCGATTGGCCGTCGTGCGTGAGCCATGCACCTGGCCATCCCACACGATGGTCACGAATGCCCGACGTTCGAACGGTCGGCATTTCCTGGACTAGCGACGATCGGTCGGCCCACCGTCAAGCCTTACCAATGTTGGGCAAGGCACCAATCCAAGGAACGCACCTTGATCGACCTAGAACTCGTGGTTGAACACCTGTGTCCACCATTTATTGATGATTTCTGAACATGGCGCCGAGAGGCTTGCGTGTTCCCAAAAATGCTGCATATCAAGTACTCGATCAAATGAGTGGCGAGGCGATGAGCGAGGTTCTTCCGACATCTGTCGAGCCACTGCGTGATCCAGTCGAGTTCGTCTGAAGCGAACCCTTTGCGGCGGCTGACGCTGGGCCGGTTCTAACGGTGCCAAGCCGAACGGCGAACGGTTCCAAGCGTAGCAGGGAGACCGAGCGATGACGGCCACCGACCGCTTGATGACGAGCCTGCAGAAGCTGGCGGCGCACAGTGACCGAGACGTGCGACGTCATGCCGCGCGGTGCGTCGGTCGGCTGACGGGCGCCGAAACGTTGGAGCGCATCCGCAGCTTGGCCGACGACACCGACGCGACGGTGCGGCGGGAGGCACTTCGTGCTCTTTCCGAGCGTGATCCACAGGGCCACCGCGAGCACCTCCTGGACGCCTTCGTCGAGGACACCGACGCCGAGTGCCGTCAGGCCGCGCTCGAGGGTCTGGTGGCCATCGGCGACCGCGACGTAGTCCCGGCGCTCCGCCGTCTCATCCGCAATCCGGACGCACTGTTGCACGAACGATCGCCGCACACCCGATCGGCCAGGATCAGCCTCTACTGCGATGCGGTACGCGCACTCGGAGCGCTTGGCGAGGAGGTCGCCGCCGCCGATTTGCACGACCTGCTTGGCGTCGGCCCGGCGCTGGACGCCGCGATCGTCGACGTGCTCGCGGCACGAAGCGGCACCAGGCCGGTGACGGCGGCCACTGCACCCGCTGGATCGGACCGCCGACTCGACCTTGCTCCTTCCGCCAACGTTGGCGAACCGAACTTGGCGACACTGGCCGCTCTCTGCGACCACGACGACGCTTCGGTCAGGATGAGCGCCATCCAGCAGTTGGGGCGTTTGCAGCCAGACCATGACGCGCTGGCGGCGCGTGTCGTCGATCCAGAGCCGCGGGTCCGAGCCACGCTGGCGCGGACCCTGGGCCGGGCTCAGCCGGATTGCCTGCACGGACTGCTTGCCGACATCGAGCCTGAAGTCTTGATCGCGGCGTTGGAAGGTGGCGCGGCCGAGCCCGACGGACGGCCTTGCGAGAAGCTGCAAGCACGGGCGGCAGAACTGGTGCACCACCCCGATGCCGACGTCGCCGTCGCCGCCGCTCGAACACTCTCTGCCCTCGACCGCGAGGCGGCACGGATAGCATTGGGTGACGTCGTGGCCGACGACGCGTCAGCGCCGGGTGTCCGCGCTATGGCTGCACGCTTCATCGCCTCGATCGGCGGCCAAGTACCGATCGGCACACTTCTCCGGCAGCTGATCGACACGGACGAAGCGGGCCGCGTGACCGCTGGCGAGGCCTTGGTGACACTGGTGCAGGATCCTGTGATCGGCGACGAGGTGGAACGTTCGCTCGCCGACATGCTGCGCACCGTGACCCTCGGGTTGCTGCCACCGACCACGGCAGCGGACGCAAGCACGCTCGGCTTGGCGGAAACGGCGCCATCTTTCGCGGCGGGCGCGGTCGACGCAAGCGCACGCACCGTCGCCCAGCGGTTGGCGCTGATCAGCACGCTCGTCGACGTGCTGGGCAATGCGCCATCGACCCGTGGCCAGGCGACGCTGACGCGAATCGCCGCCGGAATCGACGATGCGCAGCTGCGCGAGGCTGCCGCCCGCGCCTTGGCGACGAAGACCGAGGCGTCGCATCAAGTGCCGACGGACGCCGCTGTCTTCGCCCGGGATCTTCTCGATCGTGACGACTCACCGGCACTGAAGACCTGTGGCACGCGCATCCTGCTCACCGCCGACGACGACGAGGACGTCGGACGGTTCGTCACGACGTTGGTCGACGGGCCCAGCGAAGCCAAAGCCCACGTCCTCCGTTGGCTGCAGGACACGCGCCGCCACCTGGACGAGACGGTGTTTCATTTCGTGGAGCAGGCCCTCGACGACGAGCGCGCCGAGGTCCGTGCAACGGCAATGCAGCTCTTGCTGTCGCGCCAGGGAGAGAGCGCCGTCCCGGCGGTCGTCGAACTGGTGGTTCGCCGCGACGACGATACCGCAGCTGCGGCGACCGCCTTGCTGGAGCATTTGCCGCTCGAGCGCATCCATCGCGACCTCGCTCGACGGCTTGGTACGGCGCGGAGCCGGGGCCGTCAGCTGGCGCTGCTGCGCCTCAGCGACGCTGTTCTGGCGTCGAGCGAGCCCGCCGCCAGCGCCTGACCGGCGGTACCGGTCTCTGGCACGCTCGGCGACGATGGATCGTCGATCTACGTCCGTGCGCCGTGGCCGAAGCGCGGTCGACGGCGGCGGACGCTGATACGCAGATCGATGCCGCTGCAAGCCGAGACTGCGGCGACGTCGCGGACGCCTGTGGCAGCGTTGTCGACGCACGACTGACGAACGGGAATGGTGCTGGCCGGTCCTGACGATGTGGCGCAGGGTCTTCTGCACACCTGCACTTTCGGCGAGCCAGAGGCGTCGCCACATGACCCAATGCAGGTTTGGGGAAGGATGATGAGCCACGCCGGATCGCTGGCAGAGACACGCGCGTGCGTCTTCGACGCCTACGGGACGCTGTTCGACGTCCACAGTGCGGTGCGCAGGCACGCTGGCGCTCTGGGCGGCGCTGGTGATTCCCTCTCGGCAACCTGGCGCCAGAAACAGCTGGAATGGACTTGGTTGCGCTCGTTGATGGGCGCCCACGCCGACTTCTGGGCGGTCACGGCGGCAGCACTCGACTATGCGATGGAGCGGCACGGTCACGACAGCGTGGACCTGCGCCAGCGGCTGCTCGACGCCTATCTGGAGCTGGAGCCCTACCCCGAGGTTGCCGACACCCTGACGCAGCTGCGCGCCACCGGGCGTGGACTTGCCGTCCTGTCGAACGGTGCGCCGTCAATGCTCGCCGCGGCGGTCGCCAACGCGGGGTTACAACAGACGCTCGATCACGTCTTGAGCGTCGAGGAGGTCGGGATCTACAAGCCCGACGCTCGGGTGTACCAGCTTGCCTGCGATCGCCTCGGCTTGCCGCCGTCGGCGATCTGCTTTCTTTCTTCGAATGGTTGGGACGCACACGGCGCGGCGCATTTCGGCTTCCAGGTGGTGTGGATCAACCGTTTCGATCAACCAGCCGAGCGCTTGCCTGGCCGGCCGCTCGCGGTCATTCGCACGCTCGATGCGCTCCCCCCACTGTTGGCCGCCTGATATGTCCGACGATCCGCGCTGTCCCACGCCTGCCCTCGGCGGCAGCGATCGAGGAGGAACGTGACCATGGCTTCGTGGACGCGATTGGACGATCGCGGCGTCGTCAGCGTCGCCGGCACCGACGCGCGGGCACTGCTGCAGGGTCTGATCAGCAACGATCTCGACGGACTGACCCCAACCCACCCCCTCTACGCCGCGCTGCTGACGCCGCAGGGCAAGTATCTTTTCGATTTCATCGTGATCGACGCCGGCGATCACCTCCTGTTGGACGTCGAAAAGGCGCGCGCGTCGGACCTGGTGAGGCGGTTGACCCTCTATCGCCTCCGCGCTGACGTGCAGTTCGCGATCCTGGACGAGGTCTGCGTCCACGCCGTCTTCGGCGAGCTAGCAGAGCTGCCGCCGCTGCCAGAGACCGCCACGCTGGCCGACCCGCGTCATCCAGACCTCGGGTGGCGGGCGCTCGGTGCGCCGGACCACGTCGCGGCGGCACTGGGCGATGTTGCAAGCCCAACGGACATGGCTGCCTACGACCGGCACCGCCTGGAGCTGGGGGTTCCGGACGGCAGCCGCGATCTCGAGATCGATCGCGCGCTGTTGCTCGAAAGTGGCTTCGTCGAACTGAACGGTGTCGCTTTCGACAAGGGCTGCTTCATCGGCCAGGAGCTGACGGCGCGGATGCGCTACCGCAGCACGGTGCGCAAGCGCTTGCTGCCTGTGCGAATCGAAGGCCATACCGAGCCCGGGTCACTCATCAAGGACGGCGAGGTCGACGTCGGGGAACTGCGCTCCATCCGTGATGGACGCGGCTTGGCCTTGATCCGCATCGAGCGTTGGCGGGCGGCAGCTGCGGCGGGGCGACGGCTTCAGGCGGGCGATGCGACCGTCGAGCCGAGTGTGCCCGATTGGGTCGACTTGTCGTTCGCCTCCAAGGCCGCCGAGACTTCGGCGTAAGCGCGGAACGGGCGGAGCGGCGCAGCATCGAGGATCCCGTGCTGGCGGGCCCGCTCCAAGCCGCGTCGGCCGAAAACGTCGTGAATGCGATGGCCAAGCCACAGGCCAGCCTGCTTGGCGCGCGCATCGCGGAGCGCCTGCGGTGTGCCGAGCGTGGAGCGGTGGTGGTCGATCGTAGCCACCAGTTCGTCGATCCCGCGGCGCTCCGGCGCGCTGACGATCTGGATCGGCACCTGCGCCATTGCGTCGTCGGTGGCGAGTTGCAGAGCACTTTCGAGTTCGCGGGCAGCGCGATCCGCGTGCCCCTGCATGTCGCCCTTCGTGACCACGGCGATGTGTGGGATCTCGACGATGCCGGCCTTCATGAACTGCAGACTGTCCCCTGATGCAGGCTGCACTGCGAAGACCACAGTGTCGGCGACATCGCCGATCGCAGTCTCCGATTGGCCGACGCCGACGGTCTCGACGATCACCCGGTCGAACAACGCGCGCATCAAGACCACCGCGGGTGTGGTCAGTGCCGCCAGCCCGCCGAGTTCTTCCCGGGCAGCCATCGACCGGACGAAGATGCCTGGATCTTCGGGATCGACCGTCAGCCGCGTTCGGTCGCCCAACAGCGCACCGCCGCGCCGCTTCGACGACGGATCGACGGCGATCACCGCCACCGTTTGATCAGCATCGCGGAACGTCGTGATCAGTGCCGACACGAGGGTCGACTTGCCGACGCCGGGCGGCCCGGTGATGCCGATCACGTGACCGCGGCCGTCTCCGAAGGCTTCGTCCAACAGACTCAAGACGTCGGCAGCGCCCTCAGCGGCCTCCAACCGTGCGAGCGTCCGCGCAAGGCCGGCCTTACCGGCCTTGCGCAAGTCAGCGAGAGTGGGGGCCGCCGATTGCGTCACGCTTTCTGCAGGGCCGCCTGCGCTGCAGCGAGACGAGCGATCGGAACCCGGTACGGCGAGCACGACACGTAGTCCAACCCGGCACGGTGGCAGAAGAAGATGGACTGGGTGTCGCCACCATGTTCGCCGCAGATGCCGACTTTGATGTTCGGCCGGGCTTTCCGGCCACCATCCCGAGCGATCTCGATCAACTTGCCGACACCGGTCACATCGAGTGACTGGAACGGATCGGCGGGGAAGATCTCCTCGCGGAGATAGGCATCCATGAAGCTGCCACTGTCGTCGCGCGACAGGCCGAGCGCCATTTGGGTGAGGTCGTTGGTGCCGAAGCTGAAGAACTCGGCATGCTCGGCGATGGCCTCGGCGACCAGAGCGGCCCGCGGCACCTCGATCATGGTGCCGATGTGATGCGCGAGCTTCTCCTTGCGCTCTTCGGCCACGGCGACTGCGACCTCCTCGATGCGGGCCTTCAGGATCTCCAGCTCGCGGGCGCTGCCGATCAGCGGCACCATGACCTCTGGGATCACGCTCTGCCCAGAAGCCTTCTGGACATCGTGCGCGGCCTCGAAGATGGCGCGCGCCTGCATCTCGTAGACCTCGGGAAACAGCACGCCGACCCGGCAGCCGCGCAGCCCGAGCATCGGGTTGGCCTCGCGCAACTCGCTGGTCCGCCTGCGCACCCGCGCGAGCGGCGTATGCGTGGCATCGGCGACCTTCTGCAGCTCGTCGTCGTTGTGCGGCAGGAACTCGTGCAGCGGCGGATCGAGTAGCCGGATGGTTACCGGCATCCCGCCCATCAGCTGGAAGATCTCGACGAAGTCAGCTCGCTGGAACGGCAGAATCTTGGCGAGTGCCGCCCGCCGGCCGGCCACGTCGGCCGCCAGGATCATCTCACGCATGGCGATGATCCGGCTCTCCTCGAAGAACATGTGCTCGGTCCGGCACAGGCCGATGCCCTCTGCGCCGAAGCGCAGCGCGGTCTTCACGTCTTCCGGCGTTTCCGCGTTGGTGCGCACACGCAAAGTGCGGATCGTGTCAGCCCATTCCATCAGTCGCGAGAAGTCGCCGCTGAGCTCGGGATCGACCGTCGGCACGACCCCGGACATCACGGTGCCGTCACCGCCGTCGATGGTGAGGGTATCGTTCTCGCCGAAGGTCAGCGACCCGACGCGCAGCGTCTTCGCATCCGAGCGCACCTCCAGGTCGCCGGCGCCGCAGACACAGGGCTTGCCCATGCCACGGGCGACCACGGCAGCGTGGCTGGTCATGCCGCCACGGGCGGTGAGGATGCCGCGTGCCGCGTGCATGCCGTGGATGTCGTCGGGCGAGGTTTCGGTGCGCACGAGAATGACGCCTTCACCCGCGGCGGAGCGCTGTTCGGCGCTGTCGGCGTCGAACGCCAGACGCCCGCTGACGGCGCCGGGCGACGCCGGCAGACCGCGGGTGATGACCTCGCGCGGGGCCTTCGGATCCAAGGTTGGGTGCAAGAGTTGATCCAACGACGCGGGCTGGACCCGGACGACGGCTTCCTCCCGCCCCAACAGGCCTTCTTCGACCATGGCGACGGCGATCTTCAGCGCTGCCGGTGCGGTGCGTTTGCCGTTGCGCGTCTGCAGGATGTAGAGCTTGTTGCGCTCCACCGTGAACTCGATGTCCTGCATGTCCTTGTAGTGGCGCTCGAGGCGCTCGAACACGTTGACGAGTTCGTTGTAGGACTGAGGCATCACCTCTTCGAGCGACTTCCCCAACATCGCACCGTCGGCCATCACCTTCGTCAACGGCTGGGGTGTGCGGATGCCGGCGACGACGTCCTCGCCCTGGGCATTGACCAGATACTCGCCGTAGTAGGCGCGCTCGCCGGTCGACGGGTTGCGAGTGAAGGTGACCCCGGTTGCCGAGGTCATGCCCATGTTGCCGAACACCATGGCTTGCACGTTCACCGCCGTGCCCAAGGCCGCGGAGATGTCGTGCAGGCGGCGATAGGTGACCGCACGCGGCGTCATCCAGGAGCTGAACACGGCACCGACCGCGCCCCAAAGCTGCTCCAGCGGATCGTCCGGAAACGGCTGTCCGGTCGATGACTTCACGATGCCCTTGTAGGTCTTCACCAGTGTCTTGAGCTGATCGACGCTGAGATCCGTGTCCAGCTGGCTGCCACCTTTCGCCTTGGCGGCGTCGAGCGCGTCCTCGAACAGGTGGTGGTCGACGCCGAGCACGACGTCGCCGTACATCTGGATGAAGCGCCGATAGCTGTCGTAGGCGAAACGGGGGTCGTCGGCACGGTCGGCCAAGCCTTCGACGGTCTGATCGTTCAGACCGAGATTCAAGACGGTGTCCATCATGCCCGGCATCGACAACGGCGCGCCGGAACGCACCGACACCAACAGCGGGTTGGCTGGATCACCGAAGCTGGTGCCCATCGACGACTCGATGGCCTCCAGAGCACCCATCACCTGGGCCGACAGCTCGTCGGGGTAGCGACGGCCATTGGCGTAGTAGTACGAGCACACTTCGGTGGTCACGGTGAAGCCCGGCGGCACCGGCAGACCGAGGCTGGCCATTTCGGCAAGGTTCGCACCTTTGCCGCCCAGCAGCTGCTTCATTTGGGCGGTTCCGTCGGCACTGCCGTCGCCAAACCGATAGACCCACTGCACCATACCATGCCCCCTTGTTCAGGCCGCGGCTCGCGGCTCGTCCAGCATGTCGAATGCTGCAATCCCGTCCAGAAGCCCGCCGAGCCGGCTCAAAAGCCGGAGGCGGTTGGCGCGGATGGCAGCATCGTCGACGTTGACAAGAACGCCCTCGAAAAAGCGATCCAACGGACCGCGGAGACTGGCCAAGCTGGCCATGGCCTCCGCGAACTCTTCGGTCTCAAGTGCCGATCGAATGCGGTCTGCCGCAACCGAGAGGTTGGTCGCGAGGTCCTGTTCGATGGCGTCTACCAGTAGCGCAGTGTCGACCTCGCCGTCCACCGGTCGGCCGTCCTTGCGGGTCTCGATCCGCACGATGTTCATCGCTCGGCGATGCGCGGCGAGTAGATCGATGCCGTCCTCGCTGGCCAAAAACCGGGCCACAGCCCGCGCCTTTTCCCGGACCCGCAAAAGGTCGTCGTCGTTGCCGACGGCGAAGACGGCTGCAAGGAGCTCGGCGCTCAGACCCTCGTCACGAAGATGCACCTTCAGCCGATCGGCCACGAACGCGACCAGTTCGTCGACCACAGTGTCGCGGATAGTCGCGTCCAAAGTCCCATAGCCGTCGAAGGCCGCGCCGAATGCGTCGCGGAGCGGCAGCCGCAAGCCGTTCTCGAAAAGCAAGCGGACGATTCCAAGGGCCAGCCGCCGGAGCCCAAGCGGATCCTTCGAGCCCGTGGCACGCTCGCCGGCTGCGTACAGCCCGACCAGACTGTCGAGCTTGTCGGCGAGAGCAACCGCCACCGCGGCCGGCGCAGTCGGCACTCGATCACTCGGCCCCTCCGGCGCGTAGTGTTGGCCGATGGCATCGGCCACGGCGGCAGCCTCGCCCTGTTCGCGGGCGTAGTACGCGCCCATGACCCCCTGCAGCTCTGGGAACTCGCCGACCATGCCGGTCACGAGGTCGGCTTTCGCCAGCCGCCCCGCACGGGCCGCATCGGCGGCGACACCGAGACCGAGTCGATCGGCCAACCACGACGCCAGCGGCTCCAGCCGCTGCGCCTTAAGCGCCATCGAGCCCAGCTTGGTGTGGAACACCATGCGCTCGAGATCGCCCTCGCGATCAGCCAACGCCGTTGCACGATCGCTGTCCCAGAAGTAGCGGGCATCCCACAACCGCGCCCGGAGCACGCGCTCGTTGCCGGCGATGATCGCCGCCCCGCCGTCGTCGGCTTCCAGATTCGCAACGACGACGAACCGCGCCGCGAGCGCGCCACGGTCGTCGTCCAGCGCCAGGTAGCGCTGGTGCGCGCGCATCGAGGTCGTCAGCACCTCGACCGGTAGGCACATGAATGCGCCGTCGATGGTGCCGATCAACGGCACTGGCCACTCGGCAAGGCCGACCAGTTCGTCCACGAGGCCAGGATCGTCGCGCACGCTCAGGCCATGGGCGGCCGCCAGGGCTTTGGCGCCGTCTACGATCCGAGCACGTCGCTCGGCAGGGTCGATCAGAACCTTGGCCGCGCGGAGGCGGTCGCGATGGTCGTCGGCGCCCGCCACGGCGAACGGCTCCGGCGCCATGAACCGATGTCCCGAGGTAACTGCGCCGCCGACGAGGCCCGCAAAGCGTACCTCCACGGCCGCACCGTCCAGCAGACACAAGATCCGCTGCAACGGTCGCACCCAACGCGCTTCGCCAGCCGACCAGCGCATCGACTTGGGCCACGGGAAGCGCGGCAGATACTCTTCCAGAACGGCCCTGACCACCGTCGCCGCGGTCGTTCCCCCTTCCTCGACGACCGCGACCAGAAAACGACCCTTCTTCTCGTCGACCTCCTCGATGCGATGCGCCAGACCGTCCAGCGACCGACGAAAGCCCTCTTGGGCCGGCCGAGGTGCGTCAACGCGCGGGCCGCGCCGTCGCACGGAACGTCGAGGCTCTTCGCCGGAGATGCCGGTCACGGACAGGCCAATACGCCGTGGGCCGTGGAACGTCGTCCAGGCCGTGTCCGGAACGCCCATACCGCGCGCGCTCAGGCCGTCATTGACCGCTCGTGCCAGTGCTGCCGCCGCCGGTGCCTGCATTCGCGCCGGGATCTCCTCGGAAAACAGTTCGACCAGCAGGTCCGCCATTCAGCCGGCCCTGCGCGCCGTGGTGCCCTGCAGCCACGCCTCGCAGCAAGCTTTGGCCAGGGCCCGGACGCGGCCGATGTAGCCGGCGCGCTCGCTCACGCCCACGGCACCCCGTGCATCCAGCAAATTGAACAGATGGCTTGCCTTCAGGCACTGATCGTAGGCTGGCAGCGCCAAACCGCGCGCCAAGCTCGCCGCGCACTCCCGTTCGGCGTCGGCAAAATGGCTGAGCAGCCGGCCAACGTCGGCGACTTCGAAGTTGTAGGCCGAGTGCTCGCGCTCCGCCCGATGGAACACGTCGCCGTAGGATACCCCGCGGCCGTTGAAATCGATGTCGTAGACGTTCTCGACGCCCTGGACGTACATCACCAACCGTTCGAGGCCGTAGGTGAGTTCGCCGGCGACGGGGTCGCAATCGATGCCGCCAACCTGCTGGAAGTAGGTGAACTGCGACACCTCCATCCCGTCGCACCAGACTTCCCAGCCAAGCCCCCAAGCCCCGATCGTCGGGCTTTCCCAGTCGTCCTCGACGAACCGAAGGTCGTGCACCGCAGGGTCGATGCCGATCGCTAGAAGGCTGCGAAGGTACAGGTCCTGGAGGTCCGGCGGCGACGGCTTCAGCAGCACCTGAAACTGGTAGTAATGCTGCAGGCGATTGGGGTTCTCGCCGTAGCGCCCGTCGGTCGGTCGCCGCGACGGCTGGACGTAAGCCGCGCGCCACGGATCGGGACCCAGCGCCCGCAGGGTGGTCGCCGGGTGGAACGTCCCGGCACCGACCTCGACGTCATAGGGCTGCAACACGACGCAGCCCTGGTCCGCCCAGAAGCGCTGCAGCAGGAGGATCAGATCTTGGAAGCTCGGGGCGGGCACGGCTGTACCGGAGTTGGCGGGCGCCGAACGACCCGCGCTCGCGTTGGTGATGCGAACCTATGAGCCGGTCCGGCGGGGGTCAAGCGGAGCCGCGGCATCGTGGGCAGGTCGTGCCGTTGGCGACGTAATCGCCGCATTCTGGACACTCCTTGAATTCGATCGCTTTGGTCGCCTGGCGGTCGACACGTCCGCGGCGCCCGCGACGCCGCTCGAAGTAGCCGAGCAGCCGCCACAGCGCGACCACGATCAGCACCGTCACCAGAATTTTCGTCAGCGACAACCCGAACATACCGCCTCCAAGCAGCGGGCGCGGCTCACCCGCCGTGCCCGAACCCGCTCCGAACGTTGGCGAAGGTCAGAGCCCGTAGCGCGCCCACGAGAGGCGTTCTTCGGCGCGCATCACCGACTCGGCAAGACTCTCGCCGCGCAAACGCCGCCACCAAGGAACCCGCGCCGGGGCGAACGTGCGGACGCGGACATCTTTGCCGTAGCGTTCGCGAAGCACGGAGAAGGGATCGCCGACCCGGTCGACCAGACCGACGCGACGCGCACTCGTGCCGGTGAAGACTCGGCCATCGAACAACGCGGCATCGAGGTCCAACCGATCGCCGCGTCGCGCCTTCACCAAATCGACGAATGCCGCGTAGGTCTCTGCATGGAGCGAGCGAAGGATTTCGACGTCGCTTTCATCTTCCGGACGGAACGGGTCGAGCATCCCTTTGTGGGCACCGGTCGCATAGAGCCGTCGGTCGATGCCCAGCCGCTCCAGCGCCCTGTCGAAACCGAACCCGGCGGTGATCACGCCGATGCTGCCGACGATCGAAGCGGGACAGGCAACGACGTCATCAGCCGCGACGGCGATCCAGTATCCTCCGGAAGCGGCAATGTCTTCGACGAACGCGGTCACGCGCTTGTCGTGTTTCTCTGCGAGCCAACGAATCCGGTCGTGGATCAACGCCGCCTGGACCGGCGCGCCACCCGGACTGTTGACGAAAAGCGCCACCTCGGATGACCGTTTCTGGCGGAACGCGGCGGTGAGCGCGCGGGCCACCGCTGCCAAGGTCAAACCCTGGCGGAAGCCACCACTGGCGATGACACCCTCGAGACGGACGGCGGCGACAGTCGGATGTCGCGGCGCTAAGCCGACCCGCCGACGAAGGTCGTTGACGATGCTCATCCACACTCCCAATCGATGCCGTCAGCGCCTGCCAAGATGGCCGCCGCTCGATCGGTGAAATGGCCGTCTTCCCGGTGCAGAACCAGTCCCGGCAGGATCGCAAGCGGTCCGTTCTGTCCGACCCGCGCCTCGACGAGCACACGTTTCGCCGGCCGGCCCTGCTTCGGCCAGAGCGGCAGGAGCCGAACCCTCCCGGCACGGCCCTGCAAACCGGCCAGCAACTGCGCCGTTCGGTCGGCACGGTGGATCACCACGATCCGACCGCCGGAGCGCACCAAAGCACAGCAGGCAGAGAGCCATCCACCGAGCGACGTGTCGCTGAGGACCCGCGCCGCTCGACCGAGATCGGTGGCCGGCATGGTCATCGTTGCTGCATCGCCGAACGGCGGGTTGGTCATCACGACGTCGAAGGCACCGGACGCGAAGGGCGGGTTCGCGATGTCGCCACACACCGCCTCGACCCGGTCTGCCAAGCCGTTGCGACGGGCATTCCTGGCCATCGCCGCAGCCAGCGGCGGCTGATGCTCGAGGCCCACCGCATGCCCGCTGGGCGAGCGACGGGCGAGTGCCAAGATGGCGCCGCCGACGCCGGCACCAGCATCGAGGACGAGGTCGTTCGGCGCCGGCTGGACTGCCGCCTGCAACAGCAACGGATCGATGGCGACACGGTAGCCATGCGCCGGTTGCTCGATGGTGAGGCGGCCGCCGAGCAGACGATCGGTGGACCAGCCTGCGTTCCGCTCAATCCTCACCGAGGCTACGCAGCGCGTTCTCCAAGATCCACCTGGCGCGGGACGCGTCGTCGGCCGCGACCATCAGCCGCCGTGGGATGGCGCCGATGCTGCCTTCGATCGCAGAGGTGTGATGGTCCAACACCAGCGTGCCGATACCCTCGGCCTCCAGCGTTGCGCAGATCCACGAGAGATGGACGAGGTCATTGGTTCGCAGGAGTTCGATCATCGACGGGTGGTGATCCGAAACGGCGTGCGGCGTCGTGGTTTGCCAGAGCTTCGGCGAACATGGTAGCACGCGCGTGCCAAATCTTGCTGCCAACTGTGCGAAGGACGAACTCGGTGAGGGCACAAACCGCAAAGGCGTTCGACCCTTCGGTCTCGCGTGCCCGCTTGGACCGCCTGCAGGCATTGGTTCGCGAAGAGCTGGGTCGTGTCAATCAAGTCGTCGTTGCGGAGATGCAGAGCCCGGTCGATCTCATCCCGCAACTTGCGCAGCATCTCGTCGCTGCCGGCGGCAAGCGCATCCGCCCGATCCTCACGCTCACCGCCGCGCGGCTGTGCGGCTACGCCGGCGATCGGCACGTCAATCTCGCGGCGTGCGTCGAGTTCATCCACACCGCGACCTTGATGCACGACGACGTGGTCGACGCCAGCGACCTGCGGCGCGGCCGGGCAACGGCCAACGCCGTGTGGGGCAACAAGGCGCCGGTCCTCGTCGGCGATTTCCTGTTCAGCCGTGCGTTTCAGCTGATGGTCCGTGACGGCAGCCTCGACGTGCTCCGGATCCTCTCGCACGCCTCGGCAGTGATTGCCGAGGGCGAAGTCCTACAACTCATGACCGCGCACGACAGCAGCACGACCGAGGCCGCCTACTTCGAGATGATCACGGCGAAGACCGCCAAACTGTTCGAAGCCGCGGCCGAGATCGGCGCGGTCGTCGCCGGCCGCCCACCAGCCGATGCCGCGGCGCTCGCAGAGTACGGCCGGTCGATCGGCATCGCCTTCCAGCTGATCGACGACGCCCTCGACTACGGCGCCGAACAGCAGGATCTGGGCAAGACCGTTGGCGACGACTTCGCCGATGGCAAGGTCACGTTACCGGTGGTCCTGGCCGTGGCTGCCGCCGACGACGGTGAGCGGGCATTCTGGAAAAGGGTGCTGGAAACGGGTGAACGACAGGATGGAGACTTCGTCGAAGCGATGCGCCTCCTCGTCCGGCACGATGCCATCGCTGCTACCGTCCGGCGTGCGGAGATCTATGGCGAACGGGCGAGGCGCGCGTTGGACGAACTGCCCCGTTGCGCGGAGCGCGACGCGCTCTTGGACTTGGTTGATTTCTGCATCGAACGCGCCTACTGACCACGCTCGTCGTCGGCGGATTCCCGGCCGCCTTTACGTGTGCGACGTGTCGGAGTGTAGCTCAGCCTGGTAGAGCACCGTCTTCGGGAGGCGGGGGTCGCGTGTTCGAATCACGCCACTCCGACCACCATTTCTCGCGGAACAGAGGGAGCAACGTCGTTCGGGTGAGGCTCGCGGCGTCCGCGCTATTCAACACCGGCAGTCGAACCACCGCGCCCGCCGAGCCGCCGGGCGCCACGGTCGAGGACTTGGGGACGTCGCACCTAGCGGCGTAGACCCTCGCCAACGATCGGTTGGCGCATGACGCCAACCCGACAAAGTCGATTTCATGGCGCGGCCCCAGGTAGGCGCAAAGACAGCAGTTTTCGAACCGTGTGGTCTTGATGCTCGCGCCGGTTTCGATTGACTGATTTCTGCCACGAGTTCGAGGCGTACCCAGACCATAGGTGGTCGCAGTTGCGTTCTAGACAGCGTCCGCGCACGTCGGCTTCCGGCCTAACGTCGTCGCGCCGGGCCGTTCGGCGTTCGCCCGAAACGGCACGCCACCCGCGCCGAGCGCATCCGCCAACTCCGGTGATGGGCCGAACGAGGCCCTGCCAGCTCGGAGCCGACCTCTATGACCCGGTCGCATTGCTGCATCTGGGGCGTGGACAACATCGCAAAACTGGGCGTCTCCATGCAGCACGCCCACAGTCGCCATCGCTTGAGGAGTCCGGGAGGTCGAAACCGATTTGGTGAGGCGGCAACTCCGCTGTAACTTCGGCAACCCCTGTTCCGAACGACGCGGCGCTGGTCGCATCGAGTCGCGGAAACCGGCCCTCAGCGTCCCGCCATCGCACCGCGCTGAAGGCGCCGTAACCCGCCCATCATGTAGCTCCGAGAGCCGCACCATCCGCGGCTGGCCGTCCTGCCAAATCCCCATTAAAACCGACTCAAAGCACCTGCCCACGACAGTCGTTCGCTGACTAGGACAGTGGTCCTGGTTTGCTGCCGCTACGCCAACCCGCCGCCGCGCCGCCGTCCGTCCAACGCACGTCGCGCGACGTCGAGGTTGAACCGCACAACCTTGACGTAGTAGTCGGCCTCCGCGGCCTCAAGAACGTCCAGCGCCGCTTGGTAGGCCGCCACTGCCTCTTGCAGACGCGCCGCGCGCGCCTCCCGCTCGCCCAAGCTCAAGAGCGCGTTGCCGAGGTTGTTCTGGGTCGTCGCCCAATCGAGTGGCACCCGCTCACGGGTCCGCTCCTCCAGCGCCGCCCGGTAGGCGGCCAACGCCTCTTCCAACCGTGCCGTGCCGCCCTCCCGCTCGCCCAAGCTCTGAAGTACAGTGCCAAGGTTCTGCTGAGTCGTCGCCCAATCCAGCGGCACCCGCTCACGGATCAGCTCCTCCAGCGCCGCACGGTAGACGGCCACCGCCTCTTCCAATCGCGCCGTACCACTCTCTCGCTCGCCCAAACGCCAGAGCACGAGGCCGAGGTTCTGCTGGGTCGTCGCCCAATCGAGCGGTACCCGCTCGCGGGTCCGCTCCTCCAGCGCCGCCCGAAAGGCCGCCACCGCCTCCGCCAATCGCGCCGTGCCGCTATCCCGCTCGCCCAATCTCTGAAGCGCGAGGCCGAGGTTCTGCTGGGTCGCCGCCCAATCGAGCGGTACCCGCTCGCGGGTCCGCTCCTCCAGCGCCGCCCGAAAGGCCGCCACCGCCTCCTCCAACCGTGCGGCGCCGCTCTCCTGCTCGCCCAACCTAGCAAGTGCGTTGCCGAGGTTGTTCTGGGTCGCAGCCCAGTCGAGCGGCACGCCGTTTCGCGGCCTAAATGTGAGTAGGTCCCGATGGGCGTCGATGGCGCGCTTCAGCGCCGCTTTGTCGCCGAACTCCGTACCTTGCCGATACAGAGCGTCTGCGGCGCGGTCGCGGTACGCGAGGCGCGCATCCTGATGTGCGTCGCCGTCTGGCGCCGTTGCGGCCGCTTCGGCGAAGCGTTCGGCGGCAACCAGATAGTCGAGCCGTGCCATGGCCAAATCGCCGAGAGCGGCGGCGGCCTCCGCGGCCTCCAGGAGGTCGCGGTCCTCGGCCCGGCGCAGCGCGTCGGCGGTCTCCCGGCGCTTCGCCGCCGCCCGGACCTTGAGCGCGCGCTTCCGCTCCAGCAGCACACCGGCCCGCTCGTCATCGCCACGTTCCAGGCTCTCCACCAGCTCGCGATCGATGGCCGCAAGCACGACGTCCGGGTCCGGCGGTCGGCGCTCCTGCTTCTGGTGCAGGTCCTGGCGTTGGCGGACCAGCTCGGCGACCCTTGCCGGCAAGGCATCAGGTTGGACGTCGGCCGTGTGCTCGCCAAGGGTCGCCAGCGCCGCGCGGACGATGCCCTCGCTGGTCCCGAGCCGTTCGCCGAGCGCCCTGATCTCCTGACGCTGCTCGGCGTTCTGCCGCTCCAGTGGCGCCGTCGCCGACGCGACCATTGCCTGGATCACCTCGGGCGGCGGCATGACGAACTGGTCGCGCCCCGCGGCGTAGCCGCCGTCGCCTGTGCTGACGTCCGTGCGTGATGCCGCCAAGCGCTCAGTCCGCGTCGCGCTTGGGCTGCGGCACGCCGATGTACTGGTCGCGGCCGGCCGCATAGCCGTGGTCGCCGGCAGTGACGTTGGTCTGCGTGCCGATGCGCGGGGCAGCGCTGGCCTCGGCGAGGCGGGCCGCCAAGGCTTCGGCAAGGGCGCGCAGCTCGTCCCGCTCTTCGGTTGGGCGCGCATCCACCTTTTCGGCCAGAGCCGCTTGCTGCGCGGACGAGTCCGGCTTGGCCTCGACATCCGCCACATTGTGACTGGCCCAACCGGCGAGCAGCCCTTTGAGCTTGGCGTAGGCGTCCTTCGCCGCATCGGTCAGCACGCCCTTGACCGCGGCACCGGCCGCCCCGGCAAGGGCACTCGCCACCATCGCGCCTGCGCTAATCGGCTCCGCCATGGCCGCCTCCAGCTCTCTGGTCCTGCCCGCCAGGATAGCACGGGTACCGGAAATGCAGACGCAAGGAACGGATGTCGCCAGGCGCGTGCCTGCTCTTTGATCGTCGCCTCGGACCAGCGGAGGGCGGACGGATGCAGTTGGACGGCAAGGTCGCGATCATCACAGGGGCCAGCAGCGGGATCGGCGAGGCGGCGGCAGCGCTGTTCGCCGAGGCGGGAGCGAAGCTGGTCCTGGGCGCCAGGCGCGCTGACCGGCTGGACGCGGTCGTCGCCGGCGTTCGTGAGCGCGGCGGCGAGGCGGTGGCGCTGGTCGGGGACGTCCGGGACCACGCCTATGCCGAGGCGTTGGTCGCCGCGGCCCTCGATCGCCATGGCGGCTTGGACGTCGGCTTCAACAATGCCGGGGTGCTTGGCGCGATGGGCGACGTCGCGTCGATCAGCGCCGACGACTGGCGGGCAACGCTGGATACCAACCTGACCGGCGCGTTCTTCGGCGCAAAGCACCAGATCCCGGCGATGGTCGCGCGCGGCGGCGGCTCGATCATCTTCACCTCGAGCTTCGTCGGCCACGGCATCGGCTTTCCCGGGATGGCCGCTTACGGCGCCAGCAAAGCCGGGTTGATCGGCATGACCCAGTGTCTCGCCGCCGAGTACGGGCCGAAGGGCGTGCGCATCAACGCCCTGCTGCCGGGCGGCACGAAGACCGACATGGCCGGCGACTTCGCAGACGACCCGTCGGCGCTGGAGGGAATCGCCCGACTGCACGCGCTGAAGCGGCTGGCCGAGCCGATGGAGATCGCGCGGGCAGCGCTGTTTCTTGCCACCGACGCATCGAGCTTCGTCACCGGCTCGGCGATGGTCGCCGACGGCGGCAACTCCGTCACCAAGGGCTGACCGGCCGCCCTCACCCCGGCCCCGTCGTCCCTACCGTTGTGGCGGCCGCTCGTCGCGAAGCGCCTGAAGAATCGCCAGGGCGCGGGGGCTCTGGAGGATCTTGTCGACGGCTTCGGGCAGGCGGCGGCGCCAGTTCGGGTGCTGGTCGACGGTGCCGGGAAGGTTGGCCTGTTCGACCATCGACGCAAGGTCTTCGAGCTGGACCATGACCAGGGCCGAGTTGCTGCGCGCGAGAAAGCGGTGCAGCGCCACCATCACGTCGGCTTCGTCGACACCAGCATCGTGCATCGCCGCCAACATGCCGTCCTTCTCGCCCTCGCGCCAAGCGATGGCCGAAGCACGGCTGTGGGCGTCCAACTCGCCGAGATCGGCCCGCCAGTCAACGTCGCGGTGCTGCCAGAAGCCGACCGAGGTGGGCAGGTCGTGGGTGACAACCGACGCCATCGCCTGGCGGGGGTAGTGGTGCGGCGGGCGGAACCGGTCGCCGTCGCGCTCGAACACCATGACCCGGCAGGAGAGCATGCCGGCATCGCCCATCCGCTCGCGAAAGCCCTCAGGCACGGTGCCGAGGTCCTCGCCGATGACGAGACAGCGGCGGCGGTGCGAGACCAGAGCGCAGATCCGCGACAGCACCTGGAACGGAAAATCGACGTAGGTGCCTTGGGCTGCGGGCTTGCCCTGGGGGATCCAGAACTGGCGCTGGAAGCCCAGCACGTGGTCGATCCTGACGGCGCCGGCGTGTCGGGCGTTGGCCTCGAGCGCCGCCAACAGCGGCCGATAGCCGGTGCGCGCCAGATGGGTCGGCGCGAACGGCGCGAGCCCCCAGTTCTGGCCGTCCGGACCGAGCGGGTCGGGCGGCGCACCGATGTCCAGGGTGCGCAGCACCAGCTTCGGATCAGACCAGGCCATCGAGCCCGACGCTGTGACGCCGACCGCGAGGTCGCGGTAGAGGCCGATCGCCATGCCGGCGTCCCGGCACGCTGCGTGGGCTTCGGCCAACTGCAGATCGGCCAGCCACTGGAGGAAGGCGAAGAACGCTACCCGGTCGGCATGAGCCTCGGCGAACGCCTGGACCGCGGGCGACGTAGCGTCGCCGAGGCCGTCCGGCCAGGTCCAAAATGCCCAGGCGTTCCGGTCCTTCGCCAAAACGAACTCGTGCAGCGCTTCGAACCGGGCGTGACGCTCCAAAGGCACGCCGCCCTTGAGGCGAAAGTCCTCGAACCGCGGATCGCCGCCCCGTTCGCGAAACGCGACGAACAAGGCTTCGAGGGCGTGGCGTTTGGCGTCACCGATCGTCGCGTAGTCGAGCAGCCCGTCGCTGCCGCTCGCCGCCACGCCTGGTGTCGGGTTGGTCGGCAGTCCCAAGCGCTCCGCCGCCTCCGGCACGGCGATGAACAAAGGGTTGATGAAGCGACGGTTGGACGGCGAGTAAGGGCTGCGCGAGCGAGCGTCGGCCATGAACAGCGCATGGAGCGGGCTGAGCCCGAACAGGTCGGCACCGGCCGCCGCCGCGACGCGGCCGGCGACGGCGAGATCAGCGAAGTCGCCGATGGCGCTGTCGCGGTCGCTCTTCAGGCCGTACATCTGCGCGCTGACGCCGAACACACGGTCGATGTCACGGTCTTCCGGCAGTAGGCAGCGCTCGGGCGCGACGAGTACGAACCGCTCACCGCCGTCCCAGACGAGGCGGTGAAGGCCCAGCGGCAGCGGGCCTTCCAAGAGGCTGCCGGCGTCGGCGCGGACAGTGCGCGCGTCCACGACCGGTCCACCAACCGCGCTGCCGTCGTCCATCTCCAGCCGATAGGCGACGTCCGGCGGCACGTCCGGAAGACAAACCGCCTCATCGGGCCGAGCCAGAAGCGGCAGCCGCAGCGCCTCGTTGGTCTGGCCGACGTGGACCCCGAGGCCGTCGAGCACGACCTCCAACGTCTCGTCCGGCGGGTGGTGCTCGGTCCCGGCGATATCGTACCACCGGGTCGCCACGCCATGGGTCTCTGCCAGAGCGCGCAGCTCACTCATGCCCCGTTCTCCACCGACAAAAAGGAGGCAACGCCCCACGGCGGCAGCGTGCCTTTCGGCCAATGCGTCTCGACCTCGCGGCTGCTGACCCACAGCGGCTCGCCGTCCGGCACCGGGAAGCCGCGGCCGGGCAACGCACCCAGTTGGGCGTGCAGGCTCAGGATGCTGCCGCGGGCGAGCGGCCAGCGAACCACCAGACCGAAAGCGCCAACGCGTTGGAAAGCGCCGAAAGCGGCCGGCGCCTCCTGGAGCAGGGGCACGATGGTCCGGTGCCGGACCTGGATCAGCTCTTGGAACCAGATGCGGTGGCGCCGCCCGGTCTCGGTTTCGCGCTCGTTCCAATCGAGGCGGCCGGCGGCGAAGGTCTCGACGGCGTTCGGGTCGACCTGCTCCTGGTCGACGTTCTGACGGAAGGTCTCGAGCATGCGGCGGCGGCCGCGGCGCACGACGTCGGCTTGATCCGGCGGCAGGTCGGTGAAAAAGTGGAACGGCCGCTGGGTCGCCCACTCCTCGCCCATGAACAGCATCGGCACTTGCGGCGACAACACCACCAGCGCCTGCGCCGCGCACACCGCCGGCCGCTCGACCAACCGGGTCAGCCGTGCGCCGTCCGGCCGATTGCCGATCTGGTCGTGATTCTGGCTGAAGACGACGGTCCGCGTCGACGGCAGCTTCGGTTTGATGCCCGTCGGCGGCGCGTCCTCGGCGGCCGGCGGTGCGGCGCGGCCGGGCAGACCGGCGGCGAGCGCTTGGCCCAGACGCTCGATCGGGTCGACGGCGAACGCGGCGATCGGTCCGTCGCTCTCGCCCGTCAGAGTCGCATGGAGCGCGTGGTGGAAGTCGTCGTTCCACTGCGCGCGGAACGGCCCTTCCAGGCGGTCGATGGCGGTCTCGGCATGTTCAAGCATGAGATGCACGTGCCGCTGGCTGCCGAACCGCTCGGCGACGATCGCAGCCAACTCGTCGAGGACGTCGGGTGCACCTGCAGCAACGAGGTGTGGCGCCACGACCAGCCGCAGCCCGTCCATGCGGTACTCTTCGAGCCAGTAGAGCGCGTTGTGGATGACGAAGTCGCGCACTGGCCGCTGACGGAAGTCGAGCCCGCCACCCAGGGCCGACTCCACGGGCTCCTCGATGCCGACTTGGGCGCTGTCATCGCCGTCGCCGAGGTCTTCCCGAGTGTAGACGAGGTCGAGGAAGACCATGATGCCTTGAGCGTGGGCCGCGTCCACCAGCGCCTTGAGGCTCTCCGGCGAGCCGTAAGGGGGCGCCGGCGCAAACGGGAGGGGCGCGTCGTAGCCCCATCCCCAGCGGCCGGAGAAGCAGCCCACGGGCATCAGCTGGATGGCCGTGACGCCGACTTCTGCGAGACTGACCAGGCGCCGGGCCACGCCTTCGAAGGTGCCCTCGGGGCTGAAGCTGCCGACGTGCAGCTCCATGATGACGGCCTCGTGCCAGGGGCGCCCACCCCAAGCGGTCTCGCGCCAGCGATAGGCCGCAGGGTCGACGACGATCGAGCGGTCGTCCGGGCCGCCGTCCTGCTGGCGCGACGCCGGATCAGCGACCCTGCTGCCGTCGTCGTGGGCGAAGGCGTAGCGCGTGCCGATGCGCGCCCGTTCGGTCCAGAGCTCGAACCAGCCGGCGCCGACCCGTTCCATCGTCAGGACCGCCGTTTCGTCGCCGATCCCGGACCCGAGCACGACCTTGGGCTCGGTCTGGTCCGGGGCCCACAACCTGAAGCGGGTGCCACCGCGGGGAAGCACTTCCGCGCCGAAGGGCATCGGGTGGCGGCTGACCTTGATGCGATCGGTGTCGGCCAGGGCTTCGCGGGTCGACATCAAGACGGCCAGGCTGTGGGCTGCGAGCGGATAGGAGTCCTGGGTCGCGATCAGGCCGCCTTCGCTCCCGAGCGCCGCATCGACGGTGTCGATGACCCGCCGCCAAGCCGCCGTCCCGGGCAGCGCAGGAAGCTGGAACGTCCGCTCCTCGCGCGCCGCGTTGAACAGCACGAGGAACGTCTCGTCGATGCCGTCGGCGGGGCCGTTGACCATCTCCGGGCCGGCAGCGCCGCACAAGAGCACGCCGAGCGTGCGCCGGCCGGCGGCGTGCCAGTCGTTCTCGCGCATCGGCTCGCCGGCTTCGTTGAGCCAGGTGACGTCGGGAATGCCGGTGGTCGAACGGTAGCGGCCGTGCAGGAAGTGGGAGCGGCGGAACACCCGATGGGCACGGCGAAGTGCTGTCAGGCGTTGGACGAACCCGAGGAGTTGGAGGTCGTCGCCGTCGACGTCGGGCCAGGGTAGCCAGGCGATCTCGTTGTCCTGGCAGTAAGCGTTGTTGTTGCCGCCTTGGGTGTTGCCGATCTCGTCCCCGGCGAGCAGCATCGGCGTGCCCTGGGCGAGCAGCACCGTAGCCAACAGGTTGCGCTTCTGCCGCTCGCGGAGCCGGGTGACGACCGCACTCTGGGTCGGCCCCTCCTCACCGCAGTTCCAGGACAGGTTGTGGTTGTGGCCGTCCCGGTTGTTCTCGCCGTTGGCGTGGTTGCGCTTGGCCGAGTAGGTGACGAGGTCGTTGGCAGTGAAACCGTCGTGGGCCGCGACGAAATTGACGGTGCTCCAAGGGCGGCGACCTTGCCGCTCGAAGAGGTCGGCAGAGCCGAGGAAGCG
>JBCBTD010000002.1:0-168411 GCA_039818825.1 Pseudomonadota bacterium
CTACGAACGCCCGCCCGGCTGCAATTTCGGGCCGCGCTGCGATCACTTCCAGGCTGGGCTGTGCGACGCGGCGGCCGTGGCGATGACGCCCGTCGCCGCCGAAACCGGTCACGACAGCCGCTGCCTCCGGATCGACGACATCGATTGGGATGCGGCTGCCCCGCGCCGGCGTCAGGCGGCCGCGCCGGGGTTCGGCCGGCGCGTGCTCGAAGTCGACGAGCTGAAAAAGTACTACGCGCTGCGCGACCGCTCGTTCGGCGCTTGGTTCCGTGGCGCCGCCACACGCTACGTCAAGGCCAACGAGCGGCTCGACTTCGACGCCCACGAGGCGCAGACGCTGGCGATCGTCGGCGAGAGCGGCTGCGGCAAATCCACCTTTGCCAAGGTGCTGATGGGCTTGGAGCCAGCGACCGCCGGGCGCCTCGTTCTCGATGGCCAGGACATCGCCCAGCTCGCCGTTCAACGTCGCGATCCGCAGATGGTCGGCTATCTGCAGATGGTCTTCCAGAACCCGTTCGACACGCTCAACCCGAGCCACACGGTCGGCCGCCAGATCGCCCGGGTGCTGCGCAAGTTCGGCGTCGAGCGAGACCCGGCCAAGATCAAGGAGCGGGTGCTGGGCCTGCTCGACGAGGTCAAGCTGCCGCGGGCCTTCTATGACCGCCGGCCGCGCCAATTGTCGGGCGGGCAGAAGCAGCGGGTCGGCATCGCCCGCGCCTTTGCCGGCAAACCGAAGGTCGTTGTCGCCGACGAGCCGGTATCGGCCCTCGACGTCTCGGTGCAAGCTGCCGTCACACAGCTACTGATGGAAATCCAGCGGCAACACAAGACGACGCTGTTGTTCATCAGTCATGATCTGTCATTGGTGCGTTACTTGGCGGACCGGGTGATCGTCATGTACCTCGGCAACGTGGTCGAGCAAGGCACGACCGACGAAGTCTTCGCACCGCCCTATCACCCGTACACCGAAGCGTTGCTGTCGGCCGTACCGATCGCCGACACCCGCATCCAGAAAAAACGGATCGTGCTCCAAGGCGAACTGCCGTCGGCGGTCGATCCGCCGCCCGGTTGTCCCTTCCAAACCCGTTGCCCACGCAAGATCGGTGACGTCTGCGAACGTGAGGCACCCCCGATCAGGGTGTTCGGCGACGGGCATGCCATCGCTTGCCACCTCAGCGCCGAGGAACTGGGCGCCATGGACGCGGTCATCGAATTGGATGCAGCCGCGTCTTAACGCGGCTCACACGTTTCGCCGTCAACGTTGGTCGAGGTGCAACCAGGGCCAACGCGATGACCGCTCAGACGCCGACCGCACATTTCGAGCTCTACGCGCTGCGGCGCAAGCGTTGGCTGATGGACGCGTGTTTCGCCGACGAAGCCGAGGCCCTCGACGCCGCGTCGCGCTTGCGGCTGGCCTGCGACGTCCAGGGTGTCCGCGTCGTGCGCGAGATCGACCTTCCAGGCGCCAGCGCGTCGGTCACCACCGTCCTGGTCGACAGTACCCGGTCGATCGACCCGCTGCCGTCTCGCGACGTAGCGCTGACCACCGGAGACCGCGCCGCGCGTGTCCAGCCGGCGCGGACGGAAGGTGCCCGTACGGTCACCGCCGATGCCGCGGTCCCGCGGTCGACATGGCTGGTGTTCGGGGCCGGGCTTGCGCTTGCTGTCGCTTGTACCGCGGTCGCGATGGTTTCACTGACTTGACGCCAGCCGGACCGATGAACCACACGAGATCGGCGTGGAGGTGGCCGCTTCCGGTGACCTACGGCGTCCGTCGCACCGGGCGTCGTGTGCCGAGCCGGCTCGAGAGGGGTTGATGGATTTCATCCGCATCGGCGATCACGTCGTCCACGCCCGCCGCGACGGCGACGTCCAGTCCCCGCCATTGGTTCTGGTCAATGCCTGCGGCACCGATCTGCGCGTCTGGGAGCGGCTGACGCGCTACCTCGCCGAGCGGTTCCACGTCGTCCGCTACGACCTGCGTGGCCACGGCTTGAGCCCCGTGGCCGGCAAGGTGACGGCGCTACAGGACCTGACCACCGATTTGGCCGGTCTGCTCGACCAATTGGACACGGGGCCGGCGATCCTCGTCGGTCACGCGCTCGGTGGCCGTATCGCCTTGGACCTGCAGCACCGCCGACCCGACCTCGTGACTAGCCTGGTGTTGCTGGCGACCACGTTGCGGGCCAACGATGCCCCTGCCGATCCGCACCAGCTCGTCGATCACTGGTTTTCGCCGGAGTTCAGCCGCCAGCGGCGGGACGACGTTGCCGGTTGGCAGGCCATGCTGGCACTGACGCCGACCGAGGCCTACGTGGCCGCGAATGCGACGTTGGCCCATTCCAGTGCCGAGGCGGCCTGCCATGCCGTCCGGGTCCCAACCTTCGTTCTCGCAGCCGAGGAGGATCGGCTGGCGCCACCCGTGGCCGTGCGCGAGCTTGCGGAGCGGATCGCTGGCGCGCGATACGAGGTCATCCGCCACGCCGGTCACTTGGCGCCCGTCGAACAGCCAGCGGCGGTCGCTGCCGCCATTCTCAGTGTCGTCGATCGGACCTGAACCTCGCGCCCTGCTCGAGGTCCGAGCGCTGCCGCGCCGTCGCGGCCGACGTCGACTGACGTGACGATGGACGTCGTCGTCGACATCGACGGTACGCTCGCCGACGTGACCCATCGCCTCCACTTCATCAGCGCGCGGCCCAAAGACTGGGCGGGCTTCTTCGACGCGATGAGCGACGACGCACCGATCAGCGAAATGATCACCGTGGTCGTCGCGTTGGCCGCCGCCGGCCATCGTATTCTGCTGGCGACTGGCCGTCCCGACAGCCACCGGATGGTCACCGAACGCTGGTTGGACCGCCATGGTGTGCCTTACGAACGCTTGGCGATGCGCCGCGACGGCGATTGGCGGAGCGACGCGATCGTCAAGCCCGAACTGGTCGAGGGCTTCGTCGGCATGGGCTACGCACCGGTCCTTGCGTTCGATGACCGTCGACGGGTCGTCGCGGCGCTGCGGCGCTCGGGCCTCCGGGTGGCCCAAGTCGCTGAAGGCGATTTCTGAACGGTTCACCGCATTCACTGCCGCAAAGCGACCTTTGTGGTGCAGACAAAGACAGCTTTTGAACTGCATCATCGCGGCAAGCTGCGCCAAGCAGCCATCAACGAGTTGCTGATTGGGGACCGAATCATGAAACCATTGTTGTTGGCGTTTGCCGTTGGCCTGGGTCTGACCGCTGGTGCGGCGGCCGAGGAAATCGTCATCAAGTTCAGCCACGTGACCGCAGAGGCCGGCAATCCGAAAGGCGAGGCCGCCACTCTGTTCGCCGAACGGGTCAATTCGTCGCCGGAGCTCCAGGGCAAGGTCCGGGTCGAGGTTTACCCGAACTCGCAGCTCTTCAACGACGACAAGGTGCTGGAGGCGATGCTGCTGGGCGACGTGCAGCTGGCGGCACCGTCGCTGTCCAAATTCGAGAACTTCACTCTGAAGTACCGCGTGTTCGACCTGCCGTTCATGTTCGAGGACATCGCCGCGGTCGACCGGTTCCAGAGCTCGCCGGAAGGTCAGGCGTTGCTCGACGCCATGTCCGACTACGGCCTGAAGGGCCTCGGCTACTGGCACAACGGGATGAAGCAGCTTTCGGCCAACCGACCGCTGGTCGAGCCGAGCGACGCCGAGGGTCTGAAGTTCCGCATCCAGACCTCCGACGTGTTGGAGTCCCAGTTCCGCGCCCTCGACGCCAATCCGCAGAAGATGGCGTTCAGCGAGGTCTACGGCGCCTTGCAGCAGGGAGTCGTCGATGGCCAGGAGAACACCTGGTCGAACATCTACACCAAGAAGTTCTTCGAGGTGCAGGACGGCATCACCGAGACCAACCACGGCATCATCGACTATCTGTTGGTGACCAATGCCGATTTCTGGGACGGCCTGCCGGACGACGTGCGCACGGAGCTGGACCGGATCCTTGCCGAAGTGACGGTCGAGGCAAACCAGATGTCGGCACAGCTCGCCGACGAGAGCCGGCAGAAGGTGCTCGATGCCGGCGTCGAAATCCGCCAGCTCACGCCCGAGCAGCGCGCCGCTTGGGTGGCCGCCGTTCGTCCGGTCTGGGACGAGTTCGCCGACGACATCGGCGGCGACGTCATCACCGCAGCGCAAAGCCACAATCGGGGTAGCTGACGCCCGAGCGTTTCGTCGGGGGACCGCTTCCCTACTATCCCGGTGGTCCCCCCCTCTCGTCCTGAGCTTTCGTTGCGGAGAACGGCCTCGTGCGCACGTTCGCAGCCGTCATCGACCGCCTCGAAGAATCGGTGATCGCGCTGATCTTCGCGGCGATGACGCTCCTCACCTTCGTTCAGGTCGTGCTGCGCTACGTCTTCAACTCCGGGTTCGTGTGGGCGCTGGAGGCGACGACTTATCTGTTCGCGTGGCTCGTGTTGTTCGGAATAGCCTACGGGCTGAAGCACGGCATTCATCTGGGTGTCGACTCGTTCCAGCGGGTGTTCCACCCGCGCTTGCGACGCCGACTGGCTCTGGTGACCGTGGCGGCCGGCCTCGCCTACGCGACGCTGATGTTCATCGGCTCGTGGGACTACGAGGCGCGAATGTACAAGATCGGTATCGAAGCCGAGGACATTCCGGTCGAACGTTGGATCTTGCGGCTGATCTTGCCGATCGGTCTCGCGTTGCTGGCCCTTCGGTTGGTCCAGGCCGGCATCCGTATCTGGCGTGGTGAGCAGGAGAGCTTGTTGCTCGCCGACGAGGCGCGGATCGCGCTGCGCCAGCACCAAGAAGAAGCAAATCAGCGATGACGATTGCCTTTCTCTTCATCACCCTCTTCGCGCTGTTGTTCATCGGCACACCGATCGCCATCTCGCTGGGGCTCTCGGCAGTCTCCACGATCCTGTTGTTTTCCAACGACAGCCTGGCGTCGACGGCACTCAAGCTGTTCGAGACGATGGAGCACTACACGCTCCTCGCCATCCCGTTCTTCATCCTCAGCTCGGCGTTCCTGTCGACGGGTGGTGTCGCCAAGCGGCTGATCCGGTTCGCCATCGCCACCGTCGGCCACTATCGGGGCGGCCTCGCCATGGCCAGCGTGCTGGCCTGCATGTTTTTCGCCGCCGTGTCGGGCAGCTCGCCCGCGACGGTCGTCGCCATCGGCTCGATCGTCATCGCCGGCATGGTGCAGTCCGGTTACGACAAGCGGTTCGCGGCCGGCGTCATCTGCAACGCCGGCACACTCGGCGTGTTGATCCCGCCGTCGATCATCATGGTCGTCTACGCTGCGGCGACCGACGTGTCGGTCGGTCGACTGTTCCTCGCCGGCGTTCTGCCCGGTCTGACCGCTGGGCTGATGCTGATGGGGGCCATTTACCTCCGCGCTCGCTATCTCGACGTGCCGCGGCAACCCCGCGCCAGTTGGGGCGAGTGGTTCGCCGCCGCAGAAGACGCGGTGTGGGGGCTGCTCCTGGTGGTCGTCATCATGGGGGGCATCTACGGCGGCATCTTCACGCCGACCGAGGCGGCCGCGGTCGCCGCGATCTATTCGTTCTTCGTCGGACTGTTCGTCTACCGTGACATGGGCCCGCTCCGCCGCAGCGCCGGGTCCGCCGGCACTCATGGGGTCGTCCTGTTGGTCGTGGCCGCGTCGTTCACGGCCGTCAGCGGTTTCTCCGCCGGGACGTTCGAGCCGGTGGCCGCCCTGGCGCTGTTGGCCGGCGCCGGCGGTCTCGTCGTTTTCTATCTGCGTACCGGCGGCCAGGCGACGTCATTGCTCACGTCGCTCCGCGAGCTGGTCTTCTACCTGCCGGCAGCGGCGGTCCACCCGCAGACCCGTGAAGTGCTCGTCAGCGCCGGGCGCACGACCATCATGCTGATGTTCATCATCGCCAACGCGATGCTGTTCGCCCACGTGCTCACCACCGAGCGCATCCCGCACATCGTCACCGATTTCATCGTCGATGCCGGTTTCTCGCCGTGGCAGTTCCTCCTGGTCGTCAACATCTTACTGATTCTTGCCGGTGACTTCATGGAACCGTCGGCAATCTTGCTGATCATGGCGCCGATCTTCTTGCCGATCGCCTTGGAATTGGGCATCGACCCGATCCACCTCGGCATCATCATGGTGGTCAACATGGAGATCGGCTTGGTCACGCCGCCGGTCGGGCTCAACCTCTTCGTCACCTCGGGCATCACCGGCATGGACCTGATCGAAGTGCTCAAGGCCGCGCTGCCGTGGATGGGCGTGCTGTTGCTCTTCCTCATCCTCGTCACCTACGTCCCGGCGATCTCCTTGTTCCTGCCGAACCTCGCCTACGGGCCGCAGTTTTGAGCGCCGTCGTTCATTCTCGCCAGAACATGAGGTCGAAGCCGAGGATCGGGTTGAAGCGTTCCATGAACCGGGCCTTGACGGTCTCCGGGTCGTAGACCTCGTCGACCCATTGGCGAAAGCTCATGGGCCGCTCGCGCGTGTCGACCAGGTAGCTCTCGAAGAAGAAGTCCAGCATGCCGGTCTTGTGCTGGCGGACGTGGCCCCAGCGCCAGTGCAGCTGCGAGCGGACGGCGTCGGCCACCGGCACGTCGTCCTGGAGAACTTGGTAGAGCGTGCCGACGATGCCGGTCCGGTCGGAACCGGACTTGCAGTGCATGAGAATGGCGCGATCCGACTCCTGGAACAGCCGGTCGAGTGCCCAGATCATCTCCTTGGACGGCACGTCACGCGAGCGGACCTGCAGGTTGACGAGGGTCAGCCCCAGTTCGGCGCAGGTTTCTTCCTCCAGCAGGAACGCGCCGCAATCGCGTTCGGCCCGGAGGTTGAGGATGGTCCGCACGCCCTTCCTTGCCTCTGCCCGCAGTTGGTGCGGTGCCGGTTGCGCCGCGCGCCAGACGCCGTCGCCGACCCTCCCTCGGTTGAAAAACACCATGCGGACGAGGCCGTGGTCGATCACCAGCATGTCGAACCAAGCCCACAGCCGACCGCGCCACGTCGACAACGACTTGCTGATCGTGCGTTCGGCGCCGGTCTCGAGACCCGTCCCGGCGGAGATCTCGACGACGCGCGGTGGCGGTGGGTCGATGGCCACGGCTCAGGCGCGCTCGCGGGTGGCGGTGAACGCGAGCTTCGGCCACTCGTCCACCGTCCGTGCGAGATCGAAGGCGTTTCTGGCCAGGAACACCGGTTGCGCGTCGCGGTCCTCGGCGAGCACGGCGCGCTTGGCCTGGACGAACCGTTCAAGCTCACCTGTGTCGCCGTCGACCCAGCGGGCGGTGACGTAGGGTGCCGGCTCGAAACCGATTTTGATCCCGTACTCGGCGTCGATACGGGTCTGTAGAACGTCGAGCTGCAGCCGGCCGACCACCCCGACCACCCACTGCGCGCCGAGCATCGGCTTGAACACCTGGGTCACGCCCTCTTCGGCCAGGTCCTCCAGTGCCCGGCGCAGATGCTTCTGCTTCATCGGGTCGTCGAGCCGGACCCGCTGTAGGATCTCCGGTGCGAAGTTCGGGATGCCGGTGAAGCGGACGTCCTCGCCTTCGCTCAGGCTGTCGCCGACCCGCAGCACCCCGTGGTTCGGCACGCCGATGATGTCGCCGGGCCACGCCTCGTCGGCCAGGCCGCGGTCGTCCGCGAAGAAGAAGATCGGCGACGAAACGGTCAGTGCTTTGCCGCTCCGCACCTGCTTCAGCTTCATGCCGCGGGTGAAGCGGCCCGAGCAGAGCCGCATGAACGCCACGCGATCGCGGTGCTTGGGGTCCATGTTCGCCTGGACCTTGAAGACGAAGCCGGTCACCCGCTCTTCACCAGGTTCGACCAAGCGATCGCTCGCCGGCTGCGGGCGGGGCGAGGGCGCGACCGCCGCCAAGCCCTGCAACAGCTTGCCGACGCCGAAGTTGCGCAGGGCCGAGCCGAAGTAGACCGGCGTCATGTGGCCCTCGCGGAAGCTCGCCAGATCGAACGGCGGACAGGCTTCCTTAACGAGGGCCATGCCTTCGAGCGCCTGATCGGCCTGCTCACGGCCTGCGACTTCGCGGAGTGCTTCGGGGTCGGGCAGGGGGCTCGCCTGCAGCTTCGCGCGTTCCTCGGGATGGTCGACGTGCATCAACGCCGTCTCGTCGAACAGCCAGCAACCCTTGAAGTTCTGCCCCATGCCGACCGGCCACATCACCGGCGTGGTGTCGAGCGCCAGCTGCTCGGCGATTTCGTCGAGCAGCTCCAACGGGTCGCGGGCCTCGCGGTCGAACTTGTTGACGAACGTGACGATCGGCATGTCGCGCAGCCGACAGACCTCGAACAGCTTGCGGGTCTGGGTCTCGATGCCCTTCGCAGCGTCCAGCACCATGACCGCGGCGTCGACCGCGGTCAGCGTCCGGTAGGTGTCCTCGGAGAAGTCCTCGTGGCCTGGCGTGTCCAAGAGGTTGAAGGTGCAACCCGCGGCATCGAACGTCATCACCGACGTCGACACCGAGATGCCGCGTTGCTGTTCGATCTTCATCCAGTCCGAGCGTGCGCGCCGTCGTTCGCCCTTGGCCTTCACCTCGCCGGCGAGATGGATGGCGCCGCCCTGCAGCAAGAGCTTCTCGGTGAGTGTGGTCTTGCCGGCGTCGGGGTGCGAGATGATGGCAAAGGTGCGCCGCTTGGCGGCTTCCGCCGCAGGCGTGGTCGAGGCGGTTGCGGCGTCCAAGAATTCCTCCGAGCATGATCCACCCTGGACGCGGCTCGGAGGTGGAGATGAGCCACATCGACGAGGAGCGGGTGCGATCACGGCTGTTGGCCTTACGCGCCGAGATATGCGGGCTGATGGCGGAAACGCAAGAGGACGTGCGACCGGTAGCGTTGGACCAGACCCAGCAAGGTCGGCTTTCGCGCATGGACGCGATGCAGCGACAGGCGATGGCTCAGGAGGCGCGGCGGCGTCGAGCAGCGGAGATCGAGCGGATCGACGCCGCCCTCGGCCGGCTCGATCGGGGGGACTACGGCTACTGCGCGCGCTGCGAGGAGCCGATCGCGGCGCCGCGCTTGGCGCATGATCCGGCGGCGCCGCTTTGCCTGCATTGCGCCAGCGGCGGGTGACCGCGCCGGCCCGCGCGGTTTCCGGCTTGTGGTCAGGTCCGCGGCGCCGCTAGAAGCGAGCCATGTCGGCCGATCCACCGCCACCGCCCACGGCGCGGGCTGCGCCCTCGGCGGGAGACCTCGCGGCTCTCGTCGAACGGGTCGCGGCCAGCGCCGACCGCAACGCTTTCCTGGCGCTGTTCGACCACTACGCGCCGCGGCTCAAAGCGTTCTATCGCCGGCGGGCCATGGGCGAGGCGCAGGCCGAGGATCTGGTACAGGACGTGATGCTCACCTTGTGGCAGCGCGCCTCGATGTACGATCCGGGCCAAGCGAGCGTGTCGACTTGGGTCTTCACCATCGCTCGCAACCGCCAGATCGACGTCATCCGCCGCGAGCGGAAGCCCGAGCTCGACCCCGACGAGCCGGCGCTGCAACCGAGCGCTGGGCCAGAGCCGGACCGGGCGTTCGACCAGGAGCAGGACGCGGCACGCGTCCGCGCGGCCCTCTTGGCATTGCCGCCGTCGCAGGCCGAGCTGATCCGGGTGTCGTTCTTCGAAGAAGCCTCGCACAGCGCGCTCGCCGAGCGATTCGCCTTGCCGTTGGGCACCGTGAAGTCGCGGTTGAGGTTGGCGCTGCAAAAGCTGCGCGCGGCCCTCGACGACGGCTCGGGCGAGGGCTGAGCAGGCACCATGGCCGAGCGCACGCCACCCGAACCGTCGGCGGCCGAGGGCGAACGGATAGCCAAGCGCATCGCGCGGTCCGGGCTGTGCTCGCGGCGCGACGCGGAGAAGTTGATCGCGCTCGGCCGGGTGCAGGTCGACGGCGACGTGTTGCGGACGCCGGCGCACGTCGTTGGCCCCGATGCCCGGATCGAGGTCGACGGCGAGCTCTTGCCGGCGCGTGAGCCGCCGCGGCTGGTGCGTTTCCACAAGCCGACCGGCGTGTTGGTCGCGCGGCGCGACCCGGAAGGGCGTTCGACGATCTACGATCAGCTCCCGCGCCATTTCGACCACCTGATGCCGGTGGGCCGGCTCGATCTCACGTCCGAGGGGTTGTTGCTCCTGACCAACGACGGCGCCTTGAAGCGGCACATGGAGCTTCCGGCGACGGGCTGGGCGCGGCGGTATCGGGTCCGTGTCTGGGGCAAGCCCGAGGTGGACCAGTTACGTGCGCTGGCCGATGGCGTCACCGTCGATGGCGTCCGCTACGGCAGCATCGAGGCCAACGTCGAACGGCAGCAAGGCGACAACGCTTGGCTGATCGTCAAGCTGCGGGAGGGGAAGAACCGTGAGGTGCGGCGCGTCCTGGAGCATCTGGGCTACCCGGTCAATCGCCTGATCCGCACCGCCTACGGCCCGTTCCAGCTCGGCCGCCTCGCCCGCGGCCACGTCGACGAGGTGACCCTCAAGACGATCAAGGAGCAGGTCGGCAAAGCGCTCGGCATCTGAGCGTGGCAAGAGCGGTGGGGCTTCGTATCCTGCAGGGGCGGTTCAGAGGCGCCCCGCTGATGGCACCGGCCGATGGGTTGCTGCGGCCGACCTCGGCGCGGCGCCGGGAGGCTGTTCTCGACATCGTGCGGGCACGGCTCGGCACGCTCGATGGCGCGCGGGTGGCGGACCTGTTCGCCGGCACCGGCGCCGTCGGTCTGGAGGCGCTGTCGCAGGGCGCTGAGCACGTGCTGTTCGTCGAGAACGACCCGGCTGCCGCCGATCTTCTGAAGCGCAACATCGAGGCGCTGGACGCCCGCTCGTTGACGACGTTGCTGCGCAACGACGCCACCCGGTTGGGCGCCGCGGCGCGGCCGGTCGACGTGGCGTTTCTCGATCCGCCCTATGGTCGTGGCCTCACCGAACGCGCGCTCACCCGGCTGATGACCGGCGGCTGGCTCACGTCCGACAGCATCGTTCTCGTCGAGCTAGGCCGAAACGAGCCGTTTGCAGCACCTCCGGGCCTGACCCTGGCCCGCGAGCACCACCACGGCGCCGGCCGGCTGCTTCGCCTGTCCGCCGACGATTGAGCCGCGTGCGGCGCTTGGCCGGGGTCAGGCCGGTCCGGGCACCTCGCGCAGCAGCACGAGGCTGCGGTCCTCGACGACGTAGCTGCCGTCGAAGCCATGCGGGGTCTCGAGCTGCGGCGAGGCCTCAGGCGCGTTGCCGGTCCGGATGGTGTCGAAGACCACCGACCAGTAGGTCGGCGGCAGGGCGAATTCGATCGGCTCGATGCCGGCGTTGAGCAGGATCAAGAACGTGTCGTCGGGCTCGGGCTCGCCCTGTTCCGTCACGTGCATGAGCCCCGCCTCGCCGGAGAGCAGCACGCCGAGCGCCCGCGCGTGGGCGACCCGCCAATCGTGGTCGTCCATCGCTTCCCCGTCGGGCCGAAGCCAGACGACGTCCTGCACGTTGGTGCCGGGGATCGTCCGCCCGAGGAAGAAACGCGAGCGGCGAAAGACGATGTGACGCTGGCGCAGGTTCAACAGCCCGCGGACGAACGCGTGGAGTTCGCGCCCCGGGCCGTCCTCCAACAGTGTCCAGTCGATCCAGCTGGTCGGGTTGTCCTGGCAGTAGGCGTTGTTGTTGCCGTGTTGGGTACGGCCGAACTCGTCGCCGGCAACCAGCATGGGCACGCCTTGTGAGAGGATGAGCGTGCCCAGCAGGTTCTTCGCTTGGCGCACCCGAAGCGCGCTGATCGCCGGGTCGTCCGTCGGTCCTTCGACGCCGTGGTTCCAACTGTAGTTGACGTTGTTGCCGTCGCGGTTGTGTTCGCCGTTGGCGTTGTTCTGTTTACGGTTGTAGCTGACCACGTCGGCGAGCGTGAAGCCGTCATGTGCCGTCACGAAGTTGACGCTGGACCAAGGTCGCCGGCCGCGATGGTCGTAGAGGTCGGCCGAACCGGCCATGCGCGACACCAGGTCGGCCAACTGGCCTTCGTCGCCCTTCCAGTAGCGCCGGACGGTGTCGCGGTACTTGTCGTTCCATTCGGCCCAGCCCGGCGGGAAGTGGCCGACCTGATAGCCACCCATGCCGGTGTCCCAGGGCTCGGCCACCAGCTTGGCACCAGCGAGCATCGGGTCCTGCGCCACGGCGTCGAGAAACCCGGCATGCTGGTCGTAGGTGCCGTTGACCCGGGCAAGCGTCGTCGCGAGGTCGAACCGAAAGCCGTCGACCCGCATCTCGCCGTACCAGTAGCGCATCGAGTCGGTGACCATGCGCAGCACCGCCGGATGCCGCAGTTCCAGCGCATTGCCAGTGCCAGTGAAGTCATTGTAGTAACGTTCGTTTCCGTTGACCAAATAATAATACGAACGATTGTCGATCCCGCGAAAACTCAGCGTCGGGCCCATATGGCTACCTTCCGCCGTGTGATTGTACACCACGTCCAGCAACAGTTCGAGCTCATGGTCGTGGAGGATTTGCACCATACGCTTGAAATCGTAGATGCCGTTCGGGCCGAGATACTCAGGATGCGGGGCGAAGAAACCGATCGAGTTGTAGCCCCAGTAGTTCTTCAGTCCGCGGTACTGCAGCAATCGATCGTGGATGAACGCTTGAACCGGCAGTAACTCCACCGCGGTGACGCCCAGATCGCGTAGGTAGGCGACCAACGGTTCGCGGCCGAGCGCGCCGAGCGTGCCCCGCTCTGCGTCCGGCACGCTCGGATGCTGCACCGTGAAGCCGCGCGGGTGCATCTCGTAGATGACGGTGTCGCTCCAGGGTCGCGGCTTCGGTCGCTCACGCCCCCAGGTGTAGCCGGGATCGATCACCATGCTCTTCGGCACGTAGGCGGCGCTGTCGCGGCGATCGAACGACAAATCGCCGTCGCGGTGCCCGATCGTGTAGCCGAACACCGCGTCGTGCCAGCGGAGCTGGCCCGAAAGGGCTCGCGCATAAGGATCGATCAGCAGCTTGTTCGGATTGAAGCGGTGGCCGGCACGCGGCTCGTACGGTCCGTAGACCCGATAGCCGTAGAGCTGCCCCGGCCGCACGTCGGGCAGATAGCCGTGCCAGATCTCGTGGGTCATCTCCGGCAGGGGGAGGCGGTGCGTCTCGCGGCCACCGGTCTCGTCGAACAGGCACAACTCGACTTTGCTGGCGTGCGCCGAGAACAACGAAAAGTTGGTGCCGGAACCGTCCCAGGTCGCGCCGAGCGGCTGCGCCGCGCCTGGAAGGATCCGCAAGGCGTCGCCCACGGTCGTCTCCCCCGAGGAGCGCCGGGGCGCTCCCGTTACGACCAGTTCGCTCAGCCGCGACTTTCGATCAACCGCGCCAAAGGGCCCCCCCGGGCGAGAGGCCGATACGCGGGGCCGGTCGTCAGCCGCTTGCGAGGCGCCGCCACGCCACGCCGCCGGCCAGCGCCGTCAGCAGCAACGGCAGAGCACCCGGGATCGGCACCAGCGTCAACTCGTCGACGGTACCTTCGAGCTGCGCCGCGTTGATGCCCAGCACGTCGCGGAAGGTGTAGCCGAACGACCGTTCCGCGAACTGGTCCGCCGTCAGCGCGAACGGGATGGTTGTGCCGTCCAGCGCCGCACCGGTCGGGTCTCGCAGTTCGATGCTGTAGACGTCGGTGAGAAGCGCGTTGGTCAGCACGAAGCGAAACAGATCGCCGTCCGGACCGTCGTCGACGACCCGCAGTTCGGCCGAGACGAAGTTGTTGTCACGCTGGGTGACCACGTCGTTGGTGAAGCCGAAGGCAGCCCGATCGAGACCGAACTCGTAGAATGCGGCACTGGGGTCGGGATCGACGTCGACCGCGTCGTTGGCGAAGCCGAAGGCGCCGAGATAGGCGTCACCCGGCGAGAGACCACGATCGGTACCGTCGAGGATGTCCGGCACCGCGTTGCCGCAGACGACGCAGGTAATGCTGGTGACGGTGCCCGAGAACACCCCGACCGACGCTGCTTTTGCGGGTGTGGCCGCCACGCTGACCACCACCCCGATCACTGCCACCATCGCTCCGCTGCGTACCAATCCCCGCACCGCGTCGTCCATGTCCATCTCTCCAATCGGTTTGCTCGTCGAGCGAACTCTGTGCGACGAGTATCGACAAGAATTTGACCGCCGTATGACAGCAAGAAGGATCAGAGATAGAATGATGTGTTCATGACGGAAACAAAAACGGAATAGAAGCGATCGCCACTTATTCCACGAGGAGTTGGGCACGGACCGGGGCGAAGCTGCGCCGATGGTGCGCGGTGACGCCCAGGCGAGCCAAGGCGGCGCGGTGTTCGGCGGTGCCGTAGCCGACGTTGGTTTGCCAGCCATAGCCCGGATGACGGCGAGCGAGGCCCGCCATCAACGCGTCGCGGGCCGTCTTGGCGACGATCGAGGCCGCGGCGATTGCGTCGATCTTGCCGTCACCGCCGATGACGGCGCCTGCCGGCAGACCGAAATCGGGCGCGTCGCGGCCGTCGATCAGCAATCGCAGCGGCCGCACCGGCAGTCGGTCAACGGCGCGACGCATCGCGAGGAACGTCGCTTGGCGCACGTTGATCCGGTCGATCTCAGCGGCAGAAGCGGCGCCGATCGCGAAGGCGGCGACTGCCGGATCGCTGAGGATCGCGGTGAGCGCCACGCGGCGCTTCGCGCTCAGGGTCTTGCTGTCGGCGAGGCCGGGCACCGGACGATGGAGCACGAGCGCACAGGCGACGACCGGGCCCGCCCAGGGCCCGCGGCCCACTTCGTCGATGCCGGCGATCTTGATCAAGGATACCTCGCGACGAGACGCGCCTCCGGCCCACGTTCCGGCCGCTCGGCGAAAGGTCAAGCCGGTCGAGCCGCGCCGACACTGGCCGTTGCGCCACGCTGGCGAGGTAAACGACGGCCAAGGGGTGTCGTTCAGGCGCCCAGGCGACTAAAAGACGGGAACGTTTCGCCCCGGGGGAGTCCATGACCCGACAGCTCTTCGGTACCGACGGTATTCGCGGTACTGCCAACCACCATCCGATGACTTGCGAAGTCGCGCTCAAGCTCGGCTACGCCGCGGGCGCGATGTTCGCGCGCGGTACGCACCGCAACCGGGTGGTCATCGGCAAGGACACCCGGCGTTCGGGCTACATGCTGGAACCGGCGCTGACGGCAGGGTTCGTTGCCGCCGGCATGGACGTCACCTTGGTCGGCCCGCTGCCGACCCCGGCGGTCGCCTACCTCACGCCATCGTTGCGCTGCGAGCTCGGCGTGATGATCTCTGCCTCGCACAACCCCTTCGCCGACAACGGCATCAAGCTGTTCGGTGCCGACGGCTACAAGCTGTCGGACGCGCTGGAAGAGCAGATCGAGGCGCGGATGGCCGCCCAGCCCGATCTCGCCGAGGGCGCCGATCTCGGGCGGGTCGATCGGCTCGAGGGCGCCCAGGGCCGCTATCTCGAAGCCATCAAAGCGACCTTCCCCCGCAATCTGACGCTGCAGGGCCTCAAGGTCGTCGTCGACTGCGCCAACGGTGCCGCCTACCGCGTCGCGCCGAAGATCCTCTGGGAGCTCGGTGCCGAGGTGGTCGAGATCGGCACCGACCCCAACGGCTTCAACATCAACCACGATTGCGGTTCGACCGCACCGACCCAGCTTCGCCAGGCGGTGATCGGCGAGAACGCACAGATCGGCATCGGCCTCGACGGTGACGCCGATCGGGTCATCCTGGTCGACGAGAGTGGGCTGTTGGTCGACGGCGACCAGGTGCTGGCCCTGATCGCACGGTCCTGGGCGGCCAACGGTCGGCTGAAGGGCGGCGGTGTGGTCTGCACGCAGATGTCCAACCTCGGTCTCGAACGTTTCCTGGACGAGCTGGGCTTGCGCACGATCCGCACCAAGGTCGGCGACCGCTACGTGGTCGAGGCGATGCGCGCCGGTGGCTTCAACCTCGGTGGCGAACAATCCGGCCACCTGATCCTCAGCGACCACGTCACCACCGGCGATGGGCTGGTCGCTGCGCTGCAGGTCCTGGCGGTGATGGTCGAGAGCGGTCGGCGGCTATCGGAGGTGGCGCGCCAGTTCACACCGCTGCCGCAAAAGCTCCGCAACCTCCGGGTTCCGGCCAAGCCCGATCTCCAGGCACCGACCATCGCCGCCGCGATCGCCGACGGCGAAGAGCGGCTGAACGGCCACGGACGGCTTTTGGTGCGGCCGTCAGGCACCGAGCCGCTGGTCCGGGTCATGGTCGAGGCCGACGACGAGGTGCTGCTCGCGTCCGTGCTCGACGAAGTCAGCGATCGCATCCGCGCCGCGCTCTGAGAGGGCATCGGTACGGCGGCGGTCGAGCGCCGCCGATTTCGCGCGGCGCCGCCTAGGTGGTCACACGCAAGCCAACGGCCGAAACCTGCCGGTCGGCAGGCTGACCTCGACCGGGTCGCCCGGCCGGACGATGCCACCGGCAACCACGACCGCCATGACGCCGGCCTTGCGCACGACCTTACCGGTGCTGTCGACGCCGAGGCAGGCCTGCATCAACCCGGGCTGGAAGTCGTTCAACTGCTTGCACGGGTTGCGCAGGCCGGTGACCTCGACGACCGCGTCCGGACCAAGGCGCAAGCACGTGCCGGTCGACAACGCCAACAGGTCGAGGCCGCGGGTGGTCACGTTCTCGCCGACGACGCCCGGGCGCAGCGCGAAGCCTAGCGCTGCCAGCTCGGCGAACAGTTCCTCGTGGATCAGGTGGACCTGCCGCAGGTTCGGCTTGGTCGGGTCGGCGGCGACGCGCGAGCGGTGCTTGACCGTGGTGCCGCGATGGGCATCGCCAACCACGCCTTCGCCGACGACCAGCTCGATCGACGGTCGCGTCGGTTTCGAGAACTGATGCTCGGCTCTGCTGCACACGGCGGCGACGACCGGCGATGGCGTCGTCAAAGCCAAGCTCCCGAATTGCTCGCTGTCCGACCATCGCCCATCTGCCGGGCGCGCGCTAGGTTGCCGTGCGTACACCGACGCCCAACGGCACGATCGGAGGTACCCCGATGCTCCCCAAAGCGGAGCGTGCCGGGTTCGGCCGTGTGCCGCTCGATCGGACCACGACACGGGGTAGTGGCCATGGCCGGACCGCGGCGCATCGTCTGCCTGACGGAGGAGACGACCGAAACGCTGTATCTTCTCGGCGAGTCCGAGCGGATCGTCGGCATCTCGGGCTATACCGTGCGGCCGCCCGAGGCGCGGCGCGAGAAGCCGAAGGTTTCGGCGTTCACCAGCGCCAAGCTCGACGAGATCGTCCGTCTGCAGCCCGATCTGGTTCTGGCGTTCTCCGACCTCCAGGCCGAGATCGTTGCCGACCTGGCCCGCGCCGGCCTCGAGGTTCATCTGTTCAACCAACGCTCCGTTGCCGGCATTCTGGCGATGATCCGGACGTTGGGGCGCCTGGTCGATGCCGCTGTGCGGGCCGACCGACTGGCCGACGACCTGGAACGACGCCTCGCGCGACTGGCGGCGGAAGCTCGGCCGCCGCGGCCCCGCGTCTATCTGGAGGAGTGGGACGAGCCACTGATCAGCGGCATCGGCTGGTGGTCGGAGTTGGTCCGGATCGCCGGCGGCGACGACGTGTTTCTCGACCGCGCGTCGTCGGCGGACGCCAAGGGCCGGATCGTCCAGCCGGCCGAGGTCGTCGCGGCCCGTCCCGAGCTGATCCTCGCCTCCTGGTGCGGCAAGAAGGTGCGCACCGACCGCATCGCCGCCCGTCCCGGGTGGTCGGCAGTGCCAGCCGTCCGTGACGCCGCGATCGTCGCCATCCCCTCGCCGTTGATTCTCCAACCGGGACCGGCGGCGCTCACCGACGGCCTGGACGCCCTGGTGGCAGCGGTCCGCCGTTGGCAAAGCCGGTTGACGGCCGCGCAAGTTGGCGCCGATGCACACCCTCGGGTGTGACCATGGTCGTCTTCGTGGCCGAGGACCGCGAACGACGCTACGCCTGACGCCTCAGTCGATTAAGATCGGCAGTCATACAACCGAGGCGGTGGTCGTGACCGGACGCGACGAGATCATCCTTCCCGACGGACGTGTGCTGCCGCTCGAGCCGGAAGACGGACCCGACGACGTTCCCGGTGACGCGGCGTCGGACGGGCAGCCTGCGCCCAAGGACGGCGTGCCCGTCGCCGTCCGCTCCCACCGGCGGACCCGCGACCGCCGCCGCAACGCTCGGACCGACACCTGCGGGGGCGTGGTCGACGTTTCGACCTGAGCCTGGCTGGCACCGCCGAGCGGCGCCCCGTCAGGCGTTCGCCACCGCGTCGACGAAGCGTTCGATCTCGTCTTCGGTGTTGAACGCGTGGACCGACGCCCGCACCGTCGGGCCGAAACCGCTGCGATACGGGTCGAAGTGGGCGGCGCCCGACGAGACCGAGACGTTGATCGCCCGCAATCGAAGCTGCGCCGCCAGGACGTCGGCAGCGCAGCCGTGCTTGCTGAACGGCACCAGCCCGCAGAGATCGCCGGCCCGGTCGCGGAGCGTGACGCCCGGCAGCGCGCCGAGCGCCGTCCGCAAGGCGGCGGCGAGCGTTCGGACCCGTGCTTCGATCGCCTCGACGCCGGTGTCGAGGGCGTAGTCGATCGCCGCCTTCAGTCCCAGCTTACCGGCGACGTAGAACTCCCAATTCTCGAAGCGCTTGGCGTCATCCCGCCAGCGAAAGCGATCCCTGGCGGTCCACTCGGCGGCGTGGAGATCGACGAACGGCGGCTCCAGCTCGTCGAGGCGCGTCCTGCGGATGTAGAGAAACCCCGTCCCGCGAGGCCCGCGCAGGTACTTCCGACCGGTGGCCGACAGCAGGTCGCAACCGATTGCCTGGACGTCCAGGGGCAGCTGGCCGGCCGACTGGCAGGCGTCGAGCAGATACAGGACGCCGTGGCGCCGGGTGACCTCACCGATCGCCGCGGCTGGGTTCACGAGCCCGCCATAGGTCGGCACGTGGGTGACGGCGACCAGCCGCACGCGGTCATCGATCATCGCGGCGAGCGCGTCGACGTCGACGCGGCCATCGGCGTCACTCGGGACGACGTCGACCTGGACGCCGTGGCGCTTCGCCATCTGCAGGAAGGCGAGGGCATTCGAGCTGTACTCGACTTCGGCGGTCAGAATGCGGTCACCGGCGGCGAACGGGATCGCGTAGAACGCCATGTCCCAGGCCCGCGTCGCGTTTTCGGCGAAGGCGATTTCGTCCGGGCGGGCATTCAACAACCTGGCAGCGCTGTCGTAGAACCCGTCGAGGGCCTCCTGGGCTACGGCTTTGGCTTCGTAGCCGCCGAGCCGTCGCTCGCGTTCCAGATGGTCGACGACCGCATGGTGCACCGGGTCAGGCGGCAGCGATGCGCCGGCATTGTTGAAGTGCACCAGCGTGGCGCAGGCCGGCGTGTCGGCGCGGAGTTGCGCGACGTCGAGGCCGCTCACGCCGCGCCGCCGGCTTCGATCCGGCTGATCAGCGCCGGCAGGTCGGCGATACTTTTGAGCTCGAACGACCGCTCGGCACAGGGAGCGGCGTCGATCGCCTCGTGGGCCCAGGTAACGGCGTAGGGCACGTGGACCGCCCGGCCACCCGCCTCGATCACCGGCAGGACGTCGGAGCGCACCGAGTTGCCGACCATCAAGAAGCCCTCGGCAGCGAGCCCATGGCGATCGAGCAGTCTTCGGTAGGTCGCCACGTCCTTTTCGGAGACGATCTCGATGTGGGCGAAGCGCTCGGCCAGACCGGACCGCGCGATCTTGCTCTCCTGGTCCATCAGGTCACCCTTGGTGACGAGCATCAATCGGTAGTGGCCGTGCAGGCCGTCGATCGTCGCCGCCACGCCGTCGAGCAGTTCGATCGGATGCGCCAGCATTTCCTTGCCCCAGCCGATCAGCTCGGCAACGCCCTCGGCCGGGATCGCACCGCTGGTGATCTCGATCGCCGTCTCGATCATCGACAGGGTGAAGCTCTTCACGCCGTAGCCGAAGAGCTCCAGATTGCGCATCTCGGTGGCGTGCAGCCGGCCGTCGACGTCGGCATCGGGCACGTGGCTCAAGATCAGCTCGCGGAACCGTTCGTGCGTGTAGCGGTAGAACGTTTCGTGGTGCCAAAGCGTGTCGTCGCCGTCGAAGGCGATGGTGTGCAGCTTGGCCATGGGATCAGCGGGCTCTGAGCCCGGTGGATGGGTGTGCGTTCATCCGTTCCGCTTACACCCGGACGGCGGCGGAGCGCCAGCCCGAGCGAGGCGGGTCGAGCCTAGGCTGCGACGTGCGGTCGAGGCACCCGGCGGGCGTGGCGGTGACCTTCGTCGCCGCCGACCACGACCATGTCGCCGAGCCGCACGGCCTCGCCGTCCACGATCTGGTCGCGCTCGAGGAACAGGCTGTGGCCGCTCGCTGCGTCCCAAATCTGGACGAAGTCGCCGACGATCTGCGTTACGCGGCCTTGGAAGCTGGTCGACATCGCTCTCACGCCCTGCGATCATCTCAACGGTACGGATGTATCCTCCCGCATAAACTTTGACACCTGATTAATTGTGCACTGCAGCAATTCGTCACGGGGCGGACTGCTTGGATGGGTAGGCGCATTGGGCGTTGATCACACATCCGTCACAAAGCGGCTTTCGCGCCTTGCACACGTAGCGGCCGTGCAAAATCAACCAGTGGTGCGCATTCTTGAGGAATCGCTCGGGTACGACCTCCAGCAACCGCGCTTCGACTTGAGCCGGCGTCGTGCCGGCTGCCAGTCCGGTGCGGTTGGCGACCCGGAAAATGTGCGTGTCGACGGCAACGGTTGGTTCGCCGAACGCTTCGTTGAGGACGACGTTTGCCGTTTTCCTGCCGACGCCGGGTAGCCGCTCCAACGCCTCGCGGTCACGAGGCACGCCACCTTCGTGCTCGTCCAAGAGTGCCTGCGACAGAGCGACCACGTGCTTCGCCTTGTTGCGGAACAACCCAAGGCTCTTGACGTGGGCGGCAACGGTGTCGACGCCGAGGCCCACCATGGCGGCCGGGGTGTCGGCCGCGGCGAAGAGCTGCCTGGTCGCCTTGTTGACGCCGACGTCGGTTGCCTGCGCCGACAAGACCACGGCGACCAGCAGGGTGTAGGCGTCCCGATACTCCAGTTCGGTCCGCGGCTCCGGCCGCACTTGCTGGAGCGTTTCGAACAGGGCAACGATAGCGTCTGGTGTCATGCGTGCATCCGAGCGTCGACAGGGGGCTGCGCCAACCGATGACCGTGACCGCAACCGCGTTGCCGTTCCTCGACGTCCAACTGACGCCGAATGCGCCGCTCGGGCGTCACGGCCAGGCGGTGGTGATCGGCGTCGTGGGCGTCGTCGCCAGCACGCTGGGCGCCGCGTTCGCCGTGGTCGGCGCTTGGCCGGTCACCGGCTTTCTCGGGCTCGACGTCCTGTTGCTGTGGTTGGCGCTCAAGACCACCGCGCGGCGCGCCCGCCGCTCCGAGGTGATCCGCCTGGACGACGACGGGCTGGTGATCCGCCGCCTCGGGGCCGATGGCCACGCCGCCGCCGAAGTCCGCCTCGAGCCCTTTTGGGCTCGCGTCATCCTCGACGAACGCCGTCGCCACGACCCGCTGCTGGCGCTTCGGTCCCACGGTCGGACCGTGCCGATCGGCGCGTTTCTCAACGCCGCCGAGCGACGTGAGCTGGCGGTCGCGCTGGAGGCAGCACTCCGGCACTATCGCGCCGATCGATGGTCCGCCGGTGGGCGGAGCCCGAGCACGTCGGCCATGCCGTAGCGCCCTGGCGCGCGATCCTGAAGCCAGAAGGCCGCCTGCAGAGCGCCATGGGCATAGATTCCGCGATCGCCGGCGCGGTGCGTCAGCTCCAGGCGCTCGCCGGGCCCGGCGAACAGCACCGTGTGGTCGCCGACGGCATCACCACCGCGGAGCGCGGCGAAGCCGATCCGACCAGCTTCGCGCGGTCCGGTCAGCCCGTCGCGGCCACGCTCGGCCACGTCGTCCAGAGCCACCCCACGGCCCTTGGCCGCTGCCTCGCCCAGGGCCAAAGCGGTCCCCGACGGCGCGTCGACCTTGCGGCCGTGGTGCAGCTCGACGATCTCGACGTCAAAGCTCGCATCGAGCGCGCGCGCGACGACCTCGGTCAACTCCAACAGCAGATTGACGCCGCGCGACATGTTGGGCGCCACCACCATCGCCACCTTGGCAGCAGCGCGATCGAGCGCTTCCAGGTCGCTCGCATCGAGGCCCGTCGTCCCGATCACGAGCGCACAGCCGTGGACCACAGCGAGGTCGGCATGGGCGCGGGTTGCCGCGGGAGAGGTGAAGTCGATGGCGGCGTCCGCCTGGCCAAGCGCCGTGGCGGCGTCGTCGGAGACGGTGACCCCGCGCGGCTCGCCGCCTGCCAGGAGACCGAGATCGGTGCCGATGGCCGGGTGGCCCGTGGTTTCGATCCCGGCCACCACGTCGACGCCAGTCGCGCCGAAGGCGGCCGCCAGGTTGGCGCGGCCCATCCGCCCCGCGCAGCCCATCACCGCCAGCCTCATCCTGATCCTCCCGCACGCCGGCGCGCGCGTCACAGCACTTGCGACCTTTGCCGAACGAGGGGCTTGCCACGTCGGCTCGAGGCCGCACCCTAGACGACATGCAACGGGTTTTCATCCTGACCCTGCTCTGGGCGTTGGTCGGTGCCGGATCGGTGCCGACGGTCCGCGCCGATCAATCGGACCCGCGGCTCGACGGCCTGTTCGACCAGCTGCGATCGGCGCCAGTCGCCACGGCGGCGCGGCGGATCGAGGCCCGCATCTGGTCGATCTGGTCGTTCACCGACGACGAGGCTGCGCGTGCCGCCCTCACCGCCGGTGTGGTGGCGTTGCGCCGGGGCCGGCTCGACGACGCCGAGGCGCGCTTCGGCGCGGCGATCGCCGCTCAGCCCGCATTCGCCGAAGCCTGGAACAAGCGAGCGACGGTTCGTTACCTCAGGGGCGCGCTCGGCGGCTCGGTTGCGGACATTCAGGCCACCTTGGCCCTGGAGCCGCGCCACTTCGGCGCACTCGCGGGGCTGGGGATGATCTACGACCGCCTCGATCGGCCCGAAGCGGCACGTCGTAGCTATCGTGCCGCGCTCGAGATCCACCCGCATCTGCAGCGCGCGCGCGAGCGGATCGGCATCTTGGACGAACGACTCGAGGGAGACCGGATTTGAGCGCCGCGGCGGCGGGCGCGACGCTGGTCCATCGGGCGGATCGGGTCGCCCTGGTGGGCGACGGCGACTGGACGATCGACGCTATGGGCCGGCTCGATGCGCAGCTTCAGCGCCTTGTCCGCGATCTCGCGAGCGGTACCGCGCCGGTGACGATCGCGCTCAGCGACGTCGACCGGATCGACACCTCGGGAGCCTGGTTGGTTCATCGCACCCGGCGATCGCTGGAAGCCGCCGGCCATCCGGTCAACGTGCAGGGCCTCGACCACGCGCAGGACGTGCTCGTGGCGAGGGTCAGCGAGAGCTGCTTCGCCAAGCCGCTGGCCCCCCACCCGGACATGCGCTGGATGCGCCGCGAGTTGGCGAACCTCGGGGACGCCACCCTGGGCGTGCTCGACGAGATCACCCGGCTGATCGGCTTTCTCGGCGCCGTCAGCTCGGCCGTTGCGCTCGGCCTCGCGCGGCCGTGGCGCCTCCGCTTCACCGCGCTGCAGGCCAACATCATCTCTACCGGGCTCGAAGCCCTGCCGATCGTCGGTCTGATGTCCTTCCTCATCGGTATGGTGCTGGCGTTTCAAGGCGCCAGTCAGCTCACCCAGTTCGGCGCCGAGATCTTCACCGTCAATCTCTTGGCGATTTCGGTGCTGCGCGAGATCGGCGTGCTGATGACGGCGATCATCGTCGCCGGTCGTTCGGGCAGCGCGTTCACGGCGCAGATCGGTACGATGGTCGTCAACGAGGAGGTCGACGCCATGCGAACGCTCGGCCTCGATCCGTTCGAGATCCTGGTGGTGCCGCGGGTGCTGGCTCTGGTGATCGCGCTGCCGCTCCTGGCGTTCTTCGCCAACATCTGCGGTCTCGTCGGCGGCGGGCTGATGTGCATCTTCGCACTCGGCATCCCGATCGATCAGTTCTTGGAGCAGCTGCGCTCCGCAGCCTCGCCGACCCAGCTGTTCGTGGGTCTCGTCAAGGCCCCGGTCTTCGCCTTCGTCATCGCCGTGGTCGGATGCCGCAACGGGCTGCGGGTCCAGGGCGACGCGGCAAGTGTCGGCCGCCTGACGACGCAAGCCGTGGTGGCATCGATCTTCCTGGTGATCGTGATCGATGCGGCGTTCTCCATCGCTTTCAACTTCCTCGGGATCTGAAACCTTGGACTCCGCTGCCATCCGGCTCCAGGGGATCGTCAATGCATTCGGCCGCAACGTCGTTCACGACCAGCTCGATCTGACGGTCCGCAGAGGCGAGATCCTCGGCCTGGTCGGTGGCTCGGGCAGTGGCAAGTCGGTGCTGCTGCGGACCATCGTCGGGCTCCGTGCGCCCCAGGGCGGCACCGTGACCGTGCTCGGCGAAGACCTCTACGGGGTGTCGCCGAGCCGCCGCCGCGCGCTGCAATCGCGGCTCGGCGTGCTGTTTCAGGATGGCGCGCTGTTCAGTTCGCTGACGGTCCGCGAGAACATCCAGGTGCCGTTGCGCGAACGCTATCGCTTGAAGCCGCGGCTGCTGGACGAACTCGCGTCCGTGAAGCTGGCGCTGGTGGGCCTGAAGCCGGAAGCCGCCGACCAGTACCCGTCGGAGCTTTCGGGCGGGATGCGCAAGCGCGCCGGCCTCGCTCGCGCCCTGGCGCTCGACCCGGAGATCGTCCTCCTCGACGAGCCGACGGCGGGCCTCGACCCGATCGGTGCCGCTGCGTTCGACGAGCTCGTGCTGACGCTCCAGGACGCCATGGCACTGACGGTCTTGATGATCACCCACGACGTCGACAGCCTCGTTCGGATAACCGACCGGATCGCCGTACTGCTCGACAAACGTTGCACGGTCGACACGCTCGATGCATTGCGTTCGAGCAGCGAACCCTGGTTGCAGGACTATTTCAACGGCCCGCGCGGTCGGGCCGCGACCGCCGCCGTCGTCAGCGAAAGGTAAGTCCATGGAGACCCGCGCCAGCAGCGTGCTCGTTGGCCTCTTCGTCGTGGTGCTGGTCGTTGGTCTCGCTGCCTTCTCGCTCTGGCTGGGCCGGTTCGAGCTGGAGCGCTCCGTCCACGTCTACGAGGTCACTTTCTCGACCTCGGTGGCCGGCCTGCAGAACGGCGCCCAGGTCAGCTACAAGGGCATTCCGGTCGGTCGGGTGAACCAGATCCGCTTCGATCCGAAGAACTTCGAGCACGTGCTGGTGCGGATCGAGGTCGATCCGACCACGCCGGTCAACGTCGACACTTACGCCCAGCTCGCTCCGCAAGGCATCACCGGCGTGTTCTTCATGCAGTTGGAAGGCGGCACGGCCGAAAGCGCGCGGCTGGAGACCACGGCTTCGCACCCGGCGACGATCCCCGGCCGGCCGTCGACGTTCGACCGGCTCGCCACCGACTTTCCGGAAATCATCACCCAGGGCATCGTTCTGCTGGATCGTGCAACCAAGCTGCTCGACGAAAAGAACATCGAGGCGGTCGGCCAGACGATCGCCAACGTCGCTCTCTTGACGGAAACGCTGGCGGAGCGTCGCCAGCGGTTCAGCGCTCTTGTCGACGACGCAGGCGATCTGGTCGCCGAACTGCGCAGCGCCGTGGCGACCGCGAACGAGGCGCTCGTCAGCATCGACACCGCGGCCGCGGCGTTCGCGACCGACCTGCCCGAGCTGACGGCAACCGGCAACACGACGTTGGAGGACTTCGGCGCCGCGGCCAAGCGGCTGCAGTCGGCCGCAGCTCAGGCGGACGGTCTGCTGCGCGACGTTCGTGGGCCGATGCGTGACTTCTCCGAACGTGGCCTCTACGAGTTCGGAGCGTTGATCGCCGAAACCCGGCAGTTGGTCGCCGCGGCCACCCGCATCAGTCGCGAATTCGAGCGCGACCCGGCGGGATTCCTGCTGGGTGGCGGATATCAGGGGTTCAAGGCGGAATAGGTCATGGTGCGCCCTCTCGTCGTCATTCTCGCGCTGGCGCTCGGCGGTTGTGCCGCCATCGGCCTCGCCAATCGCGAGCCCTTGCAGATCCTGCAGCTGACGCCGAAGAGCACGTACACGCCTGGCCTTCCGAACTTGGACGGCATGCCGTTGCAGATCGAGGTGCCGAGCGCCGCGGCCGGCCTCAACACCTCGCGGATCGCGCTCAAGCCGACCCCGACGACGCTCGAGTACTACGCCGGCGCAACGTGGATCGAAGTGCTGCCGGTGATGCTGCAGACCCTGGTCATCGAGAGCTTCGACAACACCGATAGTGTCGACGCGAGCGACCGGTTGACCATGGGAGGCCGCGCGAGGTTCGCGTTGGCGCTGCACGTCCGGGAGTTCCAGCCTGAATATGGCGGTGACACCACCAGTGCGCCGACGATCAACATCCGGCTCCAGGCCCGGCTGTTGTCGCTGCCGCGACGTGACGAGGTGGCCCGCGCCTCCTTCGAGACCCTGGAGCTGGCGACCGGGACGTCGCTGGAGACGATCGTCCTTTCCACCGACGACGCGCTCGGCGCGACGCTGAAGGACCTGGTGCTGTGGACGATCGACGTCATGGCGGAACGCTCGCCGCGCGTCTGACACCTCGTTCCATGGTCCAAGCGGCAGATCGTCATCGTTTGCTACGCCAAGGACTTGCGAGCACTTCTCGATCGAGTCCAATGCACGAACATCAGCGGAGGGTTGACCTTCGGTTCCCGCGCCCTGTTCTGTCGATCCATCAGCCGCTGAGGGTGGGTTGGCATGATCGTTTGTGTGTGCAACGGCCTCGTCGAAAGCGAGTGTCGCTCAGCGGCACGATGCAAAGGCGTGAAGGGTCCGGGATGCGTCTACCGGGCGCTCGGTTGTCGCGTTCGATGCGGCGCGTGTCTCGACACGATGCGTGAGATCGTCGAACATGCCCACGCTGGTTCCAATTGTTCCAGCTCGCAACCCGCCATTCAGGAAAAGTGAGACGCCAACATGCCCAAGGACGTCATCGGTCATCCCGCGGTGATCGAGGCTCTCAACATCGCGCTCAAGGGTGAGCTCACCGCCATCAACCAGTACTTCCTGCACAGCCGAATGCTGGAGGACTGGGGTTTCGCGAAGCGGGCGAAGGCCGAGTACGACGAATCGATCGAAGAGATGCAACACGCCGACCGGCTGATACAGCGCATCCTACTCCTCGGCGGCCTGCCCAACCTGCAGCATCTCGGCAAGCTCTACATCGGCCAAGATCTCAAGGAGCTGATCGAGTGTGATCTGCGCCTGGAGCTCGAAGGCATCGAGCACTACCGGCAGGCGATTGGCTTGTGCGAACAAAACGAAGACTTCGTCAGCCGCGATCTGCTCAAGAGCATACTGGCGGAAGAAGAAGAGCACCAGGACCACAACAAGACCGAACTGGATCTGATCGAGCGGATCGGCATCGAGAACTTCGGCCTGTCGCAGATGTGAGGGTCGGTCAGGCGCCGAGGCCCCTTCTGACGAAGGCTTCGTCGATCGGCGGGTGACCGTCCACCATCGTGCGGTCGGTGTCGCCGGGATCACCACAGGACAAGGTGATGCCGGCGCTGCCCAAGGCGTCACCGGCCGCTTCGACGACGTGGTCGCGCTGGCTGTGAACCACCAGGCGTGACGCACCGGACTCCTGGGCAATCCAGGCGGCGCGTTCGATCGCCTCGCCGACGTCGCCGGTGCGCACCAGAAACGTGATCGGGCCGGCACGCTCGACGCCGTAGACCGATTCCGCACTGCCGTGCGTGGCCATGATCAGCGGGCTCGCCGTTCGCGCCTCGGGAAAGTCGGTGAGGCCGATCGGCGTCGAGGCGCGGACCAGGCGGCCGTAGCCGCGGCAGGTCGTGATCGCGTCGAGCACGGCAGCGTCGCGCAATGCGCCGCAAAGCGAGTCCGTGGCGGACTGGTCGGCGAGCAGCCGGTCGACGGCGGCGGCGAGCCGTCGCCCCATCTCCAGAAAGCCCACCGGACCGCGATCGGTGAACGCACCCTCACTCGGGGCCAGAACGACTCGCGGGCTCAACGCCCCTTGGCCAGAGAAGCGCGTGATCGCCCGAGCCAGCCCCGCGAGCAGTCCGTCGAGGTCACGTGTCGATTCGATCACCACGGGGTTGACGCCGAGCACCGGCGCCGTGGCGTCGTCGATCACGCGGATCGCCGGGTCGCGCGCCAGCTCGCCGCCGGCACCCGGAGCGACGGCGAGCTGCACCGCGTCGGCCGGCGCACCGGCGGCGGCGAGCACGTCGCGGAAGGTGCGCACGCTCAGCGCCAACGCCAAGACGGCCGCCGGCTGCGGGGCGACCACCACCACGTTGCCACAGACGAGGTTGGCGAGGATCGACGGCCAAACTCTCCCTGCCGGCGATACCATGCCGGCGAGGACGGCGGCGACGCCGGCCGGCTGTGCGTCGCCCGTCCGCAGAGTTTCGTACGCGGCGGCCAGCGCGTCCAGGCCGCGCTCCAACGCATCGACGGTACCGCCGGCGGCTGCCATCGGCCAGGGTTGGCCGGAACCGTGCATCGCGGCACCGGCGAGCAGCGGTGCCTCCGATGCCCACCGCCGCACCGCTTCCAGCGCGATGCCGACGCGTCGGTCGAGTGCGGTTGCCCGCCATGCCGGCTGCGCGGCGCTCGCTGCCGCCACCACCGCCGTGGTGCTGCGCACCGGGTAGCGGATGCCGAGGTCGACGCCATAGGGACTTGCCTCGGCACCGAGCCAGTCCCTGGCGCGGATGCCGGGCAGTGGGAACCGGCGATCGTGAAGCGCGTCGACCTGGGCCTTGGCCGTCGCTTGGTCGATCGGCGGCACTGCCAGCAGGGCCGCCGTCGTGCGTCCCTGCGCGCGCCGCTCCAGCGCGCGGTCCAACAGCGACCGATGGGTGGCGAACAGATCGGGCATCGACGTCCTTTTGCGATTGGCTCCGGCTAGGCCCACCCGCGGCCGGTGGCAAGCCGGCATCCGCGGCCGCGACACCAAGCGATCTCGCCCGGCGCCTGCGGCATCGCCTTGACAGCCCAAGGCGCTAGGCCAAACCTGTCGTTGACCTGAGCGTTTGGCGCCGGCGGGCGGGAGGTTTTCGATGCGGACCAGTCTGGATCAACCGGCTTCGTCGACCGGTCCGCGCCGATGAGCGCCCTCGATCGTAGCTCGCTGGTCGTCGTCGCCGGCGCCGGAACCATGGGCCGCGGCATCGCCGAGGTCGCGTTGCGCGCCGGCCACCCGGTGGTGCTGGTCGACGGCGACCACGCCGTGGCCGACGATGCCGCCGACGTCATTCGCGACCACCTGGCGACGGCCGAGGGGCCGGTCGGCCGGCTGACCCCGGCCTACGACTTTTCCGCGGTCGGCCGCGCCGCACTGGTCATCGAAGCCATTCCGGAGAGCTTCGACGCCAAGTCGGCGCTGCTGGCGGAGATCGAGCGCCGGTCGCCGGAGGCGATCCTCGCCACCAACAGCTCGTCATTCTCCGTCACCGCGCTCGCCAAGCGGCTTGCCGATCCAGCGCGTCTCGTCGGCCTGCACTTCTTCAACCCGGCGACCACGGTCCCCGTCGTCGAAGTCGTCCGCGGGCTGGACAGCCGCGACGAGGTGGTGGAAGTCGCCCGAGCGACCGTGGCGCAGTGGGGTAAGCGGCCGATCGTCTGCCGGTCCACGCCCGGCTTCGTCGTCCACCGCGCGACCCGGCCCTATTTCGGCGAGGCGTTGCTGTTGCTCGAGGAGGGTGCGGTGGACGCCGCGACGCTCGACGCGATCATGGTCGAGACCGCCGGGTTCAAGACCGGCCCTTGTGCGCTGATGGACCGGATCGGCCACGACGTCGTTGCCAAGGTCACCCGCACCGTCCACGAGGCGCTGGGCCACGATCCGCGCTACCGCCCCTCGTTCCTTCAGGAGGAGTTGGTCGACGCCGGGCATCTGGGTAAGCGCACCGGCCGTGGTTTGTTCGATCACGCCAGCGGCGCACCCGGGCCGTTGCCCGTGACGTCCGAGCGTTGCGCGCCACCGCCGGTGGTCACCCAGACCAGCCCGCAGCCGCGTCTGAAGCCCCTGGCGGAAGCGGCGGCACCGGCCGGCGTCCAGCTCGTCTTCGACCCGACGTCGCCGGTGAAGGGCCTGCGCCTTCCGGACGGTGCGCTCTTGGAGGTGACCCGCGGCCAGCCGGCGATGGTGCGTGCTCGCGCCAACGGCGTGCCCGTCGTCTTGGTCGACCTGGCGCTCGATTTCGGCCGACCCGCACGGGTGGTGCTGACCCCCAGCGACGACACGCCGCCGACGACCTTGGCCGCGGCGGTCGGACTTTGTCAGGCGGCGGGTGCCGAGGTCAGTGTCATCGATGACGTGCCAGGCATGGTGGTGATGCGGACGGTCGCGCTGTTGGCCAACGAGGCAGCCGACGCCGTACTCCACGACGTGGCCGATGCCGCTGCGATCGACGCCGCGGTTCGCGATGCGTTGGACGCGCCGCTCGGGCCGCTTGCCTGGGCCGATCGGGTCGGGCCGGCGCGATTGGTCCAGGTGCTGGATGCCATCGACGACGTCGACCGCAGCGGCCGCTATCGGGCGTCGCCGCTGCTCCGCAGGCATGCACTCGTGGGCCGGCCGTTTCTCGCCGACTGAGCGGCGATCGACTGGCCCGGGTCAGTCTTCGCTGGTGAGCGGGCGCGCCAGTAGCCCGCGGATCGCGTCGCCGAGGCCGATGCGGCCCGCCAGAACGGCGGCGACGGCCGCGGCGATCGGCATCTCGATGCCCTGCATGGCCGCAAGATGGACGAGCAACGGCGCCGCGGCCCGGCCCTCCGCCAGCCCGCTCGTCGCTTCCGCCGCGTCTGACGCCTGGCCAAGGCCGACCGCTTCGCCGAAGCGGAAGTTCCGGCTGTGCGGTCCGGCGCAGGTCAACGACAGGTCGCCGACGCCCGCCAGTCCGCGGAACGTTGCCGGTTTGGCGCCCAGGACCAGGCCCAGCCGCGAGGTCTCGCTCAGACCCCGGGTGAGCAGCGCGGCTTCGGCGTTGGCGCCGAAGCCGACGCCTCGCGCCATGCCGCAGGCGATCGCTACGACGTTCTTCGCCGCACCGGCGATCTGCACGCCCACCGGATCGTCGTTGACGTAGGGGCGGAATGCCTCGGCGTGGAACGCGCGTGCGACACGCTCGGCGGCGGCCGCGTCGACCGGTACTGCTGCAACGACCACCGCGGTCGGCAGGCCTAGGGCGACCTCGTCGGCGAAGCTCGGCCCGCTCAGCACGACGATCGTGGCGCCGAGCAAGGTCGCCGCCACCGCTTCGCTGAGCAGCCGGGGACCGTCCGCATCCAGCCCCTTCGCCGTGAGCACGACGATCGTGCCCGGCGCCAAGGTCGGGGCGAAGCGCGCAGCCACCTCGACCGTGGCTGCCGACGGCACGGCCAGCACCAACGCGTCCGTCTTCGCGGCGGTCGCCTCGTCGAGACCGACGGTCCGGACGTTCGCCAACGTGGTCTCGGTTCTCGAAGCGAGGGTAACGCGCCGGCCCGCGCGGACGGCTTGGCTCGCCAGCGCTCGACCCCAGGCGCCGCCGCCGACGACGGTCAGCCGATCCATGCGGCGCCCAAATCGTCCACCCGGCACCTGCCCTCAGTCGTGGTGGCTCTCACAGAAACGCACGACGTCCAACCACTCGCCGCGCAAGTCGACGGCCCGCTTGCCGTCGAGGTCGAACAACGCCAAGCCATCGAGTGCGACGTCGGCATAGATCGCCCGATCGTGGATCCGGCCGACCAGTGTGTGGTCGAGCGTCGCGACGAAACTCTCCAGCCGCGACGTGGCGCGGGCGCGCGGCTTGAGCCGGTTGGCGACGATGCCGACGGGTTTCTTGCCCTTGCGGATCGGCTTCAACTCGTCGACCCGTTTCAACAGCTTCTTGGTGCTCTGCTCGTCGAACACCGACGGCAGCAGCGGCACGACGATCACGTCGGCCGCCTTGATCAAGCTCTCGATCCGGCCAAAGCGCAGCGCCGCCGGCGCGTCGATCACCAAGCGGTCGACCTTGCCGGCCTCGTCGCCCTCGTCTTTGACCCAGTCGATGCCGCGGATGCGGGCGGCGCGTTTCGGCCTCGCCTTCAGCCAACCGAGGCTGGACCGCTGACGGTCGCAGTCGGCGAGCGCCGTCGTCAATCCGGCATTGGCGAAGGCGGAGGCGAGGTGAGTGGCGGCGGTGGTTTTGCCGCAACCGCCCTTGGTGTTCGCCACCAGTACCGTCAGCACGGGCTCGGCTCCCGCCAGAACGGGGTGGCGTCGCTGAACGCACGCCACCCCTTGAGCAGCTCGCGCTCCGTATCGGTGCTGGCGTGGCCGTACCAGCCGAGCACGAGGCCGCGCGCCTCGGCGAGCCGGTGGTCGTCGTCGGTGGCGCCGAGGCCGTGCAGAAGCGTTTCCGCCACGGCGACGTCGTTGGCGTGGCCGAACGCATCCTGCAGCGTCGCCAAGCGCTTGAGATACGGTTTGGTCCGCTCGCCGTCATAGAGGTCGCGGAAGAAATCCGCGGCGTAGCGGAGCTTCTTCAGGTCCTTGCGGACTTCGTGGCGGGTTTCGATGGGCAGGTCTGCAAAGCGTTTGCCGCGTTTGCGCACCACTTTCGCCCGCTTCTCCAAGACGCCACCGGCGAACCCGGCCAACGGCAGCCCCAATGCGGCGCGCGTCGGCGCGTCGGCGTCGGCGTGCCAACCGCGCGCCTCGACCCAGTCGCCGAATCCCAAGAAGAACGTCGTGTAGCGGGCGCTGGCGAGGTTCGTCCGCACCGCCTCGTAGGCCTCCGCGCGGGCGTCCGCCGCGACCGCCCGTAGCCGGCCGAGAGCACCGTCGTTCGGCCTGACGTTCAGCAGAGGCGGCAGCAGTTCCGTGTCGAACACGTCGAGGTCGCGCGCCTGACCGAGCGCCCCCATCACCGCCCTCGCCTCGTCCTTGAGCCACGTCAGCCGCGACGGCGCGAGCAGGGGGCCGAACACGGCCAGCACCGAACGTAGCCGCCGCACCGCCACGCGGAGCTGGTGGACGCCCTCGGGGTTGCGGCCGTCGAACGCCGCCTCGTGGTTCGCCCACCACTGCTGGAAGCAGTTGTCGAGGACGCGCCCGAGCGCCTCACCGATCGGCAGCTCGCGATCGAGCTCGACCCGAGCCGCACGGCGGGCCGGCGGTGCCGTGCCGGCGGCGAGATCGCTGGCGCGGGCGGCTTTGGAGCGGGTGATCAAGCGGGTGGCGCCGGCATCGACGAACGCGCGCGCCATGGTGAACACGGCACCCGGGCTGCCCGCCTTGAGCTCCAGTTCGACCTCGGCCACGGCTTCGGTCTGGCCGCTGGCGCGGAGTTGGCCCTTGTCCAGGGCGACCTCGACGGCGCTGGTGCGGCCGAGATCGTCTCGCTGCTCGACCAGCACGGTGCGTCGGACGATGTCGGTCACGGAGACCGGTGCCAGCTCCTCGGGGAAGACGGCGCCGATGCGGCTGCGCATCGCCGCATCGCCGATCCGGCCGAGGTCAGGCCGTTGATCGCCGACCGCCGCTTCGTCTTCCGCCCTCGCGAGACCTGGCGCTTCGGCTTTGACCGTCTGCACGAAGGCGCCGTCCACCTCGCGGACGCGGAGGCTGAGCCCCTTGCTGGCCAATCGGCGATCCGGCGTGTCGTAATAGGTGCTCACGAGCCGTTTGGGCCGGCGCGCCGAGCCCTTGCCGCGCAGCGCCCGTTCGGCCAGAGCTTCGAGATCCTCGCCCGCTGCCGACAGCTTCAGCTCTACTTCAGCGTTCAAAGCAACGAGTAACTTTCTATCTTTGCGTTAACAGCGATCCAGAATTGCACGAGCGGCGCTTGCGCTCAACACTTGCCGATCGCGACCTGCGCCGCCGCAACGACCGTGTCCGTGTCGCCGGCGGCCGAAAGATGCTGCCAGTCGACTGGTCCAGGATCGCTCCGGAACTGGGCGGTGACGACGGCTTCGTTGGCATCCGACGCGTCGCCGCGCCGGGCACGAACGCGGGCGCAGCAGCACTCCGCCGGTGCCTCCAGCCACAAGCCGCGGAACGTCGCCCCCTCGGCGGTGGCCACGGCCTCGATCGCCGCGCGCTCCTCAGCGCGGGCGTGGACTGCATCGGCGACGACGCTGCACCCGGCGCGGAGGAGGCGCCGCGCCGCGTCGCGCAGTGCGCCGTAGACGTGGTCGTTGTGGTCCTGGTCGTACGCAACCGGATCCAGCCTGGTGAGGCTGTCGACGCCCTCCAGGTGTTTGCGGATCACGTCGCTGCGGAGCACGATCGCTCCCGGTACCGGCAAGAGTTCTGGCGCCAGCCGTTGCGCCAATGTCGACTTGCCGGTGCCCGACCAGCCGCCGATCGCGACCAGGATCGGCGCGTGTGGCGGGAGCAGGTCTTGCGCGAGGGTCAGGTAGCGGCGCGCCCGCTCGACCGCTTCCGGCTCGGACGAGGGGTCGGCGATGGCGAACGCGATGACCTTGGCGCGGATCGTCGCGCGCACCGCCATGAAGAAGGGCAAGAGGACCAGCCCCTCGACGTCGCCTTCGGCCGTCAGCCAAGCCTGCAGGACGACCTGTGCCGCCTCCGGCTGGTCACGATCGATCAGGTCCATCAGCAAGAACGCCAGATCGTAAACCGTGTCGATGCAGGCGAAGTCCTCGTTGAACTCGATGCAGTCGAACGGCACCACCCGACCGCGGAACACCGCCAGATTGCCGAGGTGCAAGTCGCCGTGGCAGTGCCGGACGTGGCCGGTGCCGCGTCGCCGATCGAGCATCCGCCGAAACCGATCCAAGGCGTCGCACGCTGCACGGTCGACGGCGTCGACGTCCGCCGGTGCGAACACGCCGGTGGGTGCGTTGTCGAGGTCCTCGCGATTGCCGCGGACCACCTCGGCCATCGCTTCGGCACCGCCCTTGTCGGGGCGGAGCGGTGCTCGGCGATGCAGGGCTGCCACCGCCCGGCCGAGGTCGCGCACCAGCTCCGCCGACAGCCGTCCTTCGGCGGCGATCCGATCGAGCTGGGCGTCGGCGCGAAAGCGCACCATCTCCAGCGCCCACTCGAGCGCCTTGCCGTTGCCGCCGACGACGAGGTTCCCGTCGACACGGACGATCTTGACCAGCCCGACGTAGAGCATCGGCGCGAACCGCCGATTGAGTCGGAGCTCGGCCGCCAGTGCGGCGCGGCGCTGCGGCTCGGTGGTGAAGTCGAGAAAACTGAAGGCGACCGGGCGCTTCACCTTGAAGGCGCGCTCGCCGACCAGGAAGACGTGGGCGCTGTGCGAGTCGACGCGAGTCACCTCGTCGGCGGCGACGCCGAACGGGGCGCCGCTCTCCAGTTCGGCAACCAGCGGGTTGTCCGAGCCCTGGGTCATCGACGCCTTCCCAAGAAGGTGGACCCGACGCACAGTTGGCCCAACATACCACACATGACCAAGCGTGATCTCACCCGTGTTGCGAACGGCGACGTTCGACGGTTTCTGGAGCAGGTGCAACGGACGCCCCGCCGGGGCGACGGACGCCGGGGGCGGCTGGTGTTCGCCATGGACGCTACGGCGTCGCGTGAACCGACTTGGGATCGTGCCGTTCAGGTTCAAGGCGAGATGTTCCTGACGGCGGAGAGTCTCGGTGGCCTCGACGTCCAGTTGGTGTTCTTCCGCGGCTTCGGCGAATGCAAGGCGAGTGGCTGGGCGCGGACGCCGGCGACGCTGGTGCAGTTGATGACCAAAGTGCTTTGCCGCGCCGGGCAAACTCAGATCGAGCGCGTGCTCAACCACGCACTGCGTGTGGTCAACGACGCGCCGCTCGATGCCCTGGTCTACGTCGGTGACGCGTGCGAGGAGGATGTCGACCGCCTGGGCCAGCTGGCCGGACAGCTCGGCGTCCGCGGGGTTCGCGCGTTCGTCTTCCAAGAGGGCAACGACCCGACCGCGACCCGCGCGTTCCGCGACATCGCCAAGCTCACGGGTGGCGCCCACTGCTCGCTCTCGAGCGCCAGCGCCGACGAGCTGCGCGATCTCTTGCGGGCCGTGGCAGCGTACGCTGCCGGCGGTGTCGCCGCCTTGGAAAACCAGAACGCTCGGCAGAGCCACCGCGTGAAGCTCTTGACCAAGGGGTAGGCGGGCCGGTGCCTTGGACGCTTTTCTTGATCGCGGTGGCCCTGGTGGTCCTCGTGGTGATGTCGGGACGGTGGCTGACGCAGCTGCCGGCCCGCGACGTAGCGCAAGCGCTGCGGGTGTTCGCCGCCACCCTGGCAGTGTTGATGAGTTCGGGCCTGATGTACGCCGGTCGCGTCGGATTCGCGGTCGCGGCACTTGGCGCCGCGTTCTGGGCGTTCCGCTCGTTCCGGCAGGCCCAACGCCCCCCCGATACGTTCGGTCCTGCGGAGAGTGCGTCGACCGACACGGACGGGGCGAGCGTGGTCACGGAGACGCTCCGCATGCGGCTCGACCCGGCCACCGGCGCGCTCGACGGCGAGGTTCGCACCGGTCCGTTCGGCGGCCAGCGGCTCAGCCGATTGACCCTCGACCAGCTACGGACCCTGCTGGCCGGCTGCCGCCGCGACGATCCCGAATCCGAACCGCTGTTGGAGGCGTTCCTCGATCGCCGCCATCAGGGTTGGCGGGAGGAGGCCCCGGCCGACGACACCTCGGGTGCGATGACCGACGCCCGCGCCTACGACATCCTCGGCCTCGAGCCAGGTGCCAGCGAGGTCGACGTGAAGGCCGCACACCGCCGCCTGATGGCGGGCCTGCATCCGGACCAGGGCGGCTCGAACTTCCTGGCGTCGCAGATCAACGCGGCGCGCGCGCATTTGCTGGAGCGGGGCACGCGTCGCCGCTAGCGATGTTGCGCTGCAACCACGGTCGCGGGTATGAGCACAGCGCGTGCAACCGCAGGGATGAGATCGTTGAGCAGAGTCCGCAAGGCCGTCTTCCCCGTCGCTGGTCTCGGCACCCGTATGCTGCCGGCGACCAAGGTTCTGCCGAAGGAGATGCTGCCGGTCGTCGACAAGCCGATCATCCAATACGCGTTCGAGGAGGCTCGTGACGCCGGTATCGAGGAGTTCATCTTCGTCACCGGCCGCGGCAAGACCCTGATCGAAGACCATTTCGATCGGGCGTACGAATTGTTCGACAGTCTGGTCCGCAAGGAGAAGACCGCGGCGCTCGCCGATCTGGAAGAGTCGGTACCGGTCGCTGGCGGCGTCGTCTACACCCGCCAGCAGCAGCCGCTCGGGCTGGGGCACGCCGTTTGGTGTGCGCGGCACGTGGTCGGAGACGAGCCGTTCGCCGTCGGTTTGGTCGACGACCTGATCCTCGGCGACGTCCCGTGTTTCGGTGAGCTGATCGAGGCGCACGACCGGACCCGCGGCAACTTGGTCGCGACGATGGAGGTGCCCCAAGAGCACACCGACCGCTACGGCATCCTAGCCACCGGCGCCATCGACGGGCGCCTGGTCGAAGCGACGGCGATGGTCGAAAAGCCGAAGCCGGCCGAAGCGCCGTCGCGCTACGCGGTGGTCGGTCGTTACGTGCTCCTGCCGGAGGTGTTCACCCATCTCGACCGCCACGAAGCGGGCGCCGGCGGCGAGATCCAGCTGACCGACGCGATGGCCAAGATGTTGGGCAACCACCCCTTCCATGGGTACGTCTTCAGCGGCAATCGGTATGACTGCGGCGACAAGCTGGGCTACTTGGAGGCGATCGTAGCGGCGGCGCTGCGGCGTCCCGATCTCGCATCGGGCTTCGCCGAGCTCTTGAAGCGCTACGCCTGACACCCGGTACCCGAGGGCCCTGACGCATGAGCGATCCGCACGTGTTCCATGCCACCATCCTGCGCGAGTACGACGTCCGCGGCATCGTCGGTGAGACGCTGTTCGCCGCCGATGCTCGCGCTCTCGGCCAAGCCTACGCCACGATCCTCGCCGAAGAGGGCCAGGGCCTCAAGATCGCCGTCGGCTATGACGGCCGCATCAGCTCGCCGGAGATGGTCGCGGCGGTGACCGAGGGCTTGGTCGCTGCCGGCTGTGAGGTCCACACCATCGGCTGCGGGCCGACGCCGATGCTGTACTTCGCCGTGCACCATCTGGGTTGCGACGGCGGCATCCAAATCACCGGCTCGCACAACCCGCCGAGCCACAACGGCTTCAAGATGATGATCGGCAAGGCGTCGTTCTTCGGCGACCGCATCCAGCGCCTGCGGCCCATCGCCGAAAGCGGCGGCTTCCGCACCGCACCTGGCGGCGGCGTGGTCGAGGCCGACGTGTTCGACGCTTATGTCGCGCGGCTGGCCCAGGACTATCATGGCGCTCGGCCCGTCAAGGCCGTCTGGGACACCGGCAACGGTGCTGCGGGCCCAGCGGTCGAGGCGCTGGTCAAGCAGTTGCCCGGCGAGCACGAGGTGCTTTTCGCCGAGATCGACGGGCGGTTTCCGAACCACCATCCCGACCCCACGGAGCCGGAAAACCTCGAGCACTTGATCGAGCGGGTGCGCTCCAGCGGTGCCGAGATCGGCATCGGCTTCGACGGCGACGGCGACCGGATCGGCGTGGTCGACGGCCAGGGACGCATCCTGTTCGGTGACCAGCTCATCGAGATCCTGGCGTCCGACCTGTTGCCCCGCTATCCGGGCGCGACGATCATCGCCGACGTCAAGGCCTCGCAGACCTTGTTCGACGCGATCACCGCCATGGGCGGCCAGCCGTTGATGTGGAAGACCGGCCACTCGCTCATCAAGGCCAAGATGGCCGAGGTCGGCGCCCCCCTCTCGGGTGAGATGTCCGGGCACATCTTCTACAAGGACGGCTTCTACGGCTACGACGATGCGCTCTACGTCGCCGTGCGGCTGCTCGACATCCTCGGCCGCGGGACGAAGACGCTTGCCGATTACAAGGACGCGATGCCGAAGGTGGTGAACACGCCGGAGATCCGCATCGACTGCCCCGACGAGAAGAAGTTCGACGTGATCGCCGACGTCAAACAGCGTCTGGCGGCCAACGGCGCCGAGGTCAACGACATCGACGGCGTGCGTGTCAACACCGCCGAAGGCTGGTGGCTGATGCGCGCCTCCAACACCCAGGCCGTGCTGGTGGCGCGGGCCGAGGCGGCCGATACGGCCGGGCTGGAGCGTCTCAAGGCGACGATTCGGACGGAACTCGACCAGGCGGGCGTTGGCGTCCCAAGTGCCCTGGCAGCGGCCTGACCATCGCCCCCAACGGGCCGACTGGGAACGCGCTTCGGTGATCGGCATGCTGTTCGGCCAGGTCACCCGCGGCAAGCTCGGTCGGCTCGGCTTCGTCGGCGCCTCGTTACTGCTGCTGCTGATCTGGTTCGTCGTCGTCGCCGCGATCCTGGTGGTGGCCGGCGTCAGCGAAACGATCGTCGGCGGCGACCTGGACGTCGCCCAAGAGGCGGTGGTTGCGCGCTTCGGCCTGCCGATGGTGATCGTCATGCTGGTCGTCGGCGCGGGCTTGCTGTTCGCCAACCTCAACGTCACGGCGAAGCGCTGGCGCGCCATGGGCCTGCCGGGCTGGTTGGTGGTCGCGCTCGCCAGCGTGCTGACCACCACGCTGCAGACCGCCATCGACGAGCAGGCCGCGTCCGTTTTCGGTTTCGTGGTGCTGCTGGTGCTGGTACTCGTCCCCAACGGCGCATTGGCCGGCATCGGCCGTCGCTGAACGCGGCCGCCCATTCGTCGTCGCCGCCGGCGCCGATTTCAGAACGAGGATCGCGGATGCTCAGGGTGCTGTTCGGCGAGATCACGAGCGGTCGAGTCGGCCGCCTGGGCTATCTCGGTTACGCACTGTTGCTGGTGGTGCTCATGATGGGCGTTCTCGTCGCTGTGATGGTGGCGGCGGGCGTCGTCGGCAGCGACACGCCGCCGGCGACGGGGTGGGCTTTGCTGCAGCAGGTCAGAGCTTCGCTCGGTCTCCCGACTCTCGTAGCGGCAGCCGTGGTCCTCGCCGGCATCACGTTCGCCAAGTTCAACCTGTCGGCCAAGCGCTGGCGCGCCATGGGTTTGCCGGGCTGGCTGATGATCGTTTTCAGCGCGGCGGCGAGCGGTGCGCTGGAATTCGCTTTCGGCCAACTGCCGGTGGCCATCTTCGGCTGGGTGATGCTGCTCGCCCTCCTCCTCGTTCCGAACGACGCCTTGGCGCGCTTCGGGCGACGCGGCTGAGTTGCACGGCGTCGTCCTCCGCCCCGGCCGGCCTGACGACGCCGCCGAGGTGACCGACATTCACGACCGGGCGCGCGCCCGGTTCATGTCCTACCTGCCGATCGTCCACGACGAGGCCGATCGTCTGGGATACTTCGCACGCGTGCTACGGGACGCGCGGGTCATCATCGCCGACGCCGGTACGCCCATCGGCTTCGCGGCGGTTGCGAACGGCTGGCTGGAGCACCTTTACGTGCTGCCCGAACGGGTGGGCCAAGGCGTGGGGAGCGCGCTGCTCCGAGCCGCCTTGGCCGGCGAAGGGTCGCTCGATCTTTACGTCTTCCAACGCAACGAACGCGCTCGCCGGTTCTACGAGGCCCGCGGCTTCACGCTCGTCGCACTGACCGACGGCGCCGACAACGAAGAACGGGAGCCGGACGCCCACTACCGTTGGGCGGCGCCAGCCTGACGGCAGGAGCGCGCAGTTCGGTCTCAGCTGGTAGCGGCGGCGTCGCTGCTACCCAGCGCGGACGGAGCGCGTGTGAGCACGTCCTCGGTCATCGCCGTGCGCAAGCGGCTGGCCAGCCTTCGAAGGCCCTCGACGACGTCGTCGGGCAATGGCGCCGCCGGATCGCCGATGGGCGCCCGGGCGATGTCGAGCAGCGCTGGCGGCGGTGTCCAACCCGCAGGACGATCCAACCAGCCACGCAGCGCCTCGGTGTCCACGGCCGCCTCGACATCACGACGCTCGATGACCAGCTTCAAGCCGTCCTGCAGGTCGAAGAACGCGTCGCGCGTTCCCTCCGTGAAGAACAAGCCGCCGCCACTGAAGTACCAGCGACCGAGCGTTGCCGACAGGGCGGCGGCCTCCGCCGCCGTCATCGGCCGCAGCCGGGGATACTTGGCCAGGCGATGGGTCCGCCGCCACAACCGCGTGTAGTGGCGCAAGCGCTGCGCTCTGAGGTCGGTGTCGTAGGCGATGGCCAGGGTCTGGGGGACTTCCAGCCGGGCGATCTCGAGGTCCTTGTCGCGCAGCAGCACGGCGTTGGCCTGAGCGCCCTGTTCGCGAGCAACGGCTAGGCTCTTGTCCGTGGCCATCTTGGCGAGGCCCAGCGCGAACGCGGCCAATCCGGTGAAGAGCGTCCCGACGACGCCGATCAACGCAACGAAGAGTGTTTCCGACATGCTGGCTCCTTGCGCCCGGGTCGGCGGCTCGGGCTGACGACCGACGCGGATCGGGTCGACGCGCGCCGCGCCCCTCAGTCGGCGAGGCGCACCTGTTGCAGTCCCTGGAACACCTCGTCACGCGCCGCCGTGGAGAGGCAGTCGACGTCGATCTCGGCCGTGAACGCCTGGTGTTCCGAGTCTCCGAAGGTCGTACCCGCGGCCAGCGCCGCCTCGATCGACTGGAGCAGTGTCGCGCCGACCGCCAGGAGCTGCGGCCTGATCTCGTCGACCAGGTCCGGGGCGCGGTCGGGCACCGTGACGCCGTGGTTCCAGCGGTCGAGCCAGCAATGCTGGATGTCCTTGGCGGCCTCGATCTGCGCGGCGAACAGCGGCCGCGCGCTCTCGCCGTCGAGGCCCGCCGCCGCTGCGTCGGCAACGGCGCGATCGAGCACCACCGCCTCCCGCGCGAGGTCGGCCACCGGCGCGTCGTGCGCCCGTTTCCAGGCGGCGACGGGCTTCATCAGCAGTAAGCGGTCCTCGATGGTGGCGTAGACCGCGGCGGCGTCCCGGTCGTCCGCGGTCGCGTCGGCCAAAGGCAGAGCCACGGTGACGATCGCCAGCTGCAGGACGATGGCCAAGGTTCCCTTCGAGGGCCGCGGGTCAGGCATGGGAGCGTCTCCGGGTGGTGGGCGTCGCTGGTTCGACGCCCCCGTTGACTTGCCGCTGCGGTGGCCGCTTCGTCCAGTCGCCGTCGCTGCTGGGGAACCGATCGCCCGATGTCAGACCAGTCGCTTGTCGTCCGTGCTGCGTCGCCCGGCGACCGAAGGGCATTGGTTCTGCTGGTCGCCATGCTCCAAGACCACGAGCGGTCCGTCAGACCAACTCGTCGGCCCGGCGCGACCATGGCCGACGGCTACGTCGCTGCACTGCTGGAGCGCCTGGGCCGAGATGACGGCACCGTGATCGTCGGTGCGATCGACGGTGAGGTGGTCGGCATGGCAGCGGCCTTCCTGGAGTGCGACCGGCTGGAGGTGGAACCGCGCGAAATCAAGATCGAGGACCTGGTGGTGGCGGCTGCGTATCGTCGCCGCGGTGTCGCCCGCGCCTTGGTCGATGCCGTGGCCGCGTTCGGGCGCAGTCGCGGAGTCCGACGGCTGGTCGTGTCGGCACTGGCGCCGAACGCCGCTGCACGCGCGACCTATCGCGCACTCGGCTTCCACGACGCGCTGGTCTCGTTCGAACGACGGAGCTGAGCGGCGTTCAGCCGTGCGGCAGGTGATGCCACCCGGCGTAGACCATTAGCACGCCCAAGGCGATGATCAGCCAGGCCGACAGCCGCGTGGCGTAGGCGGTCAGCGCGTCGAAGCGGGTCGAGCGCGCCGACACGTAGCGCAGGCCCAAGGCGGCCACGGCGCCGATCGCCACCAACGTCACGGCAAGCCCGGTGCTGAACGCAGCGACCAACGTCATGCCGAGGCCGAACTGGCCGATCTGCAGGCAGATCAGCAACACCGTGATCGCCGCCGGACAGGGAACGAGGCCGCCCGAGAGCCCGAACATCACGGTTTGCGCCGTCGTCGTCCGGCCGCTGGCCAACTGGGCCTCCACCTCACGCGCGTGAGCGAGGGTGTGGGCGTCGGTCGGCCCGTGGTCGTGGCTGTGATCGTGCGGGTGATGATGATCGTGGTGGTGGTGATGCGCGGGTGGAGTGTTCACCGAACTCCGTTGGATCCAAATCCCCATGGCGATGACGATCAGCCCCGAGACCATCACGAAATAGGGCTCCGCCGCCTCGCCGATCAGCGCATCGCCGAACTGAAGGCCGATGATCGCGAGGACCCAGACGATGATCGAATGCGAGATTGCGGCGGACCCGCCGAGCAGCGCCGCCTGCCAGACGGTGCCGCGCACGGCGACGATGTAGGCCGCCATCATCGTCTTGCCGTGCCCCGGCTCCAGCCCGTGCAACGCGCCGAGCACGAGCGCCATCATCACCAGGAAGACCGGGTTGGCGCCGCCGCCTGCAACCAGCTCACCGATACCCATCGACCGGCTTCCCGCCTCAGAGATACTTCGAGATTTCCTTGAACTCGGCGATCAGCGCGGCCTGATCGTTGCCCGGCGCAGCGACCGCTTCCAGGCAATGGTCGATGTGGTCGTGGACGAACGTCTTCTTCGCCTGCTCGACCGCCCGCACCACGGCGTGGAGCTGCTGCGCCACGTCGGGACAGGGCCGCCCCTCCTCGATCATCGCGATCGTACTCTTGAGGTGTCCTTCGGCGCGGCGGAGGCGCTTGACGACGTCGTCGTGGCTCGCGTGTTTCATGCGGCTATCCTATCCCCAGGGAGGGGATATGCAAGTCGTTCTGAGCCCGCTCGTCGTCATCGGCCTCGGCGGTCGGGCTGGTCGGGTCTACGCAGCCAGCGGACGTGCCGAGAGGCCGTCGCTGCAGACTGTGAAACATGGGCGATTCATAAATATCATGTGAACTGAGTCATAGCTGTCAGAGCTGCGGTCGACCAAACCTCGTTCCCTTGGGGTCCTGCGTCGGGCCCGTCGCTAGGGCACGGGCTCAGCGGCGCCCACGGATCCCCTTCGACGATACGGGGAGGAAGCCCATGACTGCGAAGCTCATTCCGGTCGGTTTCGTGCCGGTGCCCAGTGACGCTTATCGCCGCCACCGTAAGACCCGAGAGGCCACCGTCGAGCCGGGAAAGCCGCGCGTCGCGCCAACCATTCCGGTCCCCCGGCCGACGACGCCGTTGCCGGCGAGCGTGAGCGGGTCGAGAGTGCTGATCTACAAACAGGACCCGACCGTCACGGAGATCGGTGTCCGCAAATGCTATCTGCCCGGACCGGTGGTCGCGGGACCGGGCGACGCGCGCATCGTCAACGGAACGCCAGGCTTGCCGGCAGTGAGCGCCAACATGTTCGGCGATTTCATCCAACAGCCGGATACGCCGGAGTTCGACGCGGTCCACACCTTTGCCGTCGTTCGGCAAACGTTGACCATGTATCAGCGCGCATTGGGTGACCAGGCGCCGGCGCCGCTGCCCTGGGCGTGGAACTCGGTCACCGATACGCGTCCGTTGGAGGTCTTTCCCCACGGTCTGCCGGATACGATGAACGCGTTCTACAGCCGCACGGACCGGGCGCTCAAGTTCGGTCACTTCGTCGCCGACGACGACGGCCGGCGCGTGCACACGTGCCGCTCGTTCGACATCGTCGCCCACGAGTGCGGCCACGCCATCTTGGATGGGCTCAAGCCCGACTGGATCCTTTTCGGTCAGCCGCCGCAGACTGGTGGGCTCCACGAGTCCTTCGGCGATTTGACCGCGATCTTCTTGACCCTGGCGCAGCATGATCAGGTCGAAGCGGTCGTCGCCCAGACCAAGGCGGATCTCCACAACAAAACGTTCCTCGCCGACGTTGCCGAAGAGTTCGGTCTGGCTCTCGGGCGGCCCAACGGTCTGCGGAACGCCGACAACGATCTGACGCTCAGCCAAACCGGGACGCAGGTCCATGCCATCTCGCAGGTCATGACCGGCGCCGTCTACGACATCCTTGCCGACATCGTCGCTTTCGAGCGCCGGCCGTTTCTCCGCGACGACGCGACGGTGCTCCACGAAGTCGGGGCTTACCTTTGCTCGTTGGTCGTTCGCTCGATCATCAGAGCACCGGACAACGGGGCCACTTATGCCGACGTTGCCAACCAAATGCTCGCCATCTGCGCGGAAGACGGCAAGCCAACGGCGTATCTGAACGCCATCCGCAATCGGTTTGCGGTGCGCGAAGTCGTGACGACCGAGGAAGCGCTGACGGCCGCTGTGGAGGCCGGAACGCGGTTGGCGGTGGGTATGTCCGACGGTGAGAGGGCAGTCCAAGATCGGCGGGCCTGCTGCGGTACGATGAACGCGCCGGAGTTCTGCGGCATGGCGGCTTGGTTCGATGCGGAGTTGACAGCGCTTCGCGCGTGTTTCTCGACGTCCTGAACAGGGGGCACCGGCGGCTCCTGCAGCCGCCGGTGCCCGTCGTCATCGGAAGGGCAGGCCATGCGCATCACGATCCATCGTCGAGGCGGCTTTGCAGGCATCGACGAGCTGGTCGCCGACTTGGAGACCGGGGCGTTGACGGAGACCGACCGCGAGATGGCCGAGACTGCCGTCCGGCACCTCGGGTTCTTCGGCTTGGCGCCGACACCGGCGGACGAGATGATCGGCGCCGACATGCTCCGCACCGAACTCACTGTCGAAGACGCCGATCGCGTTCATCGCGTAGCCTATACCGATCAGAGCGGTAACGCTGCAGAGCCGCTCCGCCGGTTCGTCGAGCGCATCAAAGCCGTCGCTCGTTGAGCCCCGCGCGATTGGTCTTGGCACTTGTGGTCGCACTCGCCCCGGCTGCTTGGGCAGAGCCGGGCGTCGAGCTGCGGTTGGCGCTGAGTGAGGTCCTGAAGCCGGGTGATGGCCTGCCGAGCGTGCGGTTCGTCGGTGTCACCGAGGATTCCCGTTGCCCCGCGCATGCGGTCTGCGTCTGGCAGGGCCGCGCCGACGTCGTCATCGACGTCGAGGGCGCGGGACGCGTCGAGCTGTCGACTGAAGAGCGCGGCCGGTGGTGGGATGCGGGCCGTTGGATGGTTCAGCTCGAGTCGCTCCGACCGTTACCCGATCCGAGCGGCCCGCCGCCCGACTACGTCCTGACGATACGGATCGCCACCCGCTGACCCGGCGCCCCCGACACTGCTCCGGCGCTGCGGCGCCGACGATCGCCACTCACCCATGCGAGCGCAGGTCCGAGGTCGCCAGCCGGCCATCGGCCAGATGGACGCTGCGCGTGGCCATCCGCGCCCGAAACCCGGCATCGTGGGAGACGACGATCATCGCCTGGGGCAGGTCGAGCAGGATGCTGGCCAAGCGGGCTTCGTTGGCTTCGTCAAGCCCACCGGTCGGCTCGTCCAAGAGCAGCACGTCGGGCGCCATCGCCAGCACCGCGGCGAGGGCCACCAACCGCTTCTCGCCGCCGGAGAGCTTGTGGGTGATCCGGTCGCGCAGGTGCATGAGGTCCATCTGGGCGAGCACGTCGTCGACGATGGCGAGCGCCTGCCCGCGGTCGCGCCCGAGGTTGAGCGGCCCGAACGCCACGTCCTCGGCCACGGTCGGGCAAAAGAGCTGGTCGTCCGGGTCCTGGAACACCAGACCGCAACGGCGGCGCACCTCGTGGAAGTCCGCCTCCAGACGGCGCTCGGTCCCGAAGGCGACGACGCGGCCACCGCCAGGCTTCAGCAGGCCGACGACCATGCGGAGCAGTGTGCTCTTGCCCGCACCGTTCGCGCCGGTGACGCAAAGCCGCTCGCCGGCATGGAGCTGCAACGTCGCGCCCGAGAGGACGTTCGGTCGGCCGGGATAGGCGAAATGGAGATCCTCGAGGTCAAGCAATGCCGGCAACGGCGACTTCCAAGAGATGCAGGCCGAAGACCGTGGCGACGAGCAAGGCGGCAAACGCCGCATCCCTCGGACCGAAGGCGAAGTTGTCGAGCAAGGGCAGGCGGCCATCGAAGCCGCGGCACTTCATGGCATCGAGGATACGCTCCGAGCGTTCGATGGCGCGCACCAGCATCATCCCCACCAGATAGCCGAACGTGCGGTAGGTGTGGCGGCTGTTGCGCGGCCGAAATCCCCGGGTCTTCATCGACGCCCGCAGCCGGCCGTACTCCTGGTGCAGCACGCCGACATAGCGAACGGTGAACATCAAGAGGTGGACCAGCGCCACCGGGACCCTCAGGCGATGCAGCGCGTGGCCGAGTGTGACCGGCTCCATGGTACCGACCAGAGCCATGAGCATCAGCACGATGGCATTGGCCTTGAGCGCGATCTCGATCGCCTGACGAAGGCCCTCGATGCTGGCCGGCCAGCCGAACACGTGGACGAACGGCGTGCCCGGCACGGTGAACGGCAGCATCACCAACATGAAGACGATGAAGCTGTCCATCGCCGCCATCCGCCGCAAGGTGGCCCCGGCCGGCAGCTTGGCGGTCAGCATCACCAGGACCGACAGGGCCAGGGCCACACACAGGACGACGAGGTCGCTCAAGCCGATGACCGCCGCAGCGAAGACCACGGCACCCAGGATGCGCGCGCGGGGATCGATCAGGCCGACCGGGCCGTGGTCGTCGTCGATTTCGGCCTCGTGCAACGTGCCGCGTTCGACGCGTGCGAGATGCCCCATCGCTCAGCTCTTCCCGAGCTTGCGGCGCGCCGCGATGAAGTAGCCGACGCCGAAGATCCCGACGATGTAGCCGATACCGCCGAGAATCGTCTGCAGATCGTTCTTCTCCTTGTAGGCGGCAATCTCGCGGCGGAGCGGCCGCAGCTCGTTGCGAACGATCTCGGCGATCGCAGCCCGCTCGGTGTCGCCGAAGCTCCAGCCTTCTGCTGTCGGCGTTGCCGGCACCGCGATGGCGCCCGGCGCCGGGGCGGCTCGGGCGCCGGGCGCCGACACCTCGCCGACGCTCGGCGGCAACGCGTCCGCCGCCAAATGCACCTCGGCGACGTGGCCGGCGCCGAGGTCGGCACGGAAGACGTGGGTCACCCGCGCCGTCGGCCGAAAGACGAAAAAGCCGTCGCCGTCGGTCAGCACCTCACCGAGTTTGGTGCCGTCGTGATCAAACACCTCGACCGGGATGTCGGCGGCCATCTCACCATTGGAGAAGCCGATCTCGCCCTCGATCACCTCACCGCTGACGAACACCGAGGCGATGACCTTGTGAGCGGCGGCGGGCGCCGAGAACACCAGGGCCAACGCCAGCATCGCCAGGAACGGCCACGGCCTCACGTGACCTGCTCCGCGGTGCGTGCGGTGATCGTCCCGAACAGCTCCGGCTTGACCCGATGCGCCAGATAGACGGCCGCGCCGGTCAAGAGTCCCTCGATGATCATCACCGGGATGTGGGCGAAGAACACGAGCTTCGCGGCCGGCACGAACTCGTCGCCCGTCAGCGCCAGGGCGATGGCGACCAGCACCGTCGTCAAGGCGATGGCGAGCGCGCCGCCGACGGCTCCCCAGACGGCGGCGACCGTCGCCGACGGTGAGGCGACACCGTGGCGGCAGACGTAGTAGACGGCGACCGCTGGCAGGGCGATCGCGACGGTGTTGACGCCGAGCACCGTCAGCCCGCCGAAGCCGAAGAACACCGCCTGCAACAAGAGCCCGACGAACAGTGCCGGGAACGCCGCCCATCCCAGCACCAGCCCAGCGAGGCCGTTCATGATCAGGTGCACGCTCGACGGGCCGAGCGGCACGTGGATCAGGGACGCCACGAAGAACGTGGCGCTGAGCACGCCCGCCGCTGGGATTTTCTCCAGCGGCAGCGTTCGGAGGCCCATGCCGATTCCGGCTGCGGCGAGGGCCAAGCCCCCGACCACCACCTCGGTCGACAAGGCGCCGTCGACGATGTGCATGGCCCCCTCCGTCAGGTCTTCGGTCGGCGCAACGGCGTCATTCGACGTCGTAGGCGCGGACCCAAAGCACCGCGTCCTGGCTCAGTTCCTTGCCCTCGTGCTCGGTATCTGGCCCGGCGCCGAGCGCGGCGAAACCCCAGAACCCGGCGCGCGGGATGCCGAAGGTGAAATAGCCGTCGTCGTCGGCGATTGCGACCACGGCGCCGCCGGGCATTGGTGAGGCCTGGGGTTCGGCCGGCCGATTGGCGTCCATCATCGGTTCGGCGGCCATGAATTCGATCTCGATCTCGGCGCCGGGCACTGGCTCACCTTCGGCGACGACCCGTCCCGTGAAGGTCGAGCCGGCGATGACGTTGGTCGGCCGGTTCATCGGCAGGATCTCCACCGGCAGGCCCACCGGCTCCATCCAGTCGGTCGGGATCTCGTTTCTGGTCAGAAAGCTCTTGGTGAGCTGCTGGATGTAGATGTCCTCGCTTTCCTCGTAGTAGGGCGCTGGGACGACCACGAGCACGTAGTCCCCGCTGCGTCGCATCGGCAGGAAGGCGTCGAACGCAGCGGCGCTGTTGCTGGCGCCTTCGAACGTCAGCGGCTTCAAGGTCTCCATGAGGTCGATCCGTTCGCCGCGGTGCACGGCGAAGAACGCCTCGGGCGCGCCCATGTCCATGACGTGGCCGTTCTCGAAGGGATGCCAGAACACCAGCTTCAGCGGCACGTCGCCAGGCTCGGTCAGGTTGACCTCGGGCGTGTAGACGAGCTGAAAATGTGCGGCGACCGGCAAGGGTGCCAGGCAAGCCGCGATCGTCGTAGCCAGGACGTGGTGGCGAAACGCCATCGTTCGTCGCTCCCAAAAGCCCGCACGCTACCCCGCGGCGGGCACCTCGCTTCGGGAGACGGGGTGTTCGAGGCGTCGGGAGACGGGGACCGAAGTGGCCGGGCTCCCACCGCCCGACGCGCACCCCGGCGCCCGACCGTGATGGCGGGGCCGACCGAGATCGACCGCGCCTGTCGGGGGCAGGTCTCCTGGCTCGCGGGTCGCTGCGTGGGCCGTGCCTTCCCAGCGCCGTCGGCTCCTCGGGGAGCGCTTGGCGCCAGTGGCTGCGGTTCGGCCGTGCTCGCCGCTCACAGTTGCGGGGGCAGCCGTGGCTTCGGCCCCAAAAAGGCCCCACCACGTTCCCTTTTCATCCCGCCGGCCACCGCCGCCGGGAACCACCGACACTATTGAGGAGGCGCCGTTCGTCGCACCCTGTCAATCGGGCGAAGGGACGACGTGCCGAGGCAGCCGCGGGTCGGTGGCGCACCGTGGGTCGACGGATCGGGCGCTCGGTTCTGCCGGGACCGGAAGGTGGGCCTTCCTTGCTCTTCGATGCAGTCGCGAGCGCACAGCACCGATCACGCACGGCGCTGCTCCACTGGAGGTGGTGGAAGCGCCGACCCGGCGCGAGCGGAGGCGAGACCCGGGCACCACGGAAAAAACTGCGGCCATGTGCCGAATGTCACAGGCAGGTGCCGGGCAGCGGCCTATGCAGGATGTGCAAACGAAATCGCTGACGAGCGCCACCGCGTACCGCACAGGAGCCATGGATAGCGTTGTAGTTGAGTGTCCCGATCGCCGATGATGTCATCGCCGATCGTTCGGACATCCCACTCACCGCCATCGCCCGCGAACCGTGCATCGCCTCGTTCGTCGCCAGTCTGGAGCCTGTCATCATGAAGTTCACCGCCATCATTACCTCGGCGATCGCGTTCGGACTGGCGTTCGGCGCCGTCGGCGACGCCGATGCGAAGGCCACCTACAACGACCCTACGGCCAACGTCCGCGTCGACTCCAGCTTCGTCGACGTCGGTGACCGCGCCTCGACCTACCAGTTCTCGTCGGTCGACACGTTCCTGGGCACCAAGTGGATCGGCGGCGGCAAGCGTCCGGCGGACCTCAAGGCGATCCTGAACGCCGACACCGGCAACTCGCGCCTCGACACCGAGGGTGAGCTGGCCGCGTTCCTCGAGGCCGTGTACGCCGGCACCGGCTCGTTCGCCAATCTCGGTGAAGAGGACGGCGCGCTGATGTTCTCCGTGACCAACAAGCGTGGCACGGCCGACCTCTTCAGCGTCGCCGGTGTCAGCCAGGTGCCGATCCCCGGTGCGGCGTGGCTGTTGATCTCCGGCGTTGCCGGTCTCGCCTACGCCCGTCGCCGCCGCGCCGCGCAGCAGGCCGCTGCCTGACGGCGCCACCAACCCCGTTCCCCAGGGGCGGCCCCGGCCATCGTGCCGGGGCCGCTTTCTTGATCGAGGCGCTGCAGAGCGCCCGCCGCTAACCGGATCTTCACCCGATCGGCCGACGCTCCGCGGTGGTCCCCATGCCCTCGGAGCTGCCGCCATGAACCGGCCCATCGCCCCGCTCGCCACCCTCGTCCTGTTCATGCTGGCCGTCGCGCTGGCCGCCTGATCGCGGCCGTCCACGCCCGGCCGCGCTGCCCTTCCGGTTGCCGCCGATCACCCATCGTGTTACGGCCTCGTCATTCTTCGAGGAGTGACGGCCGTGCGCTGGCTGCTGCCGGTTCTTTGTGTCTGGCTGATGGCGTGGCCCGCGGCGGCCCAGGATGGCCTCCACGACCGCCCGGTCCTGGTCCTCGACCCGGGCTTCCACACCGCGCCGATCAGACGCGCCGACGTCGACGAAGCCGGCCGCTTCGCCGTCACCGCTTCCGAAGACCGCAACGTCCGCCTGTTCGACGCGGCCGACGGCCGCCTGCTCCGCACCCTCCGCCTGCCCACCGGCCCCGGCAATGTCGGCAAGGCCTACGCCGTCGCCATCAGCCCCGATGCCAGCCTCGTCGCCGCTGGCGGGTGGACGAATGCGGCCGCACGCGGTGGCCATCCCATCTACCTCTTCGACCGCAAGAGCGGTGCCCTGGTCCAGCGCCTCGACGGCCTGCCGGACGTCGTCAACCACCTCGCTTTCTCGCCAGACGGCCGCTTCCTCGCCGCATCCCTCTGGGGAGCGAACGGCGTCCGCGTCTACGACCGCGATGCCGACTGGGCCGAGGTCTTCGCCGACCAAGACTATGGCGACAGCAGCTACGGTGCCGCCTTCACCAAGGACGGCCGGCTGGCAACGACGAGCGATGATGGCCGCATCCGCCTCTACGGACCCGGCCCGGCGTTCGCGAAGCGGGCCGAGATCACCGCCCCTGACGGCGCCCGGCCCTTCGGCCTCGCCTTCCGCCCACAGGGCGATCGCCTCGCCGTCGGCTATGAGGACACCACCGCCGTCAGCCTGCTCGACACCACCACCCTCACCCCGCGCCAAGTCCCCGACACCGCCGACCTTACCGGCGGCAATCTCTCGAAGATCGCCTGGTCGGCCGACGGCGAGACGCTGTTCGCGGGGGGAAGCTACCCGCTGTCTGGCCGGTCTGAGGTCATCGCCTGGGCCGAGGCAGGCACCGGCGCGCGCCGGGCGCTGCCGGCCAGCGCCAACACCATCATGAGCCTGGCGCCGCTGCCGGCGGGCGACCTGCTGGTTGCTGCCACCGACCCCTACCTCGCCCGCCTCGCCACCGACGGCACCTCCCTCTGGACCCTCGGCCCGCCACAGGCCAACTTTCGGGCGGTTTCGGCTGGTGCGCTCAACGTCTCTGCCGACGGCACCGTCGTCGACTTCGGCTACGAGCCATCGGGTGCCAATCCTGCCCGCTTCGACCTCGCCGCACTCGACCTGACCCTCGACCCAACCGCCGACGACCGCACCGCCAAGCCCCGCCACGACGGCCTGCCGGTCGAGAACTGGTTCGATCACACCCGCCCGACCCTCGACGGCGAGCCGCTGCCGCTCCAGCCCCATGAGATCTCTCGCAGCCTAGCCATCCACCCCGCGGGCGACCGCTTCGTCCTCGGTGCCGATTGGTCTCTCCGCGCCTTCGACGACACCGGCACGGAGTTGTGGCAGCGCCCAGCCCCCGGCGTCACCTGGGCCGTCAACGTCACCGGCGACGGCCGCCTCGTCGTCGCCGCCTATGGCGACGGAACCCTCCGCTGGCACGCCATGGGCGACGGCCGCGAGCTGCTCGCCTTGTTCCCGCTCCAGGACCGCAAGAACTGGGTCGCCTGGACGCCCGAGGGCTACTATGCGGCGACTCCCGGTGCCCACGGCGTGCTGCGCTGGCACGTCAACCGCGGCTGGGACGAGGCGCCCGAAGCCATCCCGGTCGAGAACGTCGCTGGCCTGCGCCGCCCCGACGTCTTGCCTTTGGTGCTGCAGGAGCTGGACGTCGTCCGCGCCCTCGGCCTCGCCCAGTTCGCCGCTGACCGCCGCGCCATCGTTCGTGCCACCGGCGCCAGCATCGCCCCGGGTGCCCGGCTCCACGTGCTGGCCATGGGCGTCAGCGACTACGGTGACGCCGCCAGGCACCTGCGGCTGAGCTACGCCCACAAGGACGCGCTCGACGTCGCCAGCGCCCTGGCCAGCACCCAGGGCGGGGACTTTGGCCTCTACGCCAAGGTCAACCGCCACGTGCTGCGCGACGGTGAGGTCTCCAAAGTGGCCATGCTCCGCGCGCTCGATTCGATGCGCGGGCGGATGGCCAAGGGCGAGGGCCGCGACGTCGCCGTCGTCCACTTCTCCGGCCACGGCGCCTTGGTCGACGGCAGCCTCTACCTGTTGCCCCACGAGGTGGACGCCTCGTCGCCGTCGATGATCGAGGCGACGGCGCTGCCGGTCGGCATGCTCCGCGACAAGATCGCGAAGCTCGCCGAGCACGGCCGGGTGCTGGTCCTGCTCGATGCCTGCCGGACCGGCGGCGTCACCGGCGACGACGTCGACTTCGGCCTCGACGCCCGCTCCCTCCGGTCGCAACTGGCGCGGGCCAACGTGACCGTGCTCACTTCCTCGACGGCGGAGGAAGACTCGATCGAGCGCGAGGTCTGGCAGAACGGCGCCTTCACCGAAGCCTTCCTCGACGCCCTGAACGCCGCCGATCACGACCGCAACGGGTTGATCAGCGTCAGCGACCTCGCCGGCTACGTCGCCCTCCACGTGCCCGAGCTGACCGAGGGCGCGCACCGGCCCGACGTCGACCAGAATTTTACGGGCGAGCTGTTCGTGAGCGGGTCGTGAGCAGGAGCGCGTGGGTGGCGGTGGCGCTGCTGCTGGCGGCTCCCGCCCAGGCGGCCGAGCCGGTCGATTGGCAGCTCACCATCGCCAAGCTCGCCGCCGAGCGGACCTTGGCCCACAACTGCGTCAGCGTGTTCAAGCAGGTCGTCGACGATCCGGGCGCGCGCGCGAGCGGCCAACTGACCTACGGCCAGGCCAAGGCCGAGATGGACGCCCTGATCACGCAGCTCCAGGTGGCATTGATCGAGGGCATGTCGCTCGCCAACGTCGACGTGCTCGAGGGCCGGATGGGCGACGCGCTCGCCAAGCGCGATCAGGTCTGCGACCTCGCCATCGCGGCCGTGCCTCCGGACGATCGGACCACCAAGAGCGTCGAGGCCATCGTCGGCGCCGTGATCGAGGGGACCATCGGCGCCGTGGTCGATCTGATCATCCACCGCGACACCCTCGACGAAGCGCGGCGCGAGAACCTGCGCCTGGAGCTGGACGACCAGATCTGGCCGGCTTTCGGCGCCGTCGACTCCTGAGACGCGACCGCGCGGCCGCATCGTGATACATCTCTCAGGACGATTTTCCTTGATGTTGGAGCGGGTCGGCGTGCAGGCCGCGATTACGAAACGAAGCCAGATCAGCACTTTCTCGTGGTGTGCCAAGGGGATGCGGGTGCGTTGCGGGGTGCGCACCGGCCTGTCAAACTCCCAGCCTAGCGTGTCCATCTTGGTGGACGCACCGCGCCACCCGCACACCCGACCCGGCCGCCCATGGCATCATTCCGTTGGGCGGCCGGGTGGGGTGTGCGGGCGGCTTGGAACGGCTGGACAACGGCCCAACGTGGCCGTCGGGGCCGGCGCGCGATCGGGAGGAGCGGAATGAACGACGAGCTGCACGAGAAGAGCTGGGTCGAGGCGGAGCTGGAGGACAGCTTCGACGAAGAGTTCGAGATGGAGATCGACGACGAGCGTGTCTCCAAGGAACTGAAAGCGATCTCGACCTTACGCCACAAGTCGGAGGTGGATCGCCGCGTCTACTTCCACGAGTTGTTCCGGATGCAGGCGGAACTGGTGAAGCTGCAGGATTGGGTCGCCCACACCGGCTACAAGCTGGTCGTGATCTTCGAGGGGCGGGATTCCGCCGGCAAGGGCGGCGTCATCAAGCGCATCACCCAGCGCCTCAACCCCCGCGTCTGCCGCGTCGTGGCCCTGCCGGCGCCATCGGATCGCGCGAAGACCCGGTGGTACTTCCAACGCTACGTGCCGCACCTGCCGGCCGGTGGCGAAATGGTGCTGTTCGACCGCTCCTGGTACAACCGCGCCGGTGTCGAGCGGGTCATGGGCTTCGCCACGCCCGACCAGGTCGAAGAGTTTTTCAACGACGTCCCCGAGTTCGAGCGCATGCTGGTCCGCTCGGGCATCAAACTCGTGAAGTACTGGTTCTCCATCACCGACCAGGAGCAGCAGCTCCGCTTCATGATGCGCATCCACGACCCGATGAAGCAGTGGAAGCTCAGCCCCATGGACTTGCAGTCACGGGTACGCTGGGAGCAGTACACCAAGGCCAAAGAAGAAATGTTGGATCGCACCAACATTCCGGAAGCGCCCTGGTACATCGTCCCCGGCAACGACAAGAAGCGCGCACGGCTCAACTGTATCAGCCATCTGTTGGAACAGGTGCCCTACGAAGAGATCCCGCACGACCCGATCCATTTGCCGGAGCGGGTGTTCAATCCGGACTACGAGCGACGGGTATTGCCGGAGAACTTGTACGTTCCGCAGCGTTACTGAGTGGTCGGGCGGAGGCGGGCGCCGCTGGCGAGAAAGACGCCGACACCGACGACCGCCATCGCCAGACCTTCGACGGCGGTCGGCGCTCGCCGAGCAGCCAGCCGATCAAGGTGGCCGAGCCCGGCACCAACGCTGCGGCCGCGGCGGCCTGCGATGCGCCCAGCCGGCGGATCGCCTGGGCGTAGGCGTAGATCGCCACCAGCCCGGCGAGCAGCCCTTGGGCGATCACCTGCACCGCCACGTCGCCGAGCGGCGCGGTCGCCAGGCGGCCGAGCCCGAGCGCAAGGTAAGGCGGCAGCAGCGCCAGCATCGAGTAGAGCCCGACCAGCGCCGTCGCCAGGAACGGATCGAGGCCGACGCGGCGGGCGGTCAGGGTGAAGACGGTCCAGGCGATGCACGCGCCGAGGAAGAACGCATGGCCGCGCGCCATGTCGTCGAAGCTGCCGGAGAAGACGCCGGCCTGCCAAGCGACCAGCCCCGCCGCCGAGAGCATCAAGGCGAAGCCCAGGAGCCGCCGCGCGGTTGCCCGCTCGCCCAGCAGCAAGATGCCGATGGCGCCGGTGAAGACCGGCATCAGGCCCGGGATCAGCGCGGCGGCATGACTGATCGGCGCGTGGGCCAGGCCGGCGGCGACCAGCAAGGTGAACGGCACGCCGTAGAGCGACAGCAACAGCCCGTCGCGCACGCCCGTACGGCGAACCACGGCGCGCTGACGCCAAAGAACGCCCAGCAACAGCAGCGTCGGCACGGTGACGCGGATCAGCGCCAGATCGACGGGCGCCAAAGTCGACCGGACGCCGGCCGCGGTCACGCTGAACCAGCCGGCCCAGATCGTGACCGCCACGGCGGCGAAGGCGAGCCCGACCGCAGCCGGCTCGCGGGCCGGCTCGTCAGCCATCGCCGGTCTCGGTCACCGGCCAATCGACCAGATGATCTTCGAACTCGTCGACCGGCACGGCCACTTCGTCGGTGGCCCGGCCGCGGATCGACGCGCCGGCCTCGTGAACGCTCGCGCGGTCACCGGTGATCAGGTGATGCCAGCCGGGCAAGCCACGGCCCTCGGCGAGCCGGCGATAGCTGCAGCTGGTCGGCAGCCACGCCAGGCGCTCCGGCCGGTCCTGGCGGACGCGGACACAGCCGGCGACCCGCTCGTTCCGCCGCGCATAGTCGCGACAGCGGCAGACGGCCGAATCCAACAGGTGGCAATGGATGTCGGTAAAGTAGACGATGCCGTCGTCCGCGTCTTCGAGCTTGACCAAGCAGCATTTGGCGCAGCCGTCGCACAGCGCCTCCCACTCCTCGCTGGTCATCGCCGCGAGCGTCACGCTCTCCCAAAAGCGGTGGCGCAGCGCCGTCAAGCCTTCCACCCGCTGAGCAGCACGTGACCGGCCATCGCCCAATGTAGCTCGATGTCGACGAAGCCGGCGTCGCGCAGCCAGTCGAGCTGATCGAGCAGCCGCGACGGCCGATCCACCGGGTCCGGCTGCGCTTGGCGGTAGAGGTTCCAGTCAGCCGCTTCGAACGCCCTGAAACCGCGCTCGTCGCCGTCCATCGCCAGCGCCCGGCGCCGCACTTCGTCGTCCCACATCGCCGCCGCCATCCGCTGGCCGATGATGGTCGTCGGCGCGACCAGATCCGCCAGGACGAACACGCCACCGGGCGCCAGCGCGCCGTGGAGGTCGCGGAACAGCACCCGCTTGGCGCCGTCGTCGAGGTGGTGGACCGCCAATGACGAAACCACCGCCCGCAACGGCGCGTCGAACCTGCGCCACGCGTCGTCCTCGAGCTCGATCAGCGCCGTGCGCAGGTTCAGGTCGTCGCCCGCAGCGGCCCGCGTCGCCGCCAGCATCGCTGGCGAGCCGTCGAGCGCCTGGACCACCGTTTCCGGCAATGCCGCGCGGAGCGCCGCCGTGGCCAAGCCTTCACCGCAGCACAGGTCGACGACGTCGCCACCAGCCGTTGCGGCGCCCACCAGCTCGACGATCAGCGCGAGCTGGCGTTCGCGTTCGGGCACCGCGTAGCGACCGAGATCGAGGAACGTGCCGCTCTCCGCCTCGCTCCAGTTCTCGATCGCCATCAGGTCGGGTCCAGCTGCGCACCGATCCGCTCGGCCATGGCGGCATCGTCCAGCGCTTCCAGCCGCTGGGCGATCCACCACGCATTCCCGGCGACGTCGTGGACGCCGGCCGCGCGATCGCCGTAGGGCTGGTCTGCCGGCGGCATGAACGACACGGCGCCGGCCGCGAGCGCGTCGGCGTAGGTCGCGTCGCAGTCGGCGACGTAGACGTGGAGCATGGCCGTCGTCACGCTGCCGTCGCGTGCTTGCCCCATCATCACCACCGAATCGCCGATCTGCAGCGACGCATGGACCATCCGACCATCGGGGCCGCGGAATGGTCCTCGCAGCGGCTTCGCGCCGAACACTTGCCGGGCAAAGGCCAGCACGGCATCGGCTTCGGGTGTCGTGAGATAGGCTGCTACCGTCGTGTAGCCTTCAGGTACGGCCATCGTCGTCTCCCTACCAAAGTGATCAGTTTCGCCTGCCGAGTAGCCCTTTGAGGTCGCTTTCCGCATCGGCCAGCACGGCGGGCGCGATCGACCGCCGTTCGCGGACGATGCGCCGCCCCAAGGCATAGTCCGTACCGCTGTTGACGGCCTGCACCGCGACGATGCGGCCGCCGTCCAGCCCGTAGGCGGCGAAGCGTCCGGCGACCGGCGAGCCACGGACGATCCATTCCAGGTCATCGGCAGCAACGCCGACCATCTGCACCATCAGTTCGTACTGCTGCGTCCAGAACCACGGCACTTCGGTCATCTGGGTGGGCGTCCCGGTCAGTGTTCGGGCAACCGCCTTGGCCTGGTCGACGGCGTTCTGCACCGACTCGAGCCGGATGCGGCGGCCGAGGAACGCGTGGTCTTGGAGGCTGACGTCGCCGATGGCGAACACCGCCGGGTCCGCGGTGCGCGCTGCCGCGTCGGTGATCACCCCGCCCTCGGTGGCGAGTTCTGCTGCGGCGGCAAGCTCGTCGTTGATGGCCGCGCCGACGCCGACGACGACCAAGTCCGCCGGTAGCGTGGTGCCGTCGCTCAGCCTGACCGCCTCGACGCGGGTACCGCCCTCGAGACCCGCGACGCCGATGCCCGTACGCAGCACGACGCCGGCCGCACGGTGCCGCTCGGCAAGGTGCTCCGCAACGATCGGCGCGATGCCCCGGCTCAACACGCGCGGCAGCGCTTCGACGACGGCAACGGAGCAGCCGAGCGTCGTCAGCGACGCGGCGATCTCCATACCGATGTAGCCGCCGCCGATGACGACCGCGCGGAGGCCAGGCCTGACACGCCGCCGCAGGTCGTCGGTGTCGTCGATGGTCCGCAGCACCACGACGCCGTCGAGGCTGGCGCCCGGCAGCGCCAGGGTGCGCGCGCGGCTGCCGGTGGCCAGGACCAGTGTTTCGTAGCTCAGTCGCTCGCCGCCCGTGGTGGCGATCTCACGCCGGCTGCGATCCACCTCGGTGACGCGAGTATTCAAGCGGAGGTCGACGCCGAGGTCGACATAGGCGCCCTGCTTGCGGAACGTCAGGCGTTCCTTGTCGAGGTCACCCTTGAGGTAGGCTTTCGAGAGCGGCGGTCGCTCGTAGGGCGGGTGCGCTTCGTCGCCGATCAACAGGACGGGTGCGTTGCTGCCGAGCTGGCGCAGTGAGGTGGCCAACTGCATCCCCGCCTGGCCGGCGCCAACGATCACGATGGGTCCGGAAGCGGCGGGTGGCATCGGCGGTCCTCGGTCATCGGGGCGCATCCCCAGCGCGCGCACGATTGGCGATGTCGAAGCACTCTGGCAAGAGGGGCGGCCGAGAGGGAGTGATTCAGACCATGGTGTCAGGCAAGGCGTTGCTGCGCGGCGAGTTCGGCGCGCTCGAGGACAGCGGGATCGGCAAGGTCGTGCGTCGCGGTTTCGGGAGGCCGGGGGTGTTTCCGCTGTGGATCGGCGAGGGCGATCGGCCGACGCCGGCGCCGATCCGCGAGGCGGCGAAACAGGCGCTCGACGACGGGCACACCTTCTACAACATTCCGCGCGGGCGCATGGAGCTGTTGGATGCGCTCCGCGCCTACCTGGAGCGGATTTACGACGTGCCGATCGATCCCGGCCGGCTGGTCGTCCCGGGGTCGACCATGCTCTGCCTCAATTTCGCGGCGCAGATGGTCCTGGAGCCCGGCGACCACGTGGTCGTGGTTACCCCGCACTGGCCGAACGTTCTGTCGGTACTGGAGATGGCGAAGGCCGACATCACGTTCGTCCGCCAAGAGGCCAGGGAAGGTCATTGGCATCTCGATCTGGGCAAGATCGAAGCCGCATGCCGACCCGGTACCAAAGCGCTCTACGTCAACTCGCCCTGCAACCCGACCGGTTGGATCATGCCGCCGTCGATGGTCCGAACGTTGCTCGACCTCGGCCGCGAACGCGGCTTCATGATTTTCGCCGACGAGGTCTACCACCGGAACGTGTTCGATGGAGACGTAGCGCCGTCGTTCCTCGACGTGGCGACCCCCGACGATCCGGTCATCTCGATCAACGGTTTTTCGAAGGCCTGGGCGATGACCGGCTGGCGACTTGGTTGGCTGGTCGCGCCTGCCGGTTTGGAGCACCAACTCTCGGCCTACTCCACCGTCCTCAACACCGGCGCGACGTCGTTCGCCCAGTTCGGCGCAATCGCTGCCCTTGGCGACACCGGTGAGCCCATCGTTCGTGAGTTACGCGACCAATACCGTGAAGGTTTCGAGGTCGTTCGTCGCCGTTTGGGGCAACATCCGAAGATCGAGCTGCGCGAGCCCGAAGGCGCGTTCTATGCCTTCCCGAAGATCAAAGGGATGACCGACAGCTTGGCCTTTTGCCAGCAGCTCCTAGACGAAGAGAACGTCGGCACGGCACCCGGCTACACGTTCGGACCCGGCAACGAGGCGCACGTCCGCTTGTGTTTCGCCATGTCCGCCGAGCGTCTCGACGAGGCACTGGAGCGCCTCGTCCGATTCGTCGATCGGCACTGTTGAGGCGGGTCAGCACGCTGCCGGTGTCGTCGCCGGATGCCTCAACCGACGCCAAGTAGCTGGTGCAACTGGTTGACGGTGGCCTGGTCGAGACCGGTGCGCTTGGCCAGTTCGGCGAGGTACGCACGCTCTTCGTCGGTGTCGATGTCGATCGCGAGCACCGACGCGGCATAGACCTCGGCGGCCGTTTCGACGTCGTTGATCTTCACAACCAGGCTGTCGAGGTCCAGCGGCGCCTGCATCAGGGCGAGCAACCGCTGCAGGTCTGTGGCATCGGTGCCGTCGGCGTCGAGCTTGTCCCGAATGCGGGCGATCTCGGTTTCGTCGATTTCGCCATCGGCCTTGGCGGCTTGAATCATCGCATTCAACAAGAGGTCCGCGCGCGATTCCGAATCGGCGCGGTCGAGGTCGGTGGTGACCGGCCTCATGGTCGGCGGCAGCGCGTCGATGGACTGCGGGGGCGCCTGTTGACCGCTCTTCGACAATGCTGTCAGCGCCAAGCTGCCCAGCAGGCCGAGTGCGCCGCCCTGCAGCGCGCCGGACGGGCGACCGCCGCCCAGAAGAAAACCCGCCACGGCCCCGACGCCGCCAGCTGCCGCCCGGTTCTGCCGCATCCCGCCGAGAAACCGAGTGGCCATTTCGGCCAGGCCGCCACTACCGGATGGCCCCGTCGGCGTGCCGCCGCCGAGCGATCCGAACAACGCGCTGAGCGGGTTGTCGGTCGCACCGAGGCCGCCTGGGCCGACGGCGTTTTGGACCCTACCGGCGCTGCGTGAGCTCAAAACGCCGTTGAGCAATCGGCCGATCACGTCGGCAGAATTGGGCATGGGCGATCCTCCCCGTTGCGGCGGGACTTTGCCGCACTGCGGCCGCCCCGTCACGGTGGAAGATCGGTGGGGTCAGCCCCCCCAGGTGCGCACCTGGCCAGTATCGACGTGGACGAAGTTGGAGCGAGGGTAGTAGCCGACACCACCGCGTCCGAGATCGATCGCCGAGCGCCGCGTCGTCGACAGGGGAACCTGGTCCAGCCGCATGTCGACGGCTTTGCCGACCATGTGGAGACTGCGCTTGGCGACGCCCCGCGACCGGCGGCGGAGCTGGGCGTTGGTCGCCGCGGTCCGGTATCCCGACAAGACCTCGACTTCGCAAAAAGTACGGCAGTACACCTGCACGTCATGGAGGATGTCGAGCACGCCGTGATCGATGCGGATGCGCTGATCGACCCGCCAATCGCGCAACAGGTGGTCGATCTTCAGGAGTGCTCGCGGTTGGTATCGACCATCGGCGAAGTAGACGACGTCCAGCCGTTCGTCCGTATGCAGGTGTCGAAACTTCAGCCGGCGGTTGCCGCTGCGGGCCCAACCCGCGCCCGGGACGACGCTGGCTGCGATCGTGGCGAGTGCACCGGCCAGGACCCGGCGACGGCTCGGGTCGGTGTTGCCAACCACCATGGCTATGTTCCCCGCGTATCGAGTACGCGAGTATGTTTCAGTAGATTTTCTCAATTCGTCAAGACGTTTGACGATATCAATTCATCGGATTTCTCAGACTTTCAACCCATACACGATTGTCCAATGAGATTTTCGCCCATGGGTTAAGCTACGATGTTGTAGCCACCATCGACGTAGATGACGCTCCCCGTCATCATTCGTGCGAAGTCGGTGCAGAGGAATGCAGTGGTGAAACCGACGTCGTCGATCGTCGCCAGGGCGTGCAGTGGCGAGTCGTCCGCAGCCTTGTCGAGCAACGCGTCGAAATTGGTGATGCCGGAGGCTGCCCTGGTCTTCAGCGGTCCCGGCGACACGGCGTGGACGCGGATGCCCTTGCTGCCCAGTTCGGCGGCCATGTAGCGCGCGCAGGCCTCGAGTGCTGCTTTGATCGGGCCCATCATGTTGTAGTTGTCGACCACGCGCACCGACCCGAGGTAGCTCATTGTAATGAGCGTCCCGCCATCTTTCATCAATGGTTCCGCCAGCTTCGCCATCCGGACGAAGCTGTGGCAAGAAATGTCCATCGCCGCCAAGAAACCGTCACGAGAGCTGTCGACGACGCGGCCGTGCAGGTCCTCTTTCGGCGCGAACGCCATCGAGTGGAGCAAGAAATCGAGTTTGCCCCAGCGTTTGTCGATCGCGGCGAAGACGTCTTCCATCATCCCGGGAACGGTGACGTCGAGCTGAAGCAGCTCGGGCGCTTCTAGCCGCTCGGCGAGCGGCTCGACGAAGCGTTTGGCCTTGTCGTTGAGATAGGTCACCGCCAGCTCGGCACCGAGCAGGCGCATCGCCCGGGCGCAGCCGTAGGCGATCGAGTCGTCGTTGGCGATGCCGGTGACGAGGCCGACGCGCCCCTCCAGACGCCGGCCGGTGTCGACGATGGCCTGGAGGTGCGGGGGCAGGTCGACGTTGAGCACGGGAACTCTCCTGAGCGTGGGTCGCGCGATCGTAGGAGCCTAGCGACCGGACGCCACCGTTCGGTGACGACACGGTCGCAGTCACTCGGGCGTCACGCGCGTCAGGAAGTGGCCGGGGCCGGCGTCGCGTTGCAATGGACCCCGGTGCCCCCGAGGCCGCAATAGCCGTACGGGTTCTTGTGCAGGTACTGCTGGTGGTAGGCCTCGGCGAAGTACAGGGGCGGGGCTTCGCCGATTTCGGTGGTGATCGGCCCGAACCCGGCTGCAGTCAGCGCCGCTTCGTAGCGGTCGCGACTGAGCTGGGCGATCGCCGCCTGCGCGTCGTCGTAGGTGTAGATCGCCGACCGGTACTGCGTGCCGACGTCGTTCCCCTGGCGCATCCCTTGGGTCGGATCGTGCGACTCCCAGAACGCCTGGATCAGTCGCTCGTAGCTGATCACCGTCGGGTCGAACACGACGTGGACGACCTCGGTGTGACCGGTGCGGCCGCTGCAGACCTCCTCGTAGGTCGGATTGGGCGTGTGGCCACCGGCGTAGCCGACGGCCGTCACCCAAACCCCCGGCAGTTGCCAGAACACCCGCTCGGCACCCCAAAAGCAGCCGAGTCCGAAGGTCGCCTGGACCAGCCCGTTCGGATAGGGTCCATGCAAGCCGTGTCCGTTCACTGCGTGCGTCGTCGCCGTCGGGATCGGCGCCTCACGGCCCGGCAATGTGTCGTCGACATCGGGCATCGCCCGCTTGGTCAGCCAGTTGAACATGAAGATCTCCTTCGTCGCCCGGCGGAAAATGGGTACGGCCGTACGCATTGCCAACGGTCGTGGTTCGCCTTCCGTCAACAATGCGCACAACGACGATGAAGGGACACCACCGGTGACGAGGCTGACGCCGGGAACGCCGCACCATCGCGAGGCGCGCATGCTGCTACCACCGTTCGCCGAATGGACCGAAGCCGTGCTGACCGAGGTCGACCTGATGAAGGGTCTGCCGGTCGAAGCGTTGCTCGATCTGGGCGAACGGGCCCGTTGGGAGCGGCGGGCGGCCAACGACCTGCTGATCCGTGCCGAGCGGCGGCTGACGGCATTGTTGATCCTCGTCCGCGGCCGCGTCGTGGTGGAGCGCGACGGCGGGGAAACGAAGGAGACGCTGGAAGCTGGGGCGACGCTCGGTCTGGTCGAGGTCCTGCGCAAGCAGCCTGCCGCATTTGCGGCCGTCGCTGCCGTGCCGTCTCTGGTGGCGTGGCTCGATCGCGACGTTCTGGTGGCCGCCGTGCGCCGCTATCCGACGCTGACGCAGGCCATCGAACACGCCGATTCGGCCGCGCGCGATCCCTCCGGCTTCGATCCCTGTATCGACGTCAGGCTTGCCGAAGCGCTGATCGTCGCCGGTGGGCGGTTCGCTCGGCCCGACGGCTGGGCTGCGCTCGCCGAGGCGCCGGACCATGCGCTGTGGGCGAGCCTGCTTCGCGTCAGCGAGTTCCGCGTGTTGCATGGCTTGGCGCGCCTGCGGGCCGCAGGGTTGTGCCGGGCCTTGCCGCGCGGCCGCCTCGCGCTCGACCTCAACGGCCTTCGCCGATACGCCAGCCGCGCCCGTCGCTAGCGCTGCGGCGTCCCACCGCCAAAGGCGTCCAGCGTCCGATCGATCCAGGCACCAACTGCCGGACGTGTCGCCAAGTCGAAGCCGCCCTCGTCAGCAAGCCGGGTGTAAGCGACCAAGGCGAGATCGGCCAGGGTCGGCCGGCTGGCGGCAAGCCAGTCGGCTTCCCGTAGATGCCCTTCCATCAGGTCCAGCGCCGCCTCGCCGCGGGTCACGCGCTCCGGCGCACGCGTCGCCTTGGAGCCGCCGGCGAAGACCATGTGGAGCCGGCAGACCGCGATGTAAGGCTCGTGGCTGTACTGCTCCCAGAACAACCACTCCAACATCTTGGCACGGCCAAAGGGCTCGTTCGGGACGAACGGGCTGGTCTCGCCGAGGTGAAGCAGGATGGCGTTGGACTGGGCCAGCGCGCTGCCGTCGTCGAAGACCACGACGGGAATCTGCCCCGCCGGATTGAGCTCGAGAAACCAGGGCTCGCGGGTCGTGCCCGTGACGGCGCTGACCTCTTCCCACGCGTAGTCGAGGCCCAGCCGGTTGGCGAGGGCCTTGACCTTCCAGCAGTTGCCCGACGTGAGGTCGCCGTAGACGCGCATCACCGGTCTCCCGGCGCCCGGGGATCGATCGGCTTGGTCGACAAGCGACCGATCGTGTCTTCGAGCAGCGCCGCCGCTGCCAGGAGGTCCGCTTCGCCCCGCGGCCGCCCGACCAGCTGCAGGCCGACCGGCAGTCCCGCCGCCGTCAACCCAACGGGAAGCGATAGCGCCGGCGCCCCGGTCATGCTGATGGCGAACGCGATCGCCAACCAATCGACGTAGGTGGCGAAGCGGTGGCCGTTCAGTTCCTCCAGGTAGCGCCATTCTACGGGGTAGGCGGGGCAGATGGCCGCCGGGCAGAGCAGCAGGTCGCAGTCGTCGAGCAGATCCAGAAGCGAGCCGTGCATCGCGCTGCGGGCCCGCTCGGCGCTGCCGATGTCGTCGGCGGAGAGGCCGAGGCCCTTCTCGATGTTCCAGACGACCTCAGGCTTGAGCTGGTCTCGATGGCTTTCCAAGAGCGGCGCCATGTTGGTGGCGAACAGCGCCGCGCGAAGCACGGTGAAGGTCGGCACCGCAGCTCCGAAGTCCGGCGTGGCCTCCACCACCTCGACGCCGTGGTCCGCGAACCGTCCGGCGGCGGCAGCGCAGATCGCGGCGACCTCGGGGTCGACCGGCGTGATGCCGCCGAGGTCTGCTGAGAACGCGACGCGGCCGAGACTTGGCGGTCGCTCGACCGCGGCGGCGAACGGTGTCGTCGGCGTGTCGAAACTCAACGGATCACGAGGCTCGAACCCGCACATCGCGTCGAGCATCAGGGCGCAGTCGCGGACGTCGCGAGCCATCGGTCCGCGGACGCTCAAGGTCTGGAAACGATTGGCTTCCTTGTCGCTCGGCACCCGGCCGGGCGACGGGCGGAGGCCGACGACGCCGGTGAAGGCCGCCGGATTACGCAAGCTGCCGCCGAGGTCGGAGCCGTCGGCGAGCCAGGCCGTGCCGGTTGCGAGCGCGACCGCCGCACCACCCGAGGAGCCGGCGCAGGACCGGCTGGTATCCCAAGGATTGCGCGTGACGCCGAACACTTCGTTGAACGTGTTTGCGCCGGCGCCGAACTCCGGCGTGTTCGACTTGCCGAGGACCACGGCACCGTTGCGCTCGATCCGCGCCACCCCGACGTCCGAGCGCTCAGGCACGTGGTCCTGGAAGATCGGTGAGCCCATGGTGGTGCGAACGCCGCCGACCTCGTGCAGATCCTTCACGACGATCGGCAAGCCGGCAAGCACCGTCGACGGGTCGGCTGCCGCAGCTTGCGCGAGCGCCCGGTCCGCGCACACCGTCGGTACGGCGTTGACCGACGGCTCGACCTCCGCAAGCCGCTCGAGCGCCGCCTCCAGCAACTCTTCAGGCCGGACGTCGCCGTGCTTCAGGTGTCGAACCGCGTCCCTGGCGCTCAGATCGATCAGCTCGCTCACCCAACTACCTCCACCGTTGCGCCCCGCGTCGTACCGGGCTGCCCGGTCTGCTGGCAAGACCGGTACCGCGACGGGGTCGGTGGGCGACAATGCGTGGACGACACCCTACATCCCCGTTTGCGAGGAACCCGTCCCTTTGCCTCGCCGAAGCGGGCGGTTCGATGATCCCCATCCGCGACAGCGTCTTCTGCCGAGCTGCGCCCTACGGTGTAATCCTGTTGCTCGGGCTCAACCTTCTGGTGTTCCAACACATGGCGCGCCTGACGCCGCCGCTGGACCACTATTTCGTGCTCGATTGGGGGTTGATGCCGATCTTGTTCCTGCCGCCGGACGGCGTGCGGGTACCGGCGCTCAACCTCGACACCTATGTGACGCTGCTCACCAGCAGCTTTCTCCACGGCGGCTGGGTCCATCTTATCTTCAACATGTGGACCTTGTGGCTGTTCGGCTGCGCCCTCGAGAGCCGGCTCGGGACCGGCCGTTTTCTCTTGTTCTACTGTCTCTGTGGGATTGGTGCCGGCCTCGTCCACATCGGCTTCAACGCCGGCTCGCCGGTCCCGGCGGTCGGCGCCTCGGGTGCCGTCGCCGGGGTCATCGCTGCCTACGCCTGGTCCTACCCGCGGGCCCAGATCAAGGTGCTGATCCCGATCGTGATCTTTCCCTTGTTCGTCGACGTGCCGGCGATGGTGTTCGCGCTTTTCTGGTTCGGGCTGCAGTTGCTGCAAGGCTACGGCGACCTGCTGCGGCCGGCCATGGGCGGCGGCATCGCTTGGTGGGCACACGCCGGCGGCTTCGTCGTCGGCGTCGTCTTGTTGAAGCTGATGGCCCCGGCCGACCGTCAGCCGCTGCCTTGGGACCAACGCCGCTAACGCCCCGTCGAGCAGAGCCTGCGGATCGTTTGGGCGTCAGGCGCCGCTACTCTGGTCAGGGGTCCTTGCGGCAAGTCGCCAGTGACCGCCGCTGCCGGCCTGCCGGGTCGTGGTTCGACGGGTGCAGCCACGCGTCGAAGCCGGCTTTCACCGCCGGCCAGTCGCCGTCGACGATGGCGTACCAAGCGGTGTCGCGGTTGCGGTCACGCACCACGGCCGCCTGACGGAACACGCCCTCGAAGGTGAATCCGAGCCGTTCGGCCGAACGCCGCGAGCGAGCATTGGCCGCATCGCACTTCCACTCGACCCGTCGATGTCCGAGGTCGTCGAAAGCGTAGGCCAGCAAGAGCGCCAACGCCTCGGTGGCGGCGATCGTTCGCTGCAGCCGCGGGGTGAAGAGCAGGTGGCCGATCTCGATGACGCCGTTCGCGGGATCGAGCCGCAGATAGCTGGCTAGGCCGGCTGCCGGCTGGCCTCGAGGCACGATCGTGTAGAAAACCGGGTCCAGTCGTGCCGCTTGGCCCCACAACCAGCGGCCGTAGTCCTCGGCGTCGGCGAACGGGCCGTAGGGCAGATATGCCCAAAGCTCGGGGTCGGTCGGTGCTGTGTGCGCTGCATCGTAAAGTGCTGGTGCATCGCGGCGCGGGTCAAGCGGCAGCAGGCTGGCCGTTGCACCGGTCAGCGGCACCCGGCCCGGCGGCAACGCACCGCGCCAGCCGAGCTTGGGCCGCTCGAGCAAGGGCAGGTTCATGGGTTCTCCTCGCCAAGCTGGCGAGCCGGTGTCGCATGTACGCGATGCTTGAACGGCGGGCACGGCTCCCCATCTTTCCAACTGTGGATGCCAATCGGGTCCACGATCACTTGGTTGCTCAACTGGAGAACCGATCCATGCGTACCCTCGACTTGACACCTCTGTTCCGGTCGACCGTCGGCTTCGACGCGCTCGACAAGATCCTGGACAGCGCTTTCCGCGAGAACGCGCAAGCGTCGTACCCTCCCTACAACATCGTCAAGACCGACGCGGACAGCTACCGCATCGAGATCGCAGTCGCCGGCTTCGCCGAGGCCGACCTCGACGTGACCCAGCACCAGAACGTGTTGCTGGTCCGTGGTCAGGCAGCGAAGAAGGACGAAGCGAAGACCGAGTATCTGCATCGTGGCATCGCCCAGCGGGCGTTCGAGCACAAGTTCCAGCTCGCCGACCACGTGCACGTCCGTGGCGCTCGCTCCGACCACGGTATGCTGGTCGTCGAACTCGTTCGCGAGGTGCCGGAGGCCATGCAGCCGCGGAAGATCGCCATCAACGGTCACGACCGGCCGACGGTGATCGAGGCGGGCGGCGAGGCTGCCTGACCTGATCCGCTGATCCGACGGCGGCCGGCCGCACGGCAGCGACCTGCCGGCCGCGGTCGACGATCCTGAATGCGGGCGGCGCGTCTTGACAGGGGCGCGCCGTCGGCGCTCAACCGGCGCATGGACGCTACCCTGCCAAACTCGCTGCGTTCGCCAGCCGTCCCGGTCGTCGGCATCTCCTGTTGCCGCAACGCGGACGAAGCGTTCCCTCGTCACTCCGTCGGTGAGAAGTACGTCACGGCCATCACCGATGCGGTCGGCGCCGTTCCGATGCTCATCCCGGCGCTCGGCAACCGTTTGGCAGTTGACGCCACTTTGGGTGCGGTCGACGGGCTGTTCGTCACCGGTAGCCCGTCCAACGTCGAGCCGCACCACTATGCTGGCGGACCTGAGCCCGCGAACAACGCGACCGATCCGGCGCGCGACACCACCGTGCTGGCGCTGATCCGTGGTGCCATCGCCCTGGGTGTGCCGCTGTTCGCGGTCTGCCGTGGCATCCAAGAGCTCAACGTGGCGCTGGGCGGCACGTTGCACCAGGAACTCCACGCCGTTTCCGGCCGGTTCGACCACCGCTCCGACAAGTCGCGTCCACCATCGGAACGCTACGGCGATCGGCACGCCATCCACCTGACGCCTGGCGGCGTGCTCCACCGCCTGCTGGGTGCGGAGCGCCTACAGGTGAACTCGCTCCACGGCCAGGGCCTCGACACGGTGGCGCCAGGCTTGGCGGTCGAGGCCCGCGCCGAAGACGACACGATCGAGGCCGTGAGCGTGACCGACGCGCCCGCCTTCGCGCTGGCGGTGCAGTGGCACCCCGAGTTCAAGCCGCTCTCGAACCGTGCGTCGTCGCTCTTGTTCCGCGCGTTCGCCGAGGCTTGCGCCGAGCGAGCGGTCGAGCGCCGAGCCGCCCGTGTCGATTGACGCGTGGATCCGCGAGCGGCGGGTCACCGAGATCGAATGCCTGGTCGCCGACATCTCCGGCATCGCCCGTGGGAAGATCCTGCCGGCAGAGAAGTTCCTGCGCGGCCAGGCGGAAGGGACGCTGCGCCTGCCGGAAAGCGTGCTCGTCCAGACCGTCACCGGCGACTATCCGGAGACCGTGTGGTCGGTCGTCGATCCGGTGATCCGCGACGTGCGCTTGGCGCCGGACCCGGCTTCGATCCGGCTGGTGCCGTGGTACGACGAACCGACCGCGCAGGTCGTCTGCGACTGCGTCGACCATGCTGGCGCGGCCAACGAGATCGCCGCACGGCAAGTGTTGAAGCGCGTGCTCGCCCTTTATCGAGCTCGCGGCTGGCGGCCGGTCGTGGCGCCAGAGCTGGAATTCTACCTCACCGAGGTCAATGACGACCCTGACTATCCGTTGAAGCCGCCCGTCGGTCGGTCCAAGCGCGCGGAAACCGGCCGCCAAGCCTACGGTATCGAGGCGACCAACGAGTTCGATCCGGTCTTCGAGGACGTCTACGACTGGTGTGAGGCACAAGGGATCGACATCGACACGCTGACCCACGAGAGCGGCGTCGCGCAGATGGAGATCAACTTCAACCACGGCGAGCCGCTGGAGTTGGCGGACCAAGTGTTCCTGTTCAAGCGGACGTTGCGGCAGGCGGCACTCGCGCACGGCATCTACGCGACGTTCATGGCCAAGCCCTTGGAACGGGAACCTGGCAGCTCGATGCACGTCCATCAAAGCGTCTACGACGCGGCGGGTGGACAGAATCTCTTCGCCGGCGATGGAACCGCCTACGCGCCCCTGTTCCTCGGCCACCTCGCCGGGCTCCAGCGGTATCTGCCGGCGGCGATGCCGCTTTTGGCGCCGAACGTGAATTCCTATCGGCGTTTGCGGCGCTACTCGGACGCGCCGATCAACACCCACTGGGGCTGGGAGAACCGCACGGTCGGGCTGCGCGTCCCGGAAAGCGGCGCCAAGGACCGCCGCGTGGAGAACCGCGTCGCCGGGGCCGACGCCAACCCCTATCTCGCAATCGCCGCGTCCTTGGCCTGCGGCTACGTCGGCATGGTCGACCGCTTGGAGCCGACCGACGCCTTGGAAGGCAGCGCCTATCGCCGCGCGCAGACCCTGCCGCGGCAGCTGCCCGACGGTCTGGCCAAGCTCAACGCCTGCAAGCCGCTCAAGGAGATCCTCGGCGAGCGCTTCGTCGACGTGCTGATGGCGGTCCGCGAGGCCGAACACGAGGCCTATCAGACGGTCATCTCGAGTTGGGAACGCGAACACCTCTTGCTCAACGTTTGAGCGAGGCGCATAGGCCGCGCGATGCCATCGACGTTGCCGGGCCGACGTCGCTCGGAGCATCCCGCGCGCCCGCCTGACGCCATGGTCCTCGGTCATGTTGCACACCGTTTTCACCAGTTGGCCGCTGTTTCTGGGCATGGGTCTGCTGATGATCGGCAACGGTCTGCAGGGCACGTTGCTCGGCGTCCGCGCCGGCCTCGAGGGCTTTCCGACGACGGTCATCGGCCTCGTCATGGCCGGCTTCTACGTCGGGCTGCTGCTCGGCTCGGCGGCGGCGCCGCGCTTGATCGCTCGGGTCGGCCATGTCCGGGTGTTCGCGGCGTTCACCGCGATCGCGTCGGCGACCGTGCTGCTCCACGCGGTGTTCGTTTCGCCGTTTGTCTGGGCGCTGATCCGGATCGTCGCCGGGTTCAGTTTCGCGGCGCTCTTCATCGTCGCCGAGAGTTGGCTGAACAGCGAGACCCGCAACGAGAATCGCGGCAAAGTGCTGAGCGTCTACCTCATCGTCTCCTTCGCCGGTGCCAGCGCCGGTCAGATCCTGCTCAATGCCGGCGACCCCGCCGGTTTCGTCTTGTTCGTGATGGTGTCCGTTCTGCTCTCCGTGGCGGTGGTGCCGATGCTCTTGAGCACCGGCTCGGCGCCGGCGATGCCCCGCGCCTCACGGCTGCACTTGGTCGGACTGTTCCGCACGTCGCCGCTCGGGGTCGCAGGCACGTTCACCAGCGGTTTGATGATGGGCTCGGTGATGGGGATGGGCGCCGTCTTTGCAACCCAGGCGGGCCTAGGCGTCGCGCAAGTGTCTTCGTTCATGTTCGCGACCCTCGCCGGCGTGATGCTCTTCCAGTTCCCGCTCGGCGCCGTTGCCGACCGCTTCGATCGCCGCATCGTCATCATCGTCGTGGCGGCTTGCAGTGGCGCGATGGCGCTCGGCGCCGCCCATTTCGAAGGGTGGACCGGGCTCGGGCTGATGGTGATCGCTGCCGCCTTGGGCTTCCCGCTCTATTCGATCAGCATTGCCCACACCAACGACTACTTGGAGCACGACGCGATGGTCGCCGCGGCGAGCGGTTTGATGGCGATCAACGGCATCGGTTCGGTCATCGGCCCATTGGCCGTGAGCTTGTCCATGAGCCTGATGGGTGCGCCGGGCTTTGCGCTGTTACTTGGCGTGGCACAGCTGACGCTGGCGCTGTTCGGCGTCTACCGCTCGTTCCGGCGTCAAGCGGTGCCGCTGGACGAGCGGGGTCCGACGATCATCATTCCGCGGGCCACCGCTGTGGCAACCGTTCTGGCGCAGGAAACCGCTCTCGAGCGCATGGATTCGGGCGCCGACGATGACGACGAGGCGCGCACGGACGACCCGCAGGAGACATCGGCTTCTCTCGTTTGAGTGGTGCCGCGTCGGGTGCTCGTCAACCTACCGCCATCGATGTATAAGACTAGTCCGGGCGCCTTCGGGCCTGAGGCGGCGCCCTCGTCGTGGAGACCGAATCGTATGAGTCGGAAATTATTCGTCGCCAACTTCCCTTACTCGACCGGTGAAGAGAGCTTACGAGAGCTGTTCGGGCAGTACGGCGAAGTCGAGGAAATCAAAGTCATTTACGATCGCGAAACGGGCCGGTCACGCGGTTTCGGCTTCGTGATGATGGAGACGGAAGCCGCCTGCGTGCAAGCTGCGGATGCCTTGAACGGCACCGACGTCGGCGGCCGGTCCATCGCCGTCAGGGTCGCCGAGCCACGACCGTCGGCGACGGGCGCCGAGCGCGACGACGACGTGCGCCCCGGGCCCAAGCGGTTCGCCCTGGCACGGCCACGCGCGCGGCGCGCCCGGGACTGACGCACGGCGCGGCCCGGCTGACGCCGGACCGCTGGGACCGTCGAGTTGACGGTACGAAACGGCTTGCTTACATCGCGAGAACGGCGCGGGCCCTCCGCCTGGGGTGCTACGCGAGCGGATGTCCATGATCACCGACCTCAACCAGCGCTCTCGCGAAGTCTTTCGCCACATCGTCGACTCCTACGTGACCACCGGCGAACCGGTGGGTTCGCGTACCGTCGCGCGACGTCTGGTGCAGCCGCTTTCGGCAGCGACCATCCGCAACGTCATGGCAGACCTGGAGGATGCGGGGCTGTTGTACGCACCGCACACCTCTGCGGGCCGACTGCCAACCGATGCAGGGTTACGGCTCTACGTCGACGGCTTGTTGGAGGTCGGCAATCTCACCGCTGACGAGAAGCAGGACATCGAGCAACGCTGCACCGGCGTCGGGCGTAGTGTCGAAGGGCTCTTGAGCGACGCGACGGACGCTCTTTCGGGCCTGAGCAAGCATGCCGGCCTGGTCATCGCGCCGACCTCGGACGCTCCGTTCAAACATGTGGAGTTCGTGCCGCTTGCCCCCGGCCGGGCGTTGGTGGTCGTCGTCCACGAAGGCGGACTGGTCGAGAATCGCGTGATCGAGCTGCCGCTCGGCATGAGCCTCTCGCAGTTGGTCGAGGCGAGCAACTATCTGACGGCGCGCCTCACCGGACGCACTCTGGAGGAGGCCCAGGACACCATCGCCGTCGAGCTCGACGCCCATCGTTCTCAGCTCGACGAGCTCTCGCGCAAAGTCGTCGAGGATGGCCTGGCGATGTGGTCTGGAACCGGCGACGACGGCGTACTGATCTTGAAGGGCCAAGCCCAACTCTTGGACGACGTCACCAGTTTGGTCGAGCTGGAGCGCATCCGCAGCCTGTTCCAGGCCGTCGAAACCAAGAAGAGCCTCTTGCGCCTGATCGAGCGGACGACGTCCAGCGACGGCGTCCAGATCTTCATCGGCGCCGAGACCGAACTGTTCGGGCTCAGTGGCTGCTCGCTCGTCGTCGCACCCTACCGCGGTGCCGACGGTGGCGACGAGAAGCCGCCACGGGTCCTGGGCGCCGTCGGTGTCATCGGTCCGCTGTACATGAACTACGCGCGGATCATTCCGATGGTCGACTTCACCGCCCAGACGGTGGGTCGGCTGCTGTCTCACTCCAAGCGCAAGGACGACCATGAGCGATAAGCCCGATCCCCGCGACCCGCAGTCCGCAACGGAACCGGAGGGCCCTTCGCCGACGACACATGAGGCGCCTGATACCGGTTCGCTCACCCCCGACGACGGGCTCGGTGAAACGTCGTCGCCTTCCGCGGACGAGCTGGTGGCGGAACTCGCGGCGGCCAAGGATCAGCTGCTGCGCACCTTGGCGGACATGGAGAACTTACGGAGGCGGACCGAGCGCGAGGTCGACGATGCCAAGCGCTACGCGGTGACGACGTTCGCCCGCGACCTGTTGGAGGTGGCCGACAGCCTCAACCGCGCGATCCGCACGGTGCCGGCAGAGGTGCGGGGCGACGGCGGTTGGGCCGACAACTTCGTCACCGGCGTCGAGATGACCGAGCGGGCCCTGCTGACGGTGTTCGAGAAGCACAAGATGCAGCGGGTATCGCCGACCAAGGGGGAGAAGTTCGATCACCAGCGGCACCAGGCCATGTTCGAGGTGCCGACCGCGGAGCTGGCGCCCGGCCAGATCGCCGAGGTCATGGCCGACGGTTACGTGATCGCCGACCGGCTGCTGCGTCCCGCCATGGTAGGCGTCGCCAAGGCACCGCAGGCGACGACGCGGCCCGACGCCGTCGACGAAACCGCATGATTGCGAGCCGCGCGACGCGTGCGGCTGCGGCTCATTTCGTTTCATCCGTGTTCCTCGTCGCCAGCGTCGGCGGCGCGGTGGCGGCCGATCAGCAAAACCCGCCCCGGTCGGCCGGCGACGCAGCAGCTCAGTTGCTGAGCATCGTCGGCTTCGCCGGCCTGCCCGACGTGACGGCGAGCCGCCTGAACACCGGCGGGACGGCGGCGTTGGACGACCAACGGATCGACGTCATCAGGCTCGCCAACGACATCAGCCTCGGCAGTGGCGAGAACGGCGGGCCGCGGCTCTACCTGGAGGGCAATCTCGGCTTTGCCCGGTCGACGATCGATCTGCGCCTCGGCGACACGGTGCAAAACGACGTCACTTTCGACGGGCTCGGCGCATTCGGCAGCATCGGGCCGGACTTCCCGGTGGTCGAGTGGCTCCGTTTCCGCCCGACGTTCGTGCTCGGTCTCGGTTACGTCGACGACGACTTCGGCCTACCCGGCGAATTCTCGAACGACCCGACACCGGGCATCGATCTCCGACAATTCTCGGGGGCCATCGGCGCTGCCGCCAGCCTCGACTACGAGCGGCCGTTCGGTGGCGACTTCCTCGATCTGCGTTTGAAGGCGACCTACGTGCACTTGGGCACGCTGTCGACGGCCGATGCTCGGTTCGCCGGCTCGACCAACAACGTCACGGTCAACGCCAATGCCGTCTACAAATACGACACGGGCTTCCGCCCGCTCGGTCAGCGGCTGTTGCTCACCGGCCTGCTCGGCGCCAACAGCTTCCTCGGCGACCAGGAGCGGGCGCTCGGCTTTTCCTGGTTCGGCGAGTTCGGCGGTGGCCTCGAGTTGGATCTCGCGGCGATGGATGCGGCGGTCAAGCGGGCGCGGGTGCGCGTGACCGGCATTGCCGGTGACAACGTCACCGGCATCAGCTTTGGCGTCGGCATCGGCTTTTGAACGTCACGTAGCCGCCGGCTTCCGCCGGGCGGGCCGAAAGCGCTTGGGAGGATGCGGTCGGCTCGCCTAGATTTCGCCGCCAACCGCTCTCTTCGACGAAGGACCGCGCGCCATCATGGACAACCCGAAGAAAGTCGTCCTCGCCTACTCCGGCGGCCTCGACACGTCCGTCATTCTCCGCTGGCTGCAGGACACCTATGGCTGCGAAGTCGTCACGTTCACCGCGGACCTCGGCCAGGGTGAGGAGCTGGAGCCCGCGCGCAGCAAAGCCGAGATGCTCGGCGTTGAAGACATCTTCATCGAGGACCTGCGCGAAGAGTTCGTCCGCGATTTCGTCTTCCCGATGTTCAGGGCCAACACGGTCTACGAAGGCTGCTACCTGCTCGGGACGTCGATCGCCCGGCCCCTGATCGCCAAGCGACTGGTCGAAATCGCGCGCGAGACCGGCGCTGACGCCATCGCCCACGGCGCCACCGGCAAGGGCAACGACCAGGTCCGCTTCGAGCTCAACGCCTACGCGCTCGATCCGTCGATCCGGGTGATCGCGCCGTGGCGGACGTGGGATCTGGACAGCCGTGAGCGTTTGATCGCCTACGCGGAACAGCACCAGATCCCGATCCCCCGCGGCAAGCGCGGCGCGCCACCGTACTCGACCGACGCCAACCTCCTGCACGTGTCCTACGAGGGCTTGGCGCTCGAAGACCCGTGGGTCGAGCCGGCGGAAGAGATGTTCGACCTTACCGTCGCGCCCGAGGCGGCCCCCGACCAACCGGCCTACGTCGAAATCGCCTTCGAGCGCGGTGACGCGGTTTCTGTGGACGGCGCGCCGCTGTCGCCCGCAGCCCTTCTGACCCGCCTCAACGAGCACGCGGGCGCCCACGGGGTCGGGCGGCTCGATCTGGTCGAGAACCGCTTCGTCGGCATGAAAAGCCGCGGCGTCTACGAAACCCCAGGCGGCACCTTGTTGCTTCACGCCCATCGGGCGATCGAAAGCCTGACGCTGGACCGAGGTGCGGCGCACCTCAAGGACGAGCTGATGCCGCGCTACGCCGAGCTGATCTACAACGGCTTTTGGTACGCGCCCGAGCGACGGATGCTTCAGGCACTGATCGACGAGTCTCAAGGACCCGTCACGGGTACGGTGCGCCTCAAGCTGTTCAAGGGCGCAGTTCAGGTGGTCGGCCGGAAGTCCGAAGGGAGCCTGTACGACCCGGAGCTCGCGACCTTCGAGGCCGACAGCGTTTACCGCCAGGCCGACGCCGAAGGGTTCATCAGGCTCAACGCGCTACGCCTGCGCACGCTCGCGCGCCGCGATGGCGCCCGGTAGGTGTCTGGCATGGAACCGGCATGGTCGGCGCCTCGCCGGAGGGCTCGCTTCGACGCCCCGTAGGATGCACGCTGACGAGTTCAGAGCGGACGCGGGCTTGGTCGGCCGCCTGCTCGTCGCGCAGTTCCCGCGCTGGGCTGCTCTGCCGCTACGACCCTTTGCTTCGGCCGGGACGGACAACACCATCTACCGGCTCGGCGACGATTTGTGCGTACGCCTGCCGTTGCGCGGGTCCGCGGCGCCCCTGGTCGAGAAGGAATGCGCGTGGTTGCCGCGCTTTCCGGCGCTCCCGCTGACGATCCCGACGCCGCTCGCCATGGGCGAGCCGAGCGAGGACTATCCGTGGCGGTGGTCCGTCGTCTCCTGGATCCCCGGCACACCGGCGACCATCGACCGGATCGACGACCCGGACCTGGCGGCGCGAAAGCTCGCTGACTTCCTTCGAGCGCTGCAGGCCATCGACGCCGCGTCGGGCCCTCCGAGCGGCCCGCAGAACCACTTCCGTGGGGTTCCCATGAGGGTCTTGGACGGACGGACTCGTCCGGCGATCTCGAACCTGGCCGACGAGATCGACGTCGCCGCCGCAACCGCGCTCTGGGAGGCGGCACTGGCGGCCGAGGTTTGGAGCGGTCCCCCCGTCTGGGTCCACGGTGACCTGCAGCCGGGCAACATGCTCGCTCGCGAGGGCCGGATCGCCGCCGTCATCGATTTTGGGCTTTCTGGTGTCGGCGATCCGGCGTGCGATCTGATCGCGGCGTGGACGCTGTTGCCGCCGGCGTCGCGGATCGTCTTCCGCACGGCTCTGGATGTCGACGACTCGACCTGGATGCGTGGCCGCGGCTGGGCCCTGTACGCCGGTGTGATTGCCCTCGACTACTATCGAGAAAGCAACCCGAGCCTTGCTGCAAGCTGCCGGCGCACCTTGCGCTCGGTGTTGGCTGACGCCTGACCTCCGCGTCTCTCAGATACCGCAGCGCCGGCGCATCGTGGCGACGGCGCGCGACGTGCCGCTCAGCCCGGCGGTGAACACCTGGGTGCCGTTCTCGGTGACGAGCCGGATCGACGAGCCGGCGGCGAAATCCTGAAGAAACGCGCCGGTCAATGGCTCGAACGACTCCCAGTAGGAATCCTGTGCGTGCCTGCCGACCAGGGTCAACGGGTGCCGGCGGGCCGAACCTTGCACCACGATCTCGGCGACGACGGGCGTCAGCGATCCGTCGGTGCGTGGTAGCGCCGTCTCGCCGGCCTTCTCGTACAGGAATTCGGGTGGCCGATTTACGCTACAGCTGACTGCTGCCCGCTCCCATCCCCCGCTGCCGGGCACCGTGAACCGGGCCTCAGCACCACGCTCGGTCTCTTGCAGCTCCCAGCGTCCGGCCTCAACGGCCGACCGCGTTGAGGTGTCCGCCCTGCCGCTGACGTTGATCGCAAGCCGGAACGGTTGGGCGTCCACGGCCCGCGCCAGCTGCGCGACGAAGATTCGGTACGTGCCGGCCTCGGTCGTGAATTGTAGCTCGTCGCGGGCATCGGCGACGCCTTCGACGGTGAACACCACGTTCGATCCTTCGACGACGCGGAGCGTTGCCGATTGACCCGCCCCGGTGCGCATCTGGTAGCAGAGCACGGCCTCGGTCGGAGCAAGGCCATTGATCTCGGCACCGCTGGTTCCCGGTGCGAAGCGGACGTCCTGGCAAGTCTGGGCTGCGGCAGTGGCAGTACCTAGGGCGATCCCCATTCCGACGAGAGCGCAGAGCCTCATGTGTCGCTCCATGGCAGTATCGGCCGGCCATTGGCGCCGTGCGGCGCTTCGGCTTTGCCACTCTGGGCACCGCGTGCCGGCTCGTCCAGCGCGGCCGCTGCCGGTGGTTGGCCGGCTGATGGTCAGTGTGGGACGGTGGCACTCAGGCCGCCGTCGACGACGACCTCGGTTCCCGTGACGTAGGCTGCACGGTCACTCGCCAGGAAGACGGCGACTTCGGCAACGTCGGCTGCGGTTCCCATGCGCCCGAGTGGAACCACCGACGCGCGCTTCGCCCGCATGGCGTCGGGGGAGCCGCCATAGGCTTTGGCCAGAGTGACGTCGATACGCGGTGTGTCGATCAGCCCGGCGACGATGGAGTTCGCGCGAATGCCGTAGCTGGCGTAGTCGATCGCCAGCATGCGCGTGAAGTGGATCGCCGCCGCTTTCGTGGTCGCATAGGCGAGATGCGCGTAACCCAGATGCCGGAGCCCCGCGATCGAACTCGTCGTCAGGACGACACCGCGGCGACGGCGCATCATGCCCGGCAGTACGGCCTGGCTAGCGACGTGCAACGCCGTGACGTTGGCGTCCTGGACGTGCCGCCAGTCGGCGGCGCTGGTCGCCGCGGGGTCGCCGGCTTTGCCGAGGCCGACGTTGTTGTGCAGCACGTCGATCCCGCCGAAGGCGTCTTCGACATCGCCGATGCCGCGCTGGAGCGATGCGTCGTCGGTGACGTCGACGTGGAGCGCGATGCCACGCCCGCCGATACCCTCGATCCGCAACAAGGTGTCTCGCGCGGCGGTGAGGCTGACGTCGGCCACGGCGACGCGGGCGCCCTCGCGGGCGAACGCCGTGGCGATCGCCCTGCCGATGCCGACGCCGACGCCGATCGAGCCGCCGCCGACCACCAATGCTGCCCGCCCGTCCAGCAGCATCGGCATGGCCTCCCCGTCATGACTGCCCTGTGCGCAGCACGCTCTCACGGCATCTGATACGCCACGTCGACGTCTCGTTGTCCAGCACGTGACGGCTTGTCGCGGCCCTTCAGGTAAAATAGCTTCCAGAAGTTCGCAACCACGGGTCGAACGTTCGGTTGGGGTTCAGGTTGACGGACGGATGCTCGAACATGACGACCCCGTCGCGGTGACGTCGGATCGCCGAAAAGCTTCGGGCCGAATACCAGTCTTGTTCCAACTTCCGACGATGGCAGACACGACAGCCACCATGCGTATCCTCATCATCGAAGATGACCGGCGTACAGCCGAACACGTCATCAAGGGTCTCAACGAAGCCGGCCACGTCGTCGACCACGCGCTCGACGGCGTCACCGGGCTCAATCTTGCCGGCGCGTCGACCTACGACGCTCTGGTCGTCGACCGGATGCTGCCGGGCAAGGACGGCCTCGCTTTGATCGAATTGCTTCGCGCCGCCGGCAACCAGACGCCGGTCCTGGTCCTCTCGGCGCTCGCCGACGTCGGCCATCGCGTCGAGGGTCTGAAGGCGGGTGCCGACGACTACCTCGTGAAGCCTTACGCGTTTTCGGAGCTATTGGCTCGGATCGAAGCGCTCGGTCGCCGCCGCGATCCGGAGGTGGTCGCCACCAAGCTGCAGGTGCACGACTTGGTGCTCGACCGCCTGGCGCGGACTGCCGGGCGCGCGGGCAAGCCGCTGACGTTGCAGCCGCGGGAGTTCAAGCTCCTGGAGTGCCTGATGCAGCACGAAGGCCAGGTGCTCACGCGCACCATGCTGCTGGAAAAGGTCTGGGACTGCCAGTTCGACCCGCACACCAACGTCGTCGACGTGCACATCGCCCGGCTGCGGCAAAAGGTGGACCGTGGTTTCGACCGGCCGCTCATCCACACCGTGCGGGGCTCTGGCTATCGTGTCAGCGTCGATCCCTGAGTGGATCTTCGCAGGCTCGCAGGCACCACGGCGTTCCGCCAATCCCTGATCTACGTCGGGCTGTTGTTGGCGTCGCTGGGACTGGCGCTGGGTGGTGTGAAAGTCGTCGCCGAGCGATCGATCGAGACCGAGACCGAGTCGGCGATCCTCGCCGAGATCGACGGCCTACGCTCGATCTACGAGCAACGAGGCATCGCCGCACTGGTCGAGGACGTGGAGCGACGTGCCGAGCAGCCCTATCGCGGCTCCGTGTACCTGGTCCTCGACGCCACAGGGCAGAAACTGGTTGGCAACCTGACCGGCTGGGCCGGCACCGAGCCGACCAGCGACGAGGGTTGGATCTACTTCGTCGTCGAAGCGCCAGGTGACGTCAAAGTCGATGCCCAGGCGCGCGCCTTCGCGCTCGGTGGCGGTTTCTTGCTGGTGGTGGGGCGCGCGTTGGCGGCCCAGGAGAGCTTCGAGCGCGCGCTGAACCGCGGCTTGATCATCGCGTTCGTCGGCGCGTTGGTGGTCGGCATCGCCGGCGGCTTGCTGTTGGCGCGCGAAACCGAGCGTCGCATCGAGGCGATGAACCTGGCGATCGACCGGGTCCGCGGCGGTTCGCTCGAGGTGCGGCTGCCGCAGCGCGGTGCAGGCGACGAGTTGGACCGGCTCGCTGGTCGGATCAACCAGCTCTTGGCCGAGAGCGAGGCGCTGATCCGCGGGATGCGTCAGGTGACCGACGACGTCGCCCACGATCTCCGCACCCCCTTGACCCGCATCCAGACCCGCCTGGAGGAGGCACTCGACGAAGCCTCCGGCGAGGCGCGCAACATCATCGAGGAGGCGCTCGACGATCTCGACCGGTTGTTGCGCCTGTTCCGCACCGTGCTGCTGATCAACACCGCCGAGAGCGGTGCCCCGAAGCAAACCTTCGGCAGCCTCGATGTCAGCGCCATCGCCGGCGATGCCTGCGACCTTTACGAAGCCGTGTTCGAAGACCAGGACGTCGCCTTCGACAACCGGGTCGCGCCGGGCGTCTCGCTCCATGGTAACCGGGCGCTGCTCGCCCAGGCCTTCGCCAACCTGCTCGACAATGCGGCGAAATTCACGCCGGAGGGCGGGCGCGTTACGGCGTCCTTGCACGGCGGCGATCCGATCGTCTTCACCGTCACCGACACGGGGCCAGGGATCCCTGCCGATCGGCGCAACGACGTCAAGCGACGGTTCACCCGGCTCGACAGTGCCCGCGAGACGCCGGGGCACGGTCTGGGCCTGGCGCTCGTCAACGCCGTCGCCCGCCTCCATGGTGGCGAACTACAGCTCGACGACGCCCAGCCCGGTCTGATCGCCCGGTTGGAGCTGGCGATGGATCCGATTCGGCGCTGATGCCGGCGACGCTGCGGTTGGGCGCCGACATCTACGCGCTCGTGCCGAGCCGCTCGAAGACGTCGCCGACGACGGCGGCGACACGGGGCATGGTGCCCTGGTCGCGCATCACCACGTGATCGATCGGCAATGGCGGCAGACCGAACGCCGTCCCGACACGTCGGCAATCCTGCGGCACGTTGCGCGCGCCCAGACAAGCGACACCGAGCCCCGCCGACGCGGCCGCCTGAACCGCCGCCACGCCGGTGCCGACGAAGGCCGTGCGCCAGACGATGCCGTGGGCATCCAAGACCCGCTCGGTCGTCTCGCGGATGGCGCATGGCGCGGCAAGGGCGACCAGCGGCAGCGGCGTGTAGCGGTCCCACGAGAACGGCGCCGCAGCGACCCAGGTCAACGGGTCCGCGAACAACAGCCGCCCGGTCGCGCGCGAATCGCCACTTCGGCCGATGACCGCGTCGTAGCGGCCCGCGTCGAACGCCGCGAAGATCGCCACGGACATGTCCACCGTCACTGCCAGTTCGACGCTCGGCTGGTCTCGTTGCAGGCGGCTCAGCACCTCCGGCAAGAGCCCGCCGACCACGTGATCGCTGATGGCCAACGAGAACTCGCGGTTGGCGCGCGGGATCGTCGCCCGCTCGACGGTCTCGTCGTGGAGCCGGAGCAGGCGGCGTGCGTCGACGAGGAAGCTCGCACCGAACGGCGTCAACGCGACGGCGTGGGGGTTACGCTCGACCAGGCGTCGGCCGACACGGTCCTCCAGCTTGCGGAGGCGGACGCTGATGGTCGATTGGGTCGCCGCGAGCATCTGACCCGCCGCCGTGAAGCTCGCTTTTTCGGCGACGGCGACGAACGCGCGCAGCCATTCGATCGGCAGATTGGGCAAGGCCATGATGTCGAAACACGATCGCCAAGATCGTACCAATTCGTTTCCACGATCTTACGTCGATCTGCAGGATGAAGCCAGATCGACCACGCGCGATGGCGCGACGTCCGGAGGTCAGCCCATGCCGCTCACCCGCATCTCGTTGCGCCAAGGCAGAAGCGCATCGTTCAAGCGAACGGTGATGGACGAGGTCTACACCGCCATGCGCGAGACCTTCGACGTGCCGGAAGACGACCGGTTCATGGTGCTGAGTGAGCACGATGCCTCGGGCTTCGTTTACGGCCGGACCTATCTCGGCATCGAGCGCTCGGACGACCTCGTGATCGTTCAGATCACCGCGAGCCGCACGCGCAGCACATCGCAGAAGCAGGCTCTCTACCGCGCCATCGCCGACCGACTGCAACGCTTCGCCGGGGTGCGTCCCGAAGACGTCTTCGTCAGTCTGGTCGAGGCGACCAGGGAGGACTGGTCATTCGGCAACGGCGAGGCGCAGTACGTGGAGGCGAAGCCGCCGGTCGGCTGAGCCAATAGCGCTGTAGCCGCGGCTCAGCGGACGAGGCGATAGCCGCCGGGTTCGGTGGTGACGATCGACGGGGTCTGCGGGCTCGGCTCGATCTTCTGCCGCAGCCGGTAGACGTGGGTCTCGAGCGTGTGGGTCGTCACGCCGGCGTTGTAGCCCCACACCTCGTCGAGGAGCGTCTCGCGCGGCACGGTCCGGTCGCCGACACGGTAGAGGTATTTGAGGATCGCCGTCTCTTTCTCGGTCAGGTGGATTTTTTTCTGTTTGGTCTCGTCGACCAGCATCTTCGCCGCGGGGCGGAAGCTGTAGGGACCGATCGGGAAAGCGGCGTCGTCGGACTGCTCGAACTGGCGCAGCTGCGCGCGGATGCGGGCCAGCAGCACCGCCAGGCGGAAGGGCTTCGACACGTAGTCGTTGGCGCCGCTGTCCAGACCCAAGATCGCGTCGGCGTCGGTGTCGTGCGCCGTCAGCATGATGATCGGCGCCTTGACCCCACGCTTGCGGCACAGGCGGCAGAGATCGCGACCGTCGGTGTCGGGCAGGCCGACGTCCATCAGGATCAGGTCGACGTGACCGGCCAGGGCCCGCTCCAGCCCACTGCGCCCGTCATTGGCCTCGCGGACGTCGAATTGCTCGTGCAGGTGCAATTGCTCCGCCAGCTCGGCGCGCAGCCCGTCGTCGTCGTCGATGATCAGAACGCTCTTGGTCGCAGCCATGCAGCCGGTCCGCTCCTGAGCCGCGAGCGGCAGCGTTGCCGCGGCGGCCGAGTTGATGTTCGCACTGGTCATGTAGGCCATGGGGCGGCGGCGTGCCTAGTACCACCGATCCGTGCGCAGCGAACGGCGGCTAAACCTGTGGTTGGAGCGCCGCATTGTACTAATGTCGTAATAGGTATCGGAGGCGGCCATCGCTGGCGTTCCTGGCGCCCGAATGAAGCCGGCTCGGCAAGTTGCTGAAAACGTTGTGTGCATTCACAATAGCGAGAATTTGATCGAAATGCCGATCAAAGCACCACGACTATGGCTTGGACTGTCGAATGATTGATCCTCGAGCCGATATCTACTACAAGTTGCGTGTGTCCTCCCAGTAAGCCTTCAGCGGCGGCCCCCGGGTCGCCGCCTTTTTTTGCCCCAAGCCATACCGTAGTAGGGATTGGCGTTGGTGCGTCGTACCTCGTCGCCGACGCGAAGCCGTCGTTCGAGCTGAACTCGTGATGTGCTGTCGCGCCCACCGGTTGGGCCGCGGGGCCGCGTCGATCGATCACCGACCCTGCTTGGCTTGCCGGAGCAACGCCGCCGGAAGCGGAACTCGAGGCGCAGAGGCGCGCGCCGGTGCCTCTGCGCCCATTGCCCGATTCGTCAGTTGAACCAAGCGTCCGGTGCGATGCTGCCCAAGACTTCCATGCCGCCGTCACCGTCCGGCTTGACGACGAAGGTGACGCCCATCGGCTCGGGGTAGATGCCGGTTGCGGCGTCGAACGGGTCGTCGTGGCCGACCAGGACGACGTTGAAGCCCGCGGGCGGAACGGCCGTCAGGTGCGGTAGCACGCGGTCGCGCATCGCCTGCGTCTGCTCGTCGGTGTACTCCTCGGCGGGCTCGAAGTTGAGGTCGGCGGTCTGGGTGTAGCGGCCGAACGCCAGATCGGCCGTTTGCCAACCCCGGCAGTACTCGCTGGAGATGACCTGCGCGACCGGGATGTCGTGAAGCTCGAAGGCCGCACCGATGAGCTTGGCCTCTTTCCACCCTTCTTCGCTCAAGCTTCGCTGGGTGGAGCAGTCACCCATCACGGCATCGATCTGGTCGGCGTAGTCGATCTCGGTCTGGGCGTGGCGGATGAAGATGACGTGCCCGCCGCCCTGCAGCGCCTCGATCAGCGCATCTTGCGACATGGCCTCGTCGGCGGCTGCGGCGCCGAGGCTGGCGAACGCCAGCAGGCCCGCCCCGACCGATAGCGCAATCGTCGATGGGCGGTGGTGACGATGGGTCATCGAAACGGCTTTCATGTTGGTTGCGTGTCCCGGCGCGATCCGCCGAGCGGTCGGCCGTGGCCCAACAATCGAGACCAACCCGCCAAATATAAAGTGAGAAGAATCGCCATATGTTTTGAACGACAACAAGAAAAAAACAGAATTTTATTCATTCGAATTCGAAATCAAACGCGTCGGCCGCGCTCTTCTGCAAATCGCGATGCCGAATGGGTGGCTCCAGCCGGCGCACGGGCGCATTGCGCCGGATGAGCGTTGTGCCATGAATTGGCCAGACATTCGCATGAGGAACCGGTGGTCGATTTTGCCACGTCGCTGCTGGCGAACCCCTACGTCCATGCCGTCGTCAGTGGGCTGGTGCTCGCGGCCATCGTCCGCCTCGCCGGCCTCCGGTCCTACGACGCGTGGCGCGACGACCTGCTCCGCGAGGAGCCGCACTTCCGCGAGCTGGCGGCCAAGCAGCTCGCTACCAAGGGCTGGGGCACGCTCTACGCCTCGCTGCTCGACCGAGCACTCCGCCGCGCCGACGGCTTCTTCGGTCCGGCGCTGTCGCAAGGTGCCTTCGCCACCTGCGTCGTGCTGGGACAGATCGGCGTCGTCGTCGCCGCGCTCCACGCCGTCTTCGGCCTGAGCCTCTGGAAGGACCTCGGCGAGGCCGTCGCCGCCACGGCGCTGGCGGGCAGCAGCCTCGCCAACGCCTGGTTTTGAGACGCCCGGTTGCCGGCCGTCAGTCGGCCGCGTCCTGATACGCTTCCAAGGGCGGGCAGGTGCAGACCAGGTGGCGGTCGCCGTGGACGTTGTCGACGCGGGCGACGGGCGGCCAGTACTTGCCGGCGTCGGTGGCGCGTCCGGGCAGGGCCGCGGTCCGGCGGTCGTAGGCGAACGGCCAGGGCTCGGCCAGAAGGTCGCCCAGGGTATGCGGCGCGTTCCGCAACGGGCTCGCGTCGAGGGCGATCTCGCCGCGCTCGATCTGGCGGATTTCCTCACGGATCAGGATCATCGCGTCGCAGAAGCGGTCGAGCTCGTGCAAGGGCTCGCTCTCGGTCGGCTCGACCATCAAGGTTTCCGGCACCGGCCAGGACATGGTCGGGGCGTGGAAGCCGTAATCGATCAGCCGTTTGGCGATGTCCTCGCCGCCGACGCCGGTGGCTTGCTTGATGGCGCGGACGTCGAGGATGCACTCGTGCGCGACCCGGCCGCCGGCACCTCGGAAGACCACCTCGAAGTGACCCTCCAGCCGCTTGGCGACGTAGTTGGCCGCGAGGATGGCGACCTCGGTCGCGCGGGTCAGGCCATCGGCGCCCATCATGGCGATGTAGGCCCAGGAGATCGGCAGGATCGACGGCGAACCCCAAGGCGCTGCCGAGACCGCACCGACGCTCGTGCCGCCACCGACCTCGCCGACGACCGGGTGGTTCGGCAGGAACGGCGTCAGATGCGCCTTGACCCCGATCGGCCCCATGCCGGGGCCGCCGCCGCCATGGGGAATGCAGAACGTCTTGTGCAGGTTCATGTGGCAGACGTCGGCGCCGAACTCGGCCGGCCGGGCGAGGCCGACCAGTGCATTGAGATTGGCGCCGTCCAGATAGACCTGACCGCCGGCGCTGTGGACCTTGTCGGCGATCAGCTTGACCGTTGGTTCGAACACGCCGTGGGTCGAAGGATAGGTCATCATCAAGGCGCCGACCCGGCCTTCGTGCTGGGCGAGTTTGGCATCGAGATCGTCCAAGTCGACGTCACCGTCGTCGTAGCAGCCGACGACGACCACCCGAAAACCGGCCATGACGGCGCTGGCGGGATTGGTGCCGTGCGCCGACGACGGGATCAGGCAGATGTCGCGATGGCCCTCGTCGCGCGCCTGGTGATAGCCGTGGATCACCAACAGGCCGGCATACTCGCCTTGGCTGCCGGCGTTCGGCTGCAACGACACCGCGTCGAAGCCGGTGATTTCCTCCAACCACCGCTCCAAGTCCGCGAACAGCTCGCGGTAGCCGGTCGCCTGGTCACGCGGCGCGAACGGGTGCAGGCCGGCGAAGCCCGGCAGGCTGACCGGGCGCATCTCGGTCGCCGCGTTGAGCTTCATGGTGCAGGAACCGAGCGGGATCATCGCCCGGTCGAGGGCGATGTCCTTGTCCTGGAGCTGGCGCAGCCAGCGCATCATCTCGGTTTCGCTGTGGTGCGTCTGGAACGTCGGGTGGGTGAGGAAGGGCGACCGGCGGCGCAACCCGTCCGGAATGACGGTGGCGGCCGCGCCGAGTTCGGCGCCGAACAGCCGGGCCAATGCGAGGGCGTCGGTCTCGGTCGTGGTCTCGTCGAGCGCGATGCCGACCGTGTCGTTGTCGATGACGCGGAGGTTCATACCTGCGGCGACCGCCGACGCGGCAACCGCCGAAGCATGGCCGGGCACGCTCACTGCCAAGGTGTCGAAGAACGCGGTGTGCGCCAGCGGCACGCCTGCGGAGCGCAGTCCTGCTGCCAACCGTGCGGTCAGCCCGTGGACGCGCTTCGCGATGGCCTCGAGGCCGGCCGGTCCGTGCCAACAGGCGTAGAGCGCGGCCATGATCGCCAGCAGCACCTGCGCCGTACAGATGTTGCTGGTCGCCTTGTCGCGGCGGATGTGCTGTTCGCGGGTTTGCAGCGCCATGCGCAGCGCCGGGCCGCCGCGGCGATCCACGGACACGCCGATGAGCCTGCCCGGCAAGGCCCGCTTGAAGGGCTCGCGCGCGGCGATGAAGGCCGCGTGCGGGCCGCCATAGCCCATCGGCACACCGAAGCGCTGGGCGCTGCCGATGGCGACGTCGAACCCCAGCGAGCCCGGACCCTCCATGAGCGTCAACGCCAGCAGGTCGGTCGCGGCGATCGCCAGGGCCTGAGCACCGTGGAGCGTCTGCACGACACTCCGAAGATCGCGCACGGCGCCGGTCGACGACGGGTAGCTGAGGACTGCGGCGAACACTTCGGTCGGGTCGAGGTCGGCGAAGGGGTCGCCCTCGATCAGCGGAATGCCGAGCCCGGCAGCGCGGGTGGCGATGACGGCCTTGGTCTGCGGATGGGTGTCGGCGTCGACGAAGAACGACGCGGCCTTGCTCTTGGTGACGCGCTTGGCCAGCGCCATGGCTTCGGCGGCAGCGGTAGCTTCGTCCAGCAGCGACGCGTTGGCGACGTCCAGCCCGGTGAGGTCGACCACCATCTGCTGGAAAGCGAGCAGGACTTCGAGGCGCCCCTGGCTGATTTCCGCCTGGTAGGGTGTGTAGGCCGTGTACCACGCAGGGTTCTCGAAGACGTTGCGTAGCAGCACGCTCGGCGTGTGGGTGCCGTGATAGCCCATGCCGATGTAGCTCTTCAGCATCCGGTTGGCCGACGCCATCGCCGCCAACCGGTCGAAAGCCTCCGCTTCGGTCAGTGACGGCGGCAGCGCCAGTGGTCGGGACGCTCGGATCGCCTCCGGCACCGCTTCGTCGATCAGCGCCGGCAGCGACGGCGCGGCCACGATGCGCAACATGCGTTCGATGTCGGCGTCATCGGGTCCGATGTGGCGGTCGACGAAGCGGTCCATGTGCGGCTGCTCCAATCTCAGGAAAGGGTCGCGACGAGGGCTTTGTAGGCGTCGGCGTCGAGCAGATCGTCGATGGCGGCCGCGTCGGTGGGCTCCAGCTTGACGAACCAGCCGTCACCTTCCGCCGCTTCGTTGACGAGTGCAGGATTGTCGACCAAGGCGTCGTTCACCTCGGCGACGCGGCCGCCGATCGGCGCATACACGTCGCTCGCCGCCTTGACCGATTCGACGACGGCCATGGCGTCCTCGGCTTCGACCTCTCGGCCGACCTCCGGCAGATCGACGAACACGACGTCGCCGAGCTGCTCTTGAGCATGCTCACTGATGCCGATGGTCGCGAGCTTGCCGTCGAACTCGACCCATTCGTGATCCTTCGTGTACCGACGCGTCACAGGGCGTGCTCCTAGCGGTGGTAGCGATGTGGGACGAACGGTAGCTTAGTTACGGTCGCGTTGACCACGTGCCGGCGGACCTGGAGACCGAGTGCGGTGCCGGGCGTCGCGTGTTCGGCGTCGACGTAGCCCATCGCGATCGGATGCCCGAGGCTCGGCGCGAAGCCGCCGCTGGTCACGCGGCCCACGGCTTCGTCGCCGGCGAACACGACCGCACCCTCGCGCGCGGGGAGGCGGCCTTCGAGGGTCATCCCGACGAAGCGTTGGGCCGCACCGCTGGCGATCTCGGCAACCACCGCTTCCGCACCGGGGAAGTCCTTCGCCTCGCGGCGGCGCTTGGAGACCACCCAGCCGAGCCCCGCGGCGGCCGGGTTCACGGTAGTGTCGATGTCGTGGCCGTAGAGGCAGAGCCCGGCTTCCAGCCTGAGGCTGTCACGTGCGCCGAGGCCTGCGGGCGTCACTCGCGTATCGCGCTGCAGCCGCGTCGCGAACGGCATGGCCAAGGCGTCCGGCAGGTCGAACTCGAAGCCGTCCTCGCCCGTGTAGCCGAGGCGGGAGACGAACACGGGCTGACCCTCGAGGAAGCACTCGCGTCCGTCGAGGAACGTCAGTTCCTCGACCTCCGGGAGCATCGCCGCCACCGCGCGTTCGGCGAGTGGGCCCTGGACCGCCAAGAGGCTCCGGCCCTGGCGCAGGACCGGGCGATGCGCCGCCGGCAGGCTTGCTTCCAAGAGCGCCAGATCAGCCGCCGTGCGCGCGGCGTTGACGACCAGCCGCCAGCCGTCGGCCACACGGGTGAGCATGAGGTCGTCGGCGACGGTCCCCTCGTCGGTCAGCAGCACCGAGTACTTGGCCCGTCCGACCGGCAGGTTGCGGAGATCGCTCGGAACGCGCGTTTCGAGGGCGACGGCGGCGGCGTCGGGATCGCCAGGTACGAACACCTGACCCATGTGCGACACGTCGAACAGCGCGGCCGCGTTCCGGCACGCCTCGTGTTCCGAAATGATCCCGCCGGCATACTGGATCGGCAGCACCCAGCCGGCGAACGGCACGAGTCGCGCACCTTGTTCCGCATGCCATGCGTGCAAGGCCGTCTTGCGGGGCTCGTCCATGGTGCGGTCGCTCCAGCATTGCCGCCACGCCAGCGTGACGACATTTCCCCCAGCTGTCCGCGACCTGAGAGTATGACGACGGCATCGCCGTCGCTTTCACCTTCGGTGGGGTGCGTCCGCACCCGCTCTCCAGCGTGCCATCCGCCTACGGTCCTGGGACCTGAGAGTTTCCGGGGGGGTTGCTCCTTCGGTGGTGGACGACCGGAAGGTCGTCGCACGCTCTCCCGCAGGCTTCGTCTGGCATCGTGAGAGTTGATTCGATGGGCCCCGCTGTCAAGCGAGGTCGAGACCGTCGTCGAAGTCGACGACCTGTGGTTCGTGACCGGTGCCTCGGAAGAAGCGTAAGAGATCGGCGCTATTCAGCACCACCGTCGCGGTGTTCTCCAGCGGGTGGCAGTTGACGCGGTCGAAGGCGAGGAGCCCGTGATCGACGATCAGGCGCACCCGATGCCGGTCGTCGTTGATCACCGCCAGCGGCGTCACCGCTCCTGGTGTCACGCCGAGCACATCCGCCAGCAGCGGCGGTTTACCGAAGCTGAACCGGCCGGCGCCGAGTCGCTTGGCCAAGCCGTTGAGGTCGACCCGGCGCCGGTCCAGGACCGTGACCAGCCAGAGGCCGTCGCGTTTGTCCTTCAAGAACAGGTTCTTGCAGTGGCCGCCCGGAATGTGTGCGGTGTGCACGCGGGCTTCGTCGACGGTGAACACCGCCGGGTGCTCGTGCATCTCGAACGGGATGGACCACTCGTCGAGGCGGTCGAGCAGGCGGCGGCGGTCGTGTAACATGCTGAGCGTCCCGATCGCCGCCGCGCGGCGCTGACGAAGTGATCACGGCAACGTTGGTTGGTTCCGATGATGCCGGCCCCTATCTGCGGCTTTCTGACCAGCATGTGAACCGAGGCTCGATGGCTCGCGAAACGACCGCCGATCTCTGCGTCGTCGGTGCCGGTTCGGGCGGCCTGTCGGTTGCCGCCGGAGCCGCACAACTCGGTGCACGTACCGTCTTGATCGAGTCCGGACTCATGGGCGGCGACTGTTTGAACGTTGGCTGCGTCCCGTCCAAGTCGCTGCTGGCGGCCGGCCACGCTGCTGCGGCCGCTCGCGACGGCGGCGCCTTCGGCGTCGTTGCCGGCGGTGAGGTCGACGTCGACGCCGTCCGCCTCCGTGCGCACGTCGCCGACGTCATCGCCGGCATCGCTCCCCACGACAGCCAAGAGCGGTTCGAGGGACTGGGCGTCAACGTCGTCCGCGGCCGCGCCCGGTTCGTCGATGGGAGCACCGTCGCCGTCGACGATCTCCGCATCCGCGCGCGGCGGTTCGTCGTCGCCACCGGCAGTCGGCCGCTCGTCCCCGCGATCCCGGGCCTCGCTGAAACACCGCACCTTACCAACGAGACGATCTGGGATTTGGTCGACGTGCCGGATCACCTCATCGTGATCGGCGGCGGGCCGATCGGTGCCGAACTCGCCCAGGCCCATCGACGATTGGGCGCCGAAGTCACGGTGCTGGAGGCGGCCCGGCTCCTACCGCGCGACGACGCCGAGCTGACCGCGTTCGTCCGCGCGGCGCTGGAGCGGGACGGCGTCGCTCTCCGCGAGGGCGCGACCGCGGACGAGGTCCGCAGCACCGGAACAGGTGTCGAGGTCGCCTTCACCGGCGGCGGCGAACGGCGCCTAGTCACCGGCAGCCATCTTCTGGTCGCCGTCGGCCGGTTGCCCAACGTCGAGGACATGGGCTTGGAGGCCGCCGGCGTTGCGTTCGACCGCGACGGCATCGAGGTGGATCGGCGGCTGCGAACGGGCAACCGGAGGATCTATGCCGTGGGCGACGTGGCCGGCGGTCCACAGTTCACCCACGTCGCCGGGCATCATGCGGGGATCGTGATCCAGAACGCGCTGTTTCGGGTGCCGGCCAAAGTCAGCCCGCTCCTGCCGGCCGTCACCTACACCGACCCCGAGCTGGCGCGGGTCGGCGCCGATCCCGAAGCGGCGGCGGCAGAGGGATGCGAGCTGATCCGCGTCCCCTACAGCGGCACCGACCGGGCACGTGCCGAGCGCCGTACGGAGGGTCTACTGAAGCTCGCCGTCGACCGACGGGCGCGGGTGAAGGGGGTCGCCATCGCCGGTGCGCAGGCCGGGGAGCTGCTGATGCCGTGGCTGTTGATGATGCAGGGCAAGGCGCCGCTCAAGGCGATGGCCTCACTGGTAGCGCCTTATCCGACCTTGTCGGAGCTCAACAAGCGCGCGGCCAGCCAGTACTACGCGCCGCGCCTGTTCTCGCCACGGGTGCGGCGGCTCGTCCGGCTGCTCGGTTGGCTCGGATGACGAACGTGGTGCGTCGTTTCTTGCCGGTGCTCGTCCTTGCGGTGCTGTTCGCGTTGGTCTTCGTGACCGGTTTGCACCGCTACGTGTCGCTGGAGATGTTGAGCGATCACTACCTGGTGCTGCGCGAGTGGGCCGCAGCTCGGCCGGTCGCCGCGCCGCTGATCTTCGGGCTGATCTACGCGCTTGCGGTGGCCATATCGGTGCCTGGCGCCGTGATCCTGACCATCGCGGCCGGGCTGATGTTCGGGATGATCGTCGGCACCGTCGTCGCCGTCGTTGCGGCGACGATCGGCGCGACCACGGTGTTCCTGGTCGCCCAGACCGCGTTCGGCGACGTTCTCCGGCGCCGCGCACACGGCTGGATCGCGGCGATGGAGCGCGGCTTTCAGGACGATGCGGTCAGCTATCTCCTGGTCCTTCGGCTGATGCCGGTGTTCCCGTTCTGGCTGGTCAATCTGGTCCCCGCGATCCTCGGCGTGCGCCTGCGGAGCTTCGTCTTCGCCACGGCGATCGGCATCGTTCCGGGATCGGCCGTCTACGTCAGCGTCGGCAACGGTTTGGGTTCGCTGCTGATGGCCGGCGGCGTCCCCGATCTCGGCATCATCTTCGCGCCATCGGTGCTCGGGCCGCTCGTTGGTTTGGCGGCGCTGGCGTTGGTGCCGGTCGTCTACAAGCGTGTGCGCGCCGCTCGGCTGGCCAGTGCCACGACGGCTACCGACGCCGAGCGGTTGCGCACGACCATCTCTTCCGACAGCGAACGATAGCCAGTGGGCCGCCCGGCACGGTCCCAGCCTTCCGTGGTCGCCAAGAGGCTCGTGCCCACCACCTTGTTGTGCGCCTCCAGCCGTTGGGCGACGTTCACCGTGTCGCCGTACACGGTGTAGGCCTGCCGGTCCCGGCCGCCGACGGCGCCGGCGGCGACGGGACCCGTGGCGATGCCGACCCGCAGCCGCAGGCGGGGACCGTCGACCGCGGCCGCGTCGTCGAGGATGCGCTCGCCGGTCCGGAGGGCACGGGCCGGGTGGTCTTCACAGGGCAAGGGAGCGTTGAACGTGGCTAGGACGGCGTCGCCGGCGAAGCCGATGACGACGCCACCCTCGTCGACCACCACGGCACCGATGCGAGCGAAAAGCTCGCTCAAAAGAGCCAACGTCTCCGCGGGCGGTCTCGTTTCGGCCAGTGCAGTGAACCCCTCGACGTCACAAAAAAGGACGGTGCCGTCATGGACCTGCGGAGCGAGACGCTCAGGCGTCTCCAGCAGGGCGCGGGCGACTTGCGCGGGGACGTACTGACCGAACACCTCGAGCGCACGCACCCGGGCGCGCTGCGCCTGCGCCTCGGCCCTGACGACGCTTCGTGCCCGTTGGACCGCGAGTGCCAGCAGGGCCGCGGTCGACAAGAGAACGATGCTCTCCAGGACGCGATTGCCCAACCCGACGAAGTCGGGATCGAGGAACACGGCGTAGAACTCATCGACCGTCGGACCCGCTGGCAGATCGTCCCAGGAGATGGTGCGCGGCATTTGCGAGACGATGGTCAGCCACACGCCCCAGATTCCGGCAACCGCGACCAAGCCACTCCAGAGCACCAGGCGGGGCATCAGTGTCAGCGTCGTGCCGGCGACGACGATGAACAGGTAGATCATGCCGAGACTGCGGAAGACGAAGATCTGCGGGACGTCGTCGCCGACGCTCACCGGGATGACCAGGGCGGCCGCGGCCAGAGCGCCGACGTCGAGGGTCACGAACAGGTAGCGATGCCACGGACGTTCGCAGCCGCTGCGGAGCAGCCGGAGATAGCCGATCCCGACGGCCATGAAGGCGAGCACGACGATCACGCCGAGGACGTCGCCGGGATAGCGGCCGGCGATCGCAACGAAAACGCCGATCAGCACCAGCGCTACGTTGCGGCCCAAAATGGCGAGACGCAGACCGCGGCGTTCGGCGTCGGCAAGGGCGCCATCGACGGCGATGTCCGGATCTGGTGGGTCAGCCCGCAGCGTCGCTTTCCGGTCGGCCCATGGCGAGGAACTTGGTCCGCCGCTGGCGACGGCGTTGGTCGGGCGGCAGCGGTGCCAGCTCCGCCAAGCTCGCTTCGACGGCGTCGGCGACGCGGTCGATCGTCGTCGTCCGCGCCCGATGTGCGCCACCGATCGGTTCCTCGACGATGGTGTCGATCAGGCCGCTGGTGAGCAGGTCTTGCGCCGTGATCTTGAGCGCATCCGCTGCCGTCGCCGCTTGGTCGGCGCTACGCCACAGGATCGCGGCACAACCTTCGGGCGAGATCACGGAGTAGACCGAGTGCTCCAGCATCAGCACGCGGTCGGCCGTGGCGAGGGCGATGGCGCCCCCGGAACCGCCCTCGCCGATCACCACGGCGACGATCGGCACCCGGACCTCGAGGCACGTCTGGATCGAACGGGCGATGGCTTCTGCCTGGCCGCGCGCTTCCGCATCGACACCGGGGTGGGCACCTGGGGTGTCGACGAACGTGACGATCGGCAGGCCGAACCGGTCGGCGAGGCGCATCAGTCGAACCGCCTTGCGATAGCCCTCGGGCCGCGCCATGCCGAAATTGTGGCGCAGACGCTCGTCGGTGTCGGCTCCTTTTTCTTGGCCGATCACCACCAGCGCTTGGCCGCGAAAGCGCCCCAAGCCGCCGATGATCGCCGGATCGTCGCCGAACGTGCGGTCACCGGCGAGCGGGGTCCAGTCGTCGATCAGCCGCTCGACGTAATCCAGCAGGTGCGGCCGGTCGGCGTGGCGGGCCACTTGGGTTTTCTGCCAGGCCGTCAGCTTCGCGTAGGTGCGTTCGAGGAGCTTGCTGGCGCGCCCTTCCAGCTTGGCGATCTCGTCGTGGAGCTCCAGCTCGTTGCCTTGGGCGAGGTGCTGCAGCTCCTTGATCTTACCTTCCAGCTCCGCGACCGGTTTTTCGAAGTCGAGCAGCGACGTCTCCCTCGCGCCGCGTCCTGGCCGGCCCCCTGGTTCGGGGCACCGGTCGAGGACGCGCGCGTCAGCCGGCGGCGGCGATCTGGTCGGCCTTGGAGACCAGTGCCTCGGCCTGACGGATCGACGCGATGTCGATCAGCCGGCCGTCCAGGCTGACGGCGCCTTTGCCGTCGCGGCGAGCCTGCTCCATCGCCTCGAGGACCCGCCGAGCCTTCTCGACCTCCTTGGTCGGCGGGCTGAACAGCTCGTTGCCGAGACCGACCTGGCTCGGATGGATCGCCCATTTGCCCTCGCAGCCAAGCACCGCCGCGCGCCGCCCTTGGGCGCTGTAGCCGTCGGCATCCTTGAAGTCGCCGAAGGGACCGTCGATCGGCCGCAGGCCTGCTGCCCGGGCGGCGACGACCATCCGCGCGATGGCGTAGTGCCACATGTCGCCCCAGTGATAGTCGCGCGTGCCGCCGCCCTCGGGCAGGTCGGTGAGCACGCCGTAGTCGGGGTTGGGGCCGCCGATCTGGGTGGTCCGCGCGCGGGTCGATGCGGCGTAGTCGGCGACGCCGAAATGCAGGCTCTCGTTGCGCTTGCTGGCCGTCGAGATGGCGTCGATGTTGACCATGCCGAGCGCCGTTTCGATGATCAGTTCGAAACCGACGCGTTTGGAGCGGCCCATCGCGTCTTCGACTTGGGTCACCAGCATGTCGACGGCGTAGACGTCCGCCGCGGTGCCGACCTTCGGGATCATGATCAGGTCCAGGCGGTCGCCGCCCTGCTCGATCACGTCGACCACATCGCGGTACATGTAGTGAGTGTCGAGGCCGTTGACCCGGACGGAAACGGTCTTCGTTCCCCAATCGATCTCGTTCAGCCCCTGGATGATGTTCTTCCGCGCCTGGGCCTTTTGGTCAGGCGCGACCGCGTCTTCGAGATCGAGGAACACCACGTCGACAGGTGAGGCCGCGGCCTTCTCGAACATCTGTGGGCTGGAGCCCGGCACCGCCAACTCGGAGCGGTTCAGCCGCGGTGTGGCTTGCTGAACGATCGTGAAACTCATCGCGTCTCTCCTCGGGGCGGGGTCAAGCTGGCGTTTGCCGCGTGAGTTAGCCCGCGACCGGCGCGTTGTCACGCACCCTTGCTGCGCCGCACGCTGGCGAGCGGGTGGTGTGTTTCGACGAGCCGCGCCAGTCCCGATCGATCGAGATGGGTGTAGATTTCCGTCGTCGCGATGTCGGCGTGGCCGAGTAGCGCCTGCAACACGCGAAGATCCATGCCGTTGGCGAGCAGGTGGGTCGCGAACGCGTGGCGGAGCACGTGCGGCGACAACCGCGCCGGCTCGATACCGACCTCGAGCGCGAGCGCTTTCAGCAACTGCAGGATGCGTTGCCGTGTCAGGTAGCCCTGGCGCGATCGTGATGGGAACAGGTAGCCGGCGTCCGCGCGGGCCCGCTGGAACGTCGCGCGGACCTCGAGGTAGTCGGCAACCGCGCGCTGCGCCCGCTGGCCGAGCGGCACCACACGTTCCTTGCCGCCTTTGCCGCGAACCCGGGTGATGCCCTCGCCGAGATCGAGGTCGTCGAGCGTCAGGCCGGCGAGTTCGCTCACCCGCAGCCCGCCAGCGTAGAGCAGCTCGACCAGGCACGCGAGCCGACGACCGGCCGGGCCCTCCGCCGCAGCTGCCGCCGCGAGCAAGCTGTCCACATCTGCTTCGCTCAGGGTTCGCGGCAGCGGCCGATCGCTCTTCGGCGAATCGAGCGCCCGTGTCGGGTCGTCGGCGCGCCATCCTTCCACCACCAGGAAACGGTGGAACTGGCGGATCGCCGACAAATGCCGTTGCGCCGACCGCCGCGCATAGCCCGCCTGGCGCAGGTCGGCGGCATAGGCGCGAACGAGGTCGTCGTCGGCTCGCTCGGCGCGCGTACAACGGCGCGCGCACCAGCCAGCGTAACGCGCGAGGTCGCGCCGGTAGGCGTCGATCGTGTTGGCTGACGCGCCTCGCTCGGTCAGCAACATGTCGAGAAAGGCGTCGACGCCGGCGGCGGCGTCAGCGTGGGAAGCGGTCATCGGGGATGACCCGTTCGATCCGTTCGACCGGGGGTGGAATGTCCCAGGTGACCAAGAACAGGGTGACGCCCAACAGCAGGACCAAGAGGACGCCGAGAAGCCAGCGGGTAAAGGACATGTGCGCCGTGCGCGAGAGGTGAGATGATCGAGCGAACCGACAACCCTTGTCGGATGCGTCGGGCAGTGGCTTATATCGAGCTTCGAGCGAGCGTTCAACGGACCCCGCAGCGTCGTGGACGAAGAGAACCGCCAACCGGCGCCGTGGCCGTCGACGAGTACTGTGACCCGTCCGATCGTGCTCGTCGGGCTGATGGGCGCGGGCAAGACGTCGGTCGGTCGCCGGCTCGCCGACGTGCTCCGCGTGCCCTTCGCCGACAGCGATCATGCGATCGAGGACGCGGCTGGGATGACGGTCGCCGACATTTTCGAACTCTACGGCGAGCGCGAGTTTCGCGCCCTCGAGCGGCGGGTCATCCGCCGGCTACTCGAGAGTGGTGAAGCTGGCGTGGTCGCACTCGGCGGCGGCGCATTCATGGACCAGGAGACGCGTGAGGTGGTCAGGGCCCGCGGCCACGTCGTCTGGCTCAAGGCGTCGCTCGACGTCTTGGTCGAGCGGACGGCGCGCAAGCCCGGCAAGAGGCCGTTGTTGGCGGGCGGCGAGCCGTCACGGATCCTCGCGGCGCTGATGGCCGAGCGCGAGCCGGTCTACGCCCTCGCCGACGACGTGGTGGTCAGCGGCCAAGGTCCCGTCACCACGATCGTCGACGAGTTGGCGCGACGTGCGCGCGATGCCGGCGTTCGGCCGTGACCGACGGGCCGGACGGGGCCGTGCGCGTCGACCTCGCCGGTCGTGGCTACGAGGTGCGCATCGGCCAGGGCCTCCTGGAACGGGCGGGCCAGGCCCTCGCCGACGCTCTCGGTGAGCGCCGGCTCGTGGTGGTCAGCGATGCGGCGCTGCGCGGTACGAGCCACGTCGCCCGATTGGCACGTGGTCTCGCCGGAGCGGACGCCGATTGGATCGACGTGCCAAGCGGCGAGGCGAGCAAGTCGTTCGCGGGCTATGGCGAGCTCCTGGACGAGATGTTGGCGCTACGCCCCGACCGGAGCACGGTCGTAGTGGCCTTCGGCGGCGGCGTGGTCGGCGATCTGGCGGGCTTTGCCGCTGCTAGTCTGTTGCGCGGCGTGCCGCTGGTTCAGTTGCCGACCACGCTCCTCGCTCAGGTCGACAGCGCGGTCGGCGGCAAAACGGGGATCAACAGTCAGCACGGCAAGAATCTCGTCGGCGCGTTCCATCAGCCGTCACTGGTGCTAGCCGATCTCGATTGCCTGTCGAGCCTTCCCGACCGAGAGCTTCGCGCCGGCTATGCCGAGGTAGTCAAGTATGGTCTGCTCGGCGACTCGGCGTTCTTCGGCTGGTTGGAGGTTCACGGCCTGGCGCTGCTGGCGGGCGACGTCGAGGCACGACGCCATGCCGTCACCGTCGCGGTGCGCGCCAAAGCGCGGATCGTCGAGGCCGACGAGCACGAGCGCGCCGACCGGCGGGCGTTGCTCAATCTCGGCCACACATTTGCCCACGCCTACGAAACGCTGACTGGCTACGGTGATCGGCTGCTCCACGGCGAGGCCGTGGCGCTTGGGCTCGTTCAGGCTTTCGGCTTGTCCTCGCGGCTTGGCTTCTGCCCCGAGGACGACGTTCGGCGGGTCGTGACGCACCTCCGGGTGATGGGGCTGCCCACCGATCCGCGCGAGGTCGGCCACTTCGCCGCGGATGACGTCATTCAGGCCATGCAGGGCGACAAAAAGGTCGAGGGCGGTCGTCCGGCATTCGTCCTCGTCCACGCGATCGGCCGGGCCTTCGTCAGTCGCGACGTGCCGCCCGAGATCCTGCGCGACCATCTCCGCCACGCCGCATGAGCGACTGAGCGCCAACAACGATGATCACGTCTATATTGGCCGTTGTCGGCCTGTTGTTCTTGTCCGGTCTGACGTCGGGCACCGAAACGGCGATGACCGCGGCCTCACGCGCCCGCATCAAGGCCATGGCCGACGAAGGCAACCGCCGCGCCAACGTCGCGCGGCGCTTGCTCGACCATCGCGAGCGGCTGATCTCGGCGCTCCTGCTCGGCAACAACGCGTTCAACATCGTCGCTGCGGCGATCGCCACCGAGCTCTTGCTCCGCCTCGCTGGAGAGGCCGGGGTCGCCTACGCCTCGCTGATCATGACGGCGCTCGTCGTCATCTTTGCTGAGGTGCTGCCCAAGACCTACGCCATCCGGCACCCAGAGGGCCTGACCCTGGTGATGGCGCCGGTCGTACAGTTCTTCGTGGTGGTTCTGACGCCGATCACCTGGCTCCTCGGCCTGATCATCAACCTGATCCTGCGCGCGGTTGGCGGCCAGACAAGCAAGGCGCCGTTGGCGCAAGCCTACGAGGAGATCCGCAGCACGATCGAACTGCATACAGAAGAAGGCGACATCGCCAAGCATGACCGCGACATGCTCGGCGGCATCCTCGATCTGGCAGATGTGCCGGTTTCGGACATCATGACCCATCGTCGCGACATGGTGACGATCGACGGCGATGCGCCGCTCGAAACCATCATCGAAGTCGTCGAGGGCCATCCCTACAGCCGCTTCCCGGTGTGGCAGGGCGATCCCGACCACATCGTCGGCTATCTCCACGCTCGGGACCTGCTGGTGGCGTTGAAGCGCGCCGGCAACGACATCGATCAGGTCGATCGTGAGGCGTTGCTCGGTGAGGCGTGGTTCATCCCCGACACGACCTCGCTCAAGCACCAGCTCCTCGCGTTTCGCCAGCGGCGCCAGCACCTGGCGGTGGTGGTCGACGAGTACGGAACGATCATGGGCCTGGTGACCCTCGAGGACATCATCGAGGAGATCGTCGGCGACATCGTCGACGAGAGCGACGTCGACGTCCCGGGTGTCCGTCTGCAAACCGACGGCTCGGTCCTGATCGAAGGCAAGGTGACGGTTCGCGACCTCAACCGCCAGTTCGACTGGGACCTGCCGGACGACGAAGCGGCGACCATCGCCGGCCTCGTGATTCACGAGGCGCAACGCATTCCGGAGGTCGGCCAAGCCTTCAGCTTCCACGGCTTCCGTTTCGAGGTGAAGGCGCGGGTCGGCCATCAGGTCACGCGGTTGCGGGTCGTGCCGCCGGAGCCGAAGAGGGACCGCTAGACCACCTGCCATCACGGGCGACCGGCTGGATTTCTGTCACGAGATTGCCATAAATCGCCGCTACGGGTCGCCGTGAACGATCGACGGCGCGGCAGGCGCACCACTTCTGGAGATGGCACATGGTCTCGAAGCTACGGCTGGTTGCCGCGGCGACGGCAACCTTTTTGGCCGCCGCGCCGGCGCTCGCGGCGTCCGGCAAGCTCGTTCTCTACACCAGTCAGCCGAACGCCGATGCCCAAGCGACGGTCGATGCATTCGCCGCGGCCCACCCCGACGTCGACGTCGAGTGGGTGCGCGACGGCACCACCAAGATCATGGCCAAGCTTCGCGCCGAGCTGGCGGCGGGCGCGCCGCAGCCGGACGTGCTGTTGATCGCCGACACCGTGACCATGGAGGGCTTGAAGCAGGAAGATCTGCTGCTCGCCCACCCTGACGCGCCGACCGACGCTTACGATCCCGCGCTGTTCGACAAGGACGGCCACTACTTCTCGACCAAGTTGATCACCACCGGCATCGTGTACAACGACACCGCGCCGATGCAGCCGACGTCGTGGAACGACCTGACGAGCGAGGCGGCGAAGGGTCAGGTCGCGATGCCCAGCCCGCTGACCTCCGGTGCTGCGGCGATCCACATGGAAACGCTCACCTCCGATCCGGCGTTCGGCTGGGACTACTACGAGGCGCTGGCGGCGAACGACATCCAGCCGCAGGGCGGCAATGGCGGCGTGTTCCGTGCGGTCGCGTCGGGCGAGAAACTTTATGGCGTGGTCGTCGACTTCTTGCCGATCCGCGAGAAGGCCGCGGGCTCGCCCGTCACGTTCGTTTTTCCGGAAGAGGGTGTCTCGGCGGTGACCGAGCCCGTCGCAATCCTCAGCTCCGCCGCGAACCCCGAAGCTGCGAAAGCCTTCGTCGACTTCCTCCTCTCGCCCGAAGGCCAAGAGCTCGCCGCCGAGCAGGGCTATCTGGCCGCGCATCCGGCCATCGACCCGCCTCCGGGATTTCCGCTGCGCGACGCCATCACCCTGATGGCCTTCGATCCGGCGGCAGCGCTCGCCAACGATGCCGCCAACAAGGAGCGCTTCGTCGAGATCTTCGGTCAGTGACCGCCGTTTGAGATTGCCTCGTTTGGCCGGCGAGCCCTGGCTCGCCGGCTTTTTGACCGTCGTCGTCGGTGTCTTGGCGCTCTGGCCGATGCTGCGCCTGGTCCAGGAGGCCATCGCGCCGGGCGGCGTGCCCGGGTTCGGCGTCGCCGCCGACGTGCTGTCCTCGCGCAGCACGTGGAATGCAACGCTCAACTCGCTGGACGCGGCGATCTGGTCGGCGCTGCTCTCGCTGGTCCTGGGTACGGCCTTCGCGCTTCTCGTTGGTGCCACCGACGTCCGCGGGCGGACCCTCCTGGTGTTCGGTTTCGTGCTGCCGCTGTTGATACCACCGCCCATCACGGCCTTGGCGTGGACCCAGCTCTTCGGCCCCGGCAGCGCGCTGTTGGGCGCTCTCGGCATCGCGCCGCCGCCCGGCAGTCCCAACCCGATCTACTCGCGAGGCGGGATCATCCTGCTGCTCGGCCTGCAGCACGCGCCCCTGGTGTTCCTCACGGTGCGGGCGGCGCTCCGGCAGCTGCCGGGCGAACTGGTCGAGACCGCGACGGTGTTCGGCGCCAGCGCCGGTCAGACGCTCCGCCGGATCGTCTTGCCGCTGCTGGCGCCGGCGATGATCGCCGGGACGGCGCTGGCGTTCGTCTCGGCGATCGGCAATTTCGGCATCGCCGCCTTCGTCGGCATTCCGGCGTCGCACACCTTGTTGCCGGTGTTGATTTACCAACGCCTCGCCAGCTTCGGCCCTCAGGTGATCGCCGAGATCGCGGTGCTCTCGGTGGTGATCGGTCTGATCGCCCTCGTTGGTGTCGTTCTGCAGTCTTGGTTGTCGCGGCGCTTCGACGTCGCCAGCCTCGAGGGCGCGGGCAAGCCGTACCGTGTCGGTCTGGGCGGTTGGCGCGTGCCGGTCGAGGTGGTCGCTTGGTCCGCCGTGTTGCTGCTCCTCGTACTGCCGCTCGTCGCGCTGGTGGCGACATCGTTGGTCCCCGCCTACGGGGTCCGCCTGACACCAGCGACGGCGTCGTTCGCCAACTACGTCGAGGTGCTGGTGCGCCAGGACGTGACGCGTCGGGCGTTTTTCAACTCGACCTTGCTATCCGTCGGAGCCGCCGTGGCACTGATGGCGATCGCCCTGCCGCTGGCCTACCTGATCGCGTGGCGACGGAACCCGTTGGCACGAGCGCTCAGGCCGATCGTCGAACTGCCTTACGCCTTGCCGGGTGTGGTTCTGGCGGTGGCTTGCATTCTCGTGTTCCTTCGGCCTTTGCCGCTGCTCGGTGTCTCGATCTACGGAACCCTGGCGATCATCTTCGTCGCCTATCTGGCCCGGTTCCTGACGCTGGCGCTGACGCCGGTCCTGGCCGGCTTTCGGCAGATCGACCGCGCGGTCGACGAGGCGGCACAGGTCGATGGCGCCGGCCTCGTGATGCGGCTCCGTCGAATCGTCGGCCCACTGATGGCGGCACCCGCCGCTGCCGGCGCGCTGTTGGTGTTCATGACCGCCTACAACGAGCTCACCGTCAGCGCGCTTCTTTGGTCGTCGGGCACCGAGACCCTCGGGGTGGTCGTCTTCAACCTCGAAGACGGCGGCTACACGGTGTTGGCGGCCGCCGTGGCGGTGCTCTGCTTGGTTGCGATCATCGCCGTGATCGGCAGCCTGCAGTGGCTCGACCATCGGTTTCGCCTCGGCGTGCTGCCTTGGAGCGGTTAGATTGGAGTCGTCGGAACGGGCCTGCGACGCCCATAGAACATCCGTTGCTGGGGACACGACCATGATGCATCGCCGCGCCGTGCTCGGGACCGCTCTCGGTTCCACCCTTCTGCCGCTCGCCCCGCTGGCCGCCTCGACCCAGGTCCTCGGGATCCAGCGCCGCTCGATCGGCGACATCACGGTCACCGCGCTCCTGGACGGGCACTTGGCCATCGATCCGGTCATGCTTGCGAACGTCGAGCCCGACGCACTCGGGCCGTTGCTCGAGCAAGCCTTTCTGGTCGGCGGACCGGTGAACACACCGATCAACGCCTACGTGATCGAGACCGGCGGACGGACCATCCTGGTCGACGGCGGTGCCGCCGGTGCTTTCGGCCCGACCGCCGGCAAGCTGGTCGATGCGCTTGCCGCGGCGGGCGTTGCGCCTGAGTCCATCGACACGGTGTTCTGCACGCATCTGCATCCCGATCACGTCGGCGTGTTCGCCGACGGCGACGAGGCCCGCTTCGGCGGCGCCGACCTCGTGGTCCACGGCGACGAGCTGGCATTCTGGGCCGACGACGGCAACTTCGCGGGTGCCGGCGAGGACGTGCTCGGCTTCGCCAAGATGGCGCAGGCGGCCGTGGCGCCGTACGCTGCGCGGACCGTCACGATCAAGGACGGCGACAGCGTGGCCCCCGGCGTCACAGCCCGGCATCTGCCGGGGCATACGCCCGGTCACACCGGCCTGATGCTGGATTCTGACGGCGAGACGGCGCTGCTCTGGGGGGACATCGTTCATGTCGGCCCCGTGCAGTTCGCCCGTCCCGAGGCGACCATCCCTTTCGATGTCGACCAACCGATGGCGGCGGCGACGCGCGCGGCGTTGTTCGACGAGGTCGCTGCCGACCGGCTGCTGGTCGCTGGCTCGCACGTGTCGTTCCCGAGCTTCGGCCACTTGGAGCGAAGCCAGGAAGGCTACGGCTTCGTCCCGGCGCGCTGGCAGTACGAGCTCTGAGCGCCTGTAGATGGCGACCGTTGGTCAAACGTGCTCGAGCACCGGCGGCGCCGGTTGGTCGGCAGTCGCGAACCCGACGATGCTCAGCGACTCCGCGGGCACCGGCCGGCTGAAGTAATAGCCCTGCACGGCCCCACAATGGTTGGCGGCGAGCCACGCGAGCTGCTGTTCGGTCTCGACGCCTTCGGCCAACACCTCGCAGTCGAGCGACTCGCCGAGTTGCAGGACGGTGCCGATGATGCGCCGCGCCTTCGGGTCGTCGCCCATGCTCAGCACGAACGACTTGTCGATCTTGATGCGGTCGAACGGGAACCGCCAAAGGTGGCTGAGGCTGGAGTAGCCGGTGCCGAAGTCGTCGAGCGCCAAACGTACGCCTAGCAAGTGGAGCTGCTGCAAGGTCGCGAGCGCTTGATCCGCCCGGTCGACCAGGACGTGTTCGGTCAGTTCGAGCTCGAGGCGCTCTGGCGCTAGGCCGGAACGTTGCAGGCTGCCTTCGACACAGTCGACGAGATCGGTGCCGCGCAGGTGGGTCGCCGAGATGTTGACGGCGATGCTGAGACCGTTCGGCCAGGTGGCCGCTTCCTGACACGCGTTCTCGACGACCCAGTGGGTGATCGGCACGATCAGGCCGGTGTCTTCGGCGAGGCTGATGAACTCGTCCGGCGGCACCAAGCCGCGGGTCGGATGGCGCCACCGCAGCAGGGCCTCGCAGCCGATCGGTTCGCCGTTGGCAACGCGGTACTGCGGCTGGTAGTGCAGCTCGAACGCCTCGTCGGCGAACGCTTGGCGCAGCTCGGCTTCGAGCCCGCGCCGCGCCAGAAGGGCCGCGTCCATGTCGGTCGCGTAGAAGCGGAACGTCCCCCGCCCCTCGTCCTTGGCGCGATAGAGTGCAATGTCAGCCTGCTTCAACGCGAGATCGCTCGCGATCGCCTCGTCGCCGTCGATGATCGCAACGCCGATGCTGCCGCTGGCGATGGTCGTGCCGTGCGGCAGCTCGTAGGTCACGGCCAGCGCTGCTTGCAAACGCTTGGCGAGTGCCGTCGCACCCGACGGTTGATCGACGTCGGTCTGGATGACCGCGAATTCGTCGCCACCGAGCCGCGCCGCCAGATCAGTCTCGCGGATGGCTTGCTGCAGGCGCTTCGCGACCTCGACGAGACAGGCATCGCCGGCGTCGTGGCCGAAACCGTCGTTGACTTCCTTGAAGTGGTCGATGTCGATCAGCATCACCGCCAAGTTGGTGTGCTGCCGCCTCGACCGGGCGAGCTCTTGCGCCAATCGCTCGTCGAACTGGCGACGGTTGGCAAGGCCGGTAAGGGGATCATGGCGAGCGAGGAACTGCGCTCTCTCGTTGGCGGCGTCGTGGGCCTCAACCGCGCGGCGCAGATCGCCAGCGCGGCGAACGGCGTAGACGAGGAGCCCGGCACCGACCACCAGTCCGGCCCAAATGGCCTCGTCCAGCTCCCAATCCTCGTGGGCTTCGGCGAACTCGATCATCCGCTCGACCATGTCGAACTCGGCGCCGATCAACCAGGCAACCAGACCGACGAGGCCAAGCAATGCCGCGTCGATCCGCGCACGACGAACGTTCGACAACGATCCGGTCCGACGGGTAAGCACAGCAAACATCACTATCTCCGGTTGCAGGGTCGGCGCAACCCGCGCAACCTGGCCGTTGTTCATTAATCCGACATTGACGTCTCGCACCGACCGGCGACCGCGGGAACGGCCAGAACGTGTTCATCTCGAAACGGCCTCGAAGGACTGGCTTGGAAAACACGCAAGTCATCTTACGCTGACCAGCCGTTTCGGGCGGCGCCGGACGCTCCGCTTGGCCAGTGATAGCCGGCGGTCGACGTCGCGCGCCCGTTCATCGAACCGGCAAACCACATGCCGATCAGGGGCGGTCTCCGGCTCGGATCGGGGCGTTTCTCGGTGTGCCGTTCGACTTTCGGCGCAGGATGCTCAGGCCGGCAAGAGGGCGCCCAGGCCTGCCATCTGCCCCAGATCCAGCCCGCGGATGCCGTCGTGGAGCAGCTTCAGGCCCGTCACGAACACGAACGCGTAGATGATGCGGAAGAACAGCTTCGGGTCGATTCGCGGTAGGAGGCGGATGCCGAGAATCATGCCGACCGCAGCGACCGGCATGAGGACCAGGGCGGCGGTCAAGGTCTCGGCCGTGAACAGGCCGAGCGCCGCGTAAGGCACGATCTTCGAGAGGTTCACGGCGGCAAACAAGAACACCATCGTGCCAACGAAGGCGGCGGGCGCGAGGCGCAGGGACAACAGGTAAATGTTGGCTGGCGGCGCGCCGGCGTGGGCCAGGGTGCTCGTGAAGCCCGCGAGCGCACCCCAAACGACGCCCATGACCGGGTGCGGGCGGCCCGCAGCGCTTCGGCCGAACCAGCGGTAGAGGCAGAACGCGACGGCGATGACCCCGATGCCGATCCGCACCCATGCATCGCTCAGAAGCCCGAACACCGCCGCGGCCGCCAACATGCCGACCAGCGCACCCGGCAGCAGGGCCGTCACGGCCGGGCGGTCGACGTCCTTGCGGTAGCTCCAGATGCCGATGGCATCCATCACCAAGAGCGTCGGCAGCATGATGGCTGCGGCCTGCGCCGGGCTCATGACCAGCGCCATCAGCGGCACCGCCAGGATTCCGGCGCCGCCGCCGATCCCGCCCTTGGAGATGCCGAAGGCCAGCACCGCCGGCACTGCCGTCGCATAAAAGCGCCAATCGTCCAGAAGCATCGGTCAGCCGCCGTCGATCCGCAGTTGCCGGCGCTGGACCTTGCCGTTCGCGGTGCGCGGCAGACCATCGACCCTGACCACCCGCTTCGGCAGCTTGTAGGCGGCCAGACGATGACTGGCGAACGCCAGCAGGTCGGAGTCGTCGACGTCGGCTGCCGGCACCACGAACGCGGTGATCAGTTCGACCCCTTCGGCGTTGGCCGTGGTCGTGACCGCGACCTCGTTGACGGCCGGGTGTTCGGCGAGCACGCGTTCGATCTCCAAGGGCGAGGTGCGGACCCCAAGCGCGTTCAGCACGTCGTCGTCGCGGCCGTGGAAGTAGACGTAGCCGTCCTCGTCCAAGTGGGCGAGATCGCCGCCGGCGAACCACTCGCCGAACATGACGGCCGCTTCCTCGTCCGGCCGCCGCCAGTAGCCGAGCATCAGACCCGGATCGCTCCGGTGGACGGCCAACAGCCCGGTTTCGCCGGCAGCGTCGAGCGGTCGGTGCGTGGCAGCGTCCAGGATCGCGATCCGCCGCCCTGGCTGGGCCTTGCCGGCGGACCCCGGCCGTGTCGGCGTCCCCGGCCCGCTGGAGACGTACGTCGAGATCTCGGTCATGCCGAGCGCTTCGTAGAGCTCGAGCCCGGTAGCGTCGCGCCAAGCCTGCCATAGATGGGGCGAGAGCGCCTCGCCGGCGGTGACGCCGTGGCGGAGCGGACCGGTGCGCAAGACCGACGGATCGCCGTATTTGAGCATTCGGCGGTACACCGTCGGCACCGCGGCGAACACGGTGATCCCGTGATCGGCGATCAGCGTCGGCCACGCCCCAGGCTCCACGTCGGCGCCGGCGAGCACGGCGGTGGCGCCGGCGGCGAGCGGGTCCATGAGGCCGACGCCGAGCGTATAGGTCCAGTTCAAGGTGCCGGCGTGGAGCACCCGGTCGCCCGGACCGATGCCGAGCCACGCATCACGTATCGGCCGGCGGCCGAGCACGGTGTGGTGGCCGTGCAGCACGCCCTTCGCGCGGCCGCTGGTTCCCGAAGTGAAAATCAAGAGAGCCGGATCGTCGGCCCCGACGACCGGCAGCGCGGCGGTGCCTTCGAGGTCGTCCGGCTGGACCACCGGCACCTGTAGACCGGTGAGCACCGGGTCGTCCGCTGTCAGGGTCACGATCAGCGACGCGTCGGCATCTTCGAGAATGGCTTCGACTTCCGGGCGGCGCAGCTGCGGCGAGACAGGCACGGCGACGAGACCGGCCCGAGCCGTAGCGAGAAACGCGGTCGCCATGGCGACCTGATTGGCCATGCGCAACACGACCCGCTCACCCTTGCCCGCACGGCAGGCCAGCGCCCGTGCCAAGCGGTTGACGGCGGCGCGCAGGGCCGCGCGATCGAGAGTGATCGCTCCGCCGTCCGCCTCGACGACCGCCAGTGCAGCGTCGTCCGGCGCGCCGGGCGCAAGGCAGTAGGATGCCAGATCGAAGCTGCTACCAGCCTCGGTCACGAGGGTCGCCCGGAGCTGTCGTCGACGCTCTGTGCCCGAGCCGCCGCCGAACGCTGGCGGTAGGCGTCTTCGTCAAAGCTCAGGGCGGGCTTGGCCATGGCCGACCGTATAAGGTGGACACTGTTCACCGGCTAGATGCCGTTACCACGTGGGCTGCCACCGGTGCAGCGGTGGCCGCTCCGCTAGCCGGTGGTGCGGTATGCCCGGACCACGAGGGACGGGTGCACGACCGGCTTTGCGTTCGCCGGATCCGCGATCGTCGCCGCCGCTCCGGCTGGCGACTCGGTCGGCATCGCCCTTTCGAGTTTGGCCAGCTCCACCGCGGCGCGGACCTCGATGTCGCGCAAGGTCCGCTGCAACAGCGGGTCGTCGGTCGCGGCGCTGTCGGCCGTCACGCGCCGTCGCAGATCGCGCAAGGTCCGAGGGTCGACCTCGCCAGCCAGAAGCTCGCGTTGCAGATCGGCCAGACCGTCCAACGTCGCCTCGCCACCTTCGACTGCGGCCGCCGTCGAGCTCTCCGGGCCGTCGACGCCCTGCAGCGTCAGGAGCGCATCCACAGACGCCAACGCCGTCACGCCGACGTTCGCCGCCGACACCGTCGTTCGGCCGCCTGGCGCGAACGGACCGGCTGCACCTTTGCGGCGATCCGCGCGCGGTCCGCTCCCGATCCTCGACGACGTTCCCTGCACGCGCATGACGGTCCCTCTCCTGAAGGATCGGTCGAGCATCGGGTGGAGAGGTTGACGAGAAGTTTCGATCCGGGCCGCGCTCGGCAAATCTTGCCGGGAGTGGGCGTCTCTTGCCGGCCGGGCTCGCGACCTCAGCGTCGAAGGTGAGCGTTTCCGCCGTTCGCCCGGGTGGCACACATCTCGCGTTGGGAGTGGCAGACCTTTCGGGAGTTGGACCGTGCGTCCGAGTTACCCAGCCTGCCGCCTCGTCACCCTCGCACTCGGTTGCCTGCTCGCGCTGGCCGTCGCCATGCCGGCCGTTGCCGGTGCCGTGCGCATCAAGGACATCACCGACTTCGAGGGCGTCCGCGACAACATGCTGGTGGGCTACGGTTTGGTCGTCGGTCTCGACGGCACCGGCGATCGGTTGCGCAACACCGCGTTCACCGAGCAGAGTCTGGTCTCCATGCTGGAGCGGTTGGGGGTCAGCACCCGCGGCACTGACCTCAAGACCCGCAACGTCGCGGCGGTGATGGTGACCGCCACCTTGCCGCCGTTCTCGCGCCAGGGCGGCCGCATCGACGTCGCGGTGAGCGCCATGGGCGATGCGGAATCGCTGCTCGGCGGCACCTTGTTGGTGACGCCGCTCCTGGGCGCCGACGGCGAGGTTTACGCCGTCGCGCAAGGTCAGCTCTCCGCAAGCGGCTTCACGGTGAGCGGCGACGCGGAGCGCATCACCCAAGGTGTCCCGACCCAGGCACGGATCCCGGCCGGCGCCATCGTCGAGCGGGAGGTCGGCTTCGAGCTGAACACCCTCGACCAGGTGCGCTTGAGCCTGCGCAATCCAGATTTCACCACGGCGTCCAGGATCGCCGAGGCGATCAACGGCGCGATCGGCGACGGCGCCGCGCAGGCGCTTGATCCGGCGACGGTCAACCTGATCGTGCCTGGACGGTTCGCCGGCCGGGCATCGGCGCTGCTGACCGAGGTCGAGCGGGTGCTGGTCGTCCCGGACCAGCCCGCCCGTATCGTCATCGACGAGGCATCGGGGATCATCGTCATGGGCGCCGAGGTGCGGATCAGCGAGGTCGCGGTCGCCCAGGGGCAGCTGACGGTTCGGGTCACCGAAGCGCCGATGGTCAGCCAACCGAACGCCTTCGCCGATGGCGAGACGGTCGTCGTGCCGCGCACCCAGATCCAGGTCGACCAGAACAGCGACGCCCGGATGGTCCGTCTGCCCGAGGCAGTGACACTCAGCGACCTCGTCGACGGGCTCAACGCTCTGGGCGTGGGTCCGCGGGATCTGATCGCCATCCTCCAGGCGATCCACGCGGCCGGCGCGCTGCAGGCCGAGCTGGAGGTGATCTGATGGACGCCGCCAACACGGTCGCTCCAGGCGGCCTTGGCCCGGTCGGATCGGCACGCACCGACGTCGCGACCCTCGAGAACCAGGCCATCGAGTTCGAAGCGATGTTCCTTCACCAGATGTTGAGCGCGATGCGCCAGGGTGCCGACGAAGACAACCCGCTGGGCGGTCCAGAAAGCCCGTTCGGTTCGATGCTCCAGGCGGAGCAGGCCCGGCTGATCGCGCGCGCCGGCGGTATCGGGGTCGCCGATACGATCCTGAACGAGCTCTTGAAGCTCCAGGAGGCGTCATGACGCGCGCCATCGACAAGATCACGCTGCTGATGACCCTGAGTAGGCAGCTCACGCAGATCATGAACGCCGAGACCGACATGCTCCGGCGTGTCGAGCTCGCCGATCTGACCGACGTGCAGGCCGAAAAGCAGGCCCTGGCCGACGTTTACGAGATCGAGCTGCGCGAGCTACGCCAGCAGCCCGAACTGCTGGGCAGCGCCAGCTCGGTGCTCCGCCACGAGCTGGAGCTGTCGGTGCGCGAGTTCCAGGCGGCGGCCCGGCGCAACGCGCTGGCGCTGCAGGCAGCCCACACCGTCGTCGAGCGTGTGCTCGTGATGATCGGGCGCAGCCTCGACGCGCGGCCCGGCTATGGTGCCGCGGCGCCTGGCCACAAGGGCGCCGAGATCGTTCCCTTCGCCCTCGATCGGCAGTGTTGAGATGGTCGGCCTCACCAGCGCGCTCCGCACCGCGGTCACCGGGCTCCACGTCACCCAGGAAGGCTTGGGAGTCGCGGCCAACAACGTCACCAATGCCCGGACACCGGGCTTTACCCGGAAGAGCCTCGAGCAAGAGACGATCAGTCTCGACGGCGCCGGCATGGGGGTGCGGTCGACCGGCATCACCCGCAAGGTCGACAACTTTCTCGAATCGCAAATCCGCAACCAGGCCGGCGAGCTCGGCCGTTCGACGACGATCGACGAGCTGATGTCACGAGCCCAAGGTCTCGTCTTCGGTGACCCTTCGGACGATGCGGCGGGTCTCGGTAGGCACGTCGACACGTTGGTTGCGACGCTCGAGGCCGCGGCTGCGAGCCCCAACAAGTCCGCGGAGCGCACCGCTCTGGTCGGCGCTGCAGCGGACCTGTTCCAGGCGCTCGGGGATGCCAACGGCCAGATCCAGGCGCTTCGTCGCGACGCCGACCGGCGGATCGGCGGGCTCGTCGACGACGCCAACGTCGCGATCCAGGCCATCCACGACCTCAATCTCGAAATCGCGCGCGTGCCCGAGGCCGCGGAGCTGCGCGACCAGCGCGACCGGCTGGTGTCCCAGCTGTCCAGCCAGCTCGACGTCTCCACCCACATGCTGGAGAACGACCGTCTGGCGATCTACGCCCCGAACGGCCAGCCGTTGCTCGAATACGCCCCCCGCGTGCTCGTCTACGAGCCGGCCAGCACCGTGATGGCGGGGACCGTGTTCCAAGCGGTCGAGATCTACGCCATGGACCCCGCAACCGGCGGTCCCGACCTCACCAAGGGCAAGACCGATTTGGCGCCGCAGGGCACGCTTGGCCTGCGCGGCGAGCTCGGCGGGTTCGTCCAGATGCGCGACGGCACGCTGCCGGGCATGGCGAGCCAGATCGGCGAGATCGGTGAGCTGGCTAGGTATGCGCTGAACGATGCGCACAACCGCGCGACACCATTGCCGCCCCCCAACGGCATGACCGGGACACGGACGACGTTCGCGCCGCCGCCGGCCGCTTGGTCCGGCACCGCCAGCATTGCCCTGGTCGACCTCACGACCGATGCGACAGCGGCGACGCTGAGTGTCGATCTGACCGCACCGGCGTTCGCCGCGGCGACGACGGCCGCTGATTTCGCCGCCGCGCTCAACGGCCAGCTAAGTCCGCAGGTCGTCGCCTCGGTGACTGCCGAAGGCGCGGTTGCCCTCGAGGCCGCCAACGCCAATCACGGCCTGGCGATCGATGCTGGGACGGCAGCAATCGCCGCCCAGGACGAAAGCGGCCACGATCGCAACTTCGGCCTCGCCCACTATTTCGGCCTGAACGACCTGATCGTCGCCCACCCGACCGACAGTGCGCGGTCGCAGGTGCGGGCCGACGTCGTCGCCGACCCCTCGAAGCTCGCCAGCGCCAAGTTGGACGTCGATCCGGCCTTGCCCGGCGGCAGCCGCCTCGGCGGTGTCGGCGACAACCGCGGCCTCCAGGACCTGGCGGCGGCGCTCGATCAGGCCCACGCCACCGCCAAGCACGGCGGCTTGTCCGCCGGCACCACCTCGGTGCGCGGCTACGTCGCCGAAGTCATCGGCTTCCAGGCGGTCCTCGCCGAGCAGGCGACGGCCGCCGTCGAGACCGACGACGCGCTGGCCGCCCAGCTCGAATTGCACAAAGCGACCATCTCCGGCGTCAACACCGACGAGGAGATGGCCGAACTCATGGTCCTCCAACAAGCCTACGCCACCTCCGCCAGGCTCGTCTCGATCGTGGACGGTCTGATGGAGGAGTTGTTGGCGATGAAGCGATAGGGAGCGTGAGATGGTGACTCGCGTCGGCGACCACGCGCAGACCCAGCGACTGACCGCCCTGATGATGCAGACGCAAAGCCGGTTGCAGAAAACCAACGGCCAGATTGCGACCGGCCACCTGCACCAGAGCTTCGGCGAACTCGGCGACGAGGCGTCGTTGTTCGTGCGCACCAAGAGCGCGCGTGAGCAGACCGAAACGTTCGTCAACCAGAACCGCACGTTCGTCGACCGCGCCCGGTCGATGGACAGCTCGCTCGGCGGCATGATCGACGTCATGGAGCGGCTGCGCAGTCTCCTGGTCCAGCGGCTCGACGCAACCACCGGCAGCGAGCTGCCGCTGGACGTCGAAGCCGAAGGCATGATCGACCAGCTCACCAATCTGATGAACCGCCAGCTCGACGGTCGCTACCTGTTCGCGGGCTCGCGCACCGACGCACCGCCGGTGACGGCGCCGTCGCCAGCCGCGGCGGTGGTTGCGGACGGCGCCTACTATGCCGGCGACGACATCGCCCTAGCTGCCCGCGTCGACGCCAACGTCACCTTGACCTATGGCGTGAACGCGGGCGAGCCGCCGTTCGTCAACGCGTTCGCGGCGCTCGGCAGCGCGATCCAGGGGCACGGTGCGAACGACCGGACGCAGCTCGCCGCGGCGCTCGATCTGACCAACGTCGCGCTCGACGGAATCATCAGCCGCCGCGCCGATCTGGGTACGGTCACCGCTCGGGCCGAAGCCATCAGCGAAAGCCAAAGCAGCAGCCTCCTCTACCTGCAGGAGACCCTGTCGCGGCTCAACGACACCGACATTCCCAGTGCCATGACCCAGATGACCCTGGATCAGGTGTCGCTGGAGGCGAGCTACACCGCCGTTGCCAAGCTGAGCCAACTCAACCTCGCCGACTACCTGCGTTGATCCGTGCGATGACCACTCGAGGAAACCCGACCATGACCACCCACATCGAGACGCCGTTCGGCGCGATCGATCCGGAGCACGCATCGGAGCTGCTCTTCCCGCTCGGCATTCCCGGCTTCCCCGCCGTCGACCGCTTCGTGTTGGCGGCGCTGCCAGGCACACCCGGCCCGTTCTGCGTGCTGCACGGGCTCGGCGAGACCGCCGTCGATCTCGTCGTCACGCCCTGGGAGACGCTCGCCGACCGTGTGAGTGCGGTCGACATCGACGAGACCCGCCAGGCGCTCGGCATCGCAGCGGACGCGTTGCAGGTGTTGTTCGTGGTCACGCTGCCGCCGCGCGGCTCGGGCGACGACGCACAGGTGAACGTTCGTGCCCCTCTGTTCGTCGACGTCGACCGAAGGGTCGCGGTGCAGATGGTGCTCGGCAACCCGAGCTACCAGTTCCGTCAGCCGCTGGCCGCCTGAGCCCTCAGTCCTCGTCGATGCTGGCGTTGCCGTGCAGCTCGTGACGGTGGACGCGCTCGGTGCCGAGTGTTTCGACCGCCAGGTCGACCAGATGGCGATGGTGGGTGAAGAAGAGCACTTGTGACGTCGTCGCGAAGTCGGCGAGGGCACGGAAGCCCGCTTCGGCACGGTCGTCCGAGAACTGGACGAACAGATCGTCGGCGACGAACGGCGGCAGCGGCGCATGCTCGGCGTGGGCCTCCAGCGCCGCCAGCCGCAGCGCCAGATAGAGCTGGTCTCGCGTGCCGGCGCTCATCCCCGCCAAGCCCACCAGTGCGCCGGTGCGCGGCCGCACGCCCAAAAGCGCTTCCGGCTGCGCGTCGTAGTCGATGGTCAATCTGCTGAACTCGCCGCCGGTGAGGGTCTCGAACAAGGACGACGCGCGCTTCAAGAGAGGCGTCTCGTTCGCCGCCCGCTCGGCATCCAACGCACGCCGTAGCAGCATTGCCGTCATCCGGTGCTCGACGTGTTCCTCGATCGCGCGGGCCATCGCTGCGATGGCGCGCTGGCGGTCTGCTTCGGCATCGGCCGCCGCCGCCGAGCCGCCGTCGGTTTCCAGTAGGGCGCGGGCTTCGGCGCGCTGGCGTTCGAGGTCGCGTGTTGCGTCCAAGAGCGCTGCCAGTTCCCGTTCGACGTCGTCCCGCGCGCTCTCCAGGCCGACGACGTCCGCATCGCCGACCAGCTCGACGGCACTCTCGGCGGTCAGGCCCGCCTTGGCCCCGCCGATGCGCGTTCGGGTCTTGGCAAGATCGGCTTCGAGCTGACGCTTCAAGTCACTGCGCCGCACCGCCTCGCGGAGCATTGGTGGACAGGTCACCCCGGCCAGCCGCTCCAGGGGGGCCCGCTCGGCCGCGATCGCTTGGCCGCGTCCCACCATCGCCAGTTCCGCTTCGGCCAGCCGCGCCAGCCGCGCCGACCGGTCCGTGCGTCGCGCGGCGCGGGCGCGGGCCACATCGACCAGCTCCGACAACCGCCCGCGCAGGACCGCTGGTGGTGCATCGCCCACGTCGAGCGCCAACGACAGCTCACGCGCATCGGCCGCGACCCCAGCCGCCGCGCGTTCGGCCGCGTCGATGCCGTTCGCCTGGTCGTCGGCCGCAGCTTCGAGGCTGGCACGCGCCCGCCGGAGATGCCGCACAGCCGCCTTGGCGTCCCCGGTCGACGCCGCCGGCGGCAGGCCCACCTCCGCCAACGCCTTCGTCCAGCCAGCGTCCAGGGCGCTCCGCGCTTCGCACTCGAGGGCTGCTTCGCGCCGGGCGACGGCGTCAGCTTCTCGGGCGAGCTCGAGTTTCGCGTTGGCCTCGCGGCGCCGTTCGGCGGCCTGGTCGAGGCGCACCAGAGCGGTCGTCGCCAGCGCCTGCAATGCCGAGACCGGCATCGCCTCGTCCGCGTCGACCAGGGCAGCACGGAGTGGCTTGACCAAGCCCAGGCGAACGGCTTCGGCGCGCGCCTGCGCCCGCTCGAGCTGACGGGCCGCCGTCTGCGCTTCGCCCAGCCGCTCGATCAGCCGCTCGCGGTCGCGCCGCCACGGCGTGGCGCGCTCCAAGGCGACGCCCGCCATGACGGTGTCCGAGGTCATCTGCGACCATCGCTGGGCGAGCGCCGTATCCGCCGCGTCGAGGGCTTCTCGGTCCGCGTCCAGCCGCCGTCGGGCCTCGGCGACGCGCTCGCGGTCGCGGTCGTGCTGCTCCCCGGTCAGCTCCGCCATCGCTGCCGCCTGCCGCGCGTCCGCGAGCGCGTCAGCGTTGCGGATTCCGGCAGCCACCCGCTCCGCAGCCTCTCCCGACGGTGGCGACGCGCCGCCACCCAAGGCCGCATCACGAAACAGCTTCCAAGCCTCGTCGCGCATCGCCCGCGCCGTGTCGACGTCAGCGGCGCTGACGGTTCGTGCTCGCGACGCAAGGACGTCGCCCTCGGCGGCCAGCCGCACTTGCTCCGCGTCCAACCGCGCGCGATGCGCTTCCAGTTCGCGGCGGCGCTCCACGTTGGCTGCAGCCTCGCTGGCACAGGCATTTTCCGTCTCGAGCGACGGCAGATCGGCTGCCACCAAGGCGGCCGGATCGCCGCGCCAGGGTGCCAACGCAGCCGCTGCGTCGGCGACCCGGCCGGCAGCGACCGTGGATGCAGCAGTGAGCGGCTCGAGATCGGCTTCGCTTCCGCGCCAGGCGCTCACGTCCTGGAGCGCGCCGCGCAGCTCCGCTTCGGTTCCGGTATCGAGCGGCTCCGGCAACGCCGCCAGTGTCGCCAAAGCGGCATCGACGGCGGCGGCACAGGTCGCCGTTCGGCGCGCGCAGCTTCGCACCCGTTCGTCCAGCTGCTCGACCTCGCCGGCACGTTCCTCCAACCGTTCGATCGCCCGTGCCGACGGCAGGGCAGCGAGGCGCTGCCGCGGTTCCGGTGCTGCGTCGGTTTGCTCCAGTCCGGCATGGCCCACGGCGTCTTCCGCGTCCGCCAACGCTCGGCCGATCCGTTGCCGGACCGCGGCCATCTCCGCCAGTTGCGCATCGCTGAGCGCCACCCGATCGGCGAAGGCGCGGATCGGCTCCGCCAGCGCCAGGATCGGCTCGTGTTCGGGCAAGGCTACGAGCTCCGCCTCGATCGCCTGGCGCTCGGCCGCCACGCTCTCGACCTCCTGACGGTGCAGCGCTTCTTTCTGCGCCAACGCATCCAACGTCTGGGCCGCGTCCTCCGGCAACGCCACTGCATCTGCGAGTTCAGCCAGCGCTGCTTGCTGTTGCCGGAGCTCTGCCACCTGTGGCAGCAGCCAGAGCCGCAGTTTCACGGCGTCCACCTCGGCCCGCAGCCTGCCGGCCGTGACTGCAGCCGCGGCCAGCTCGTCGTCGACCTTGGCTAGGCGCGCCCGCCGCGCCCCGTGCTCGCTGGCACGGAGCTTCGTCTCCTTGAGCCGCCGATTGGCCGTGTCGAACTCCGCCCGGGCGATCCAGTAGGCGCGTTTCTGGGACTTTCGTGCGGTCCACGCGGCGTCTGCCCGCTCCTCGATCGCTGTGATGCGCTGGCTCAGCCCGCGCAGGCCGGACATCGCGGCGAACAAGAGACCGGCCATGTCGTCCTGCTGTTGCAGCATCGCCTCGCCGCCCGCGCGAAGCGCTTGATCGTCCAACGCGAACGCCTGCTGGAATCGCTCACGACCCACAACACCGAGCCAGCGTCGAAGCTTCGCGTCGTCGATCGGCGTCTCGCCATCGGTGTCACGAAGGGTTTGCTTGCGACCCTTGCGTCGCACCGCCGCGAGGCGCTCGCCCTCCGCTTCGACGACGAAGCCGATCTGCAGTGACCGTTGGTCGGTCCGGAAATCCATCGACGTTCGATCTTTGAAACCAAACAATGCGTCGACGATCGCCTGGCGCGCGGTGCTCTTGCCGGCGGCGTTGGCGCCGTAAACCAAGTGGAGGTCGGTGCCGCCCGCGTCGAAGCGCAGCGTCTCACCGGTGAACCGGCCGTAAGCGGCCAGCGTCAGCTCAGCGAACCGCACGCTCGTCCTCGCCGCTTGCAGGACCCCTTACCCGGGCGATCGCAGCGTCCCGCCGGTCCGCCAGATAGCCGTCGACCTCGCCGCGCATGAGTGGCCCCAACGCACCGTCGGCGAGCAATGAGGTCACGTCGTGCGGGAGGTCGCGTACGATCGACGCGACGGCCTCCTCGAGTGCCGCCTTCGTCTCGGGCGCGGCGGCGAGACCGGCGAGACGCTCGATCAAGGCGCCGACGGCGTCGTCGTCGAGCGGTCGCCCCGGCTCAGTGGGGTCGGTGAGCGCCCACGTCAAACCCTCGACGACTGCGGGCACGGGCAGCTCCGCCGCGCGGCCGCTGATTCGGTCGCTTAGGAGCTGCTTGCTGGCCAAGAGTTCCCCGCGCAGCGCCGTAGCGCCAGCGAGTGTCGGGCGGACCACCAAGAGCTGCGTTCGAGGGTCCGTAGGCGTCGCCCGAAGCGCTTCGACCACGCGGTCGTCGACGTCGTCCAGATCGATGGCGCTGGTGAGGTCGACCAGCGGCCGTTCCCAACGCACGACATCGAGGCCGATCGCGCGCACGGCGAGGATCCGGTCGCCCTCGAAGTCGACCTCGAAGCAGCCTTTCGGCCCCGTTTCGTTGGCGTGGCGTCCCTGGAGGTTGCCGGGAAAGACGATCCAAGGATCGCGGCTGCGGATCGCTTGGGCGTGCACATGGCCGAGCGCCCAATAGTCGTAGCCCTTGGCCGTCAGGGTCTGGATGCTGCAAGGCGCGTAGGCGGCGTGGCCTTCGGCGCCGTCGAGTGCGGTATGGAGGACACCGACGTTGAGCCAGCCAGGCACCGGCGCGGGGTACGTGGCTGCGAGATCGCGGTCCACGCGCGGCTGCGGAAAGCCTTGGCCATGCAGGGCCACGGCAAGCTCGCTCAGACGCACCGTGCCCGGTGCCTTCGTCGGCAACTCGTGGACGTGATCGGGAAAAGCGAGCGTCGGCGTGACCTCGCTCGCGGCGTCGTGATTGCCACGGAGAAACACCAGCGGGATCCCGGCGTCGCGCAGCCGGCTGACCTGGCGGACGAACCACAGCCCGGTGTGGACGTCCTGCCACGGGCCGTCCCAAAGATCGCCAGCGATCACGACGAACGCCGCGGGCAATGCCAGCGCGTGGTCGATCAGCCGCACGAACGCGGACCTCGTGGCACCGCGCACCAAGGCACGGGCGTCCTCGTCGGTGGCGGTCAGGCGCAGCAGCGGCGAATCGAGGTGGAGATCGGCGGCGTGGAGAAAGGTGCCTTGGCCCATCGGCAAACCAGCGTTCGAGAAACGCTGGAGCCTAGGCCGAGCGGTTCGCCGCCGCAACGCACCGGCCGATCCAAGCCGTCTCCCCTTGCGTAACCAGGACAATGCTGAGGAGGGGTCCATGACCAACGTCGCCGCGAACGATCGTCATCGCCGTGCCGCTTTGCTCCAATGGGTGGCCGACGAACTGCGCCATGCGCCCGAGCTGAACCGGGACCAGGGCGCGCGTACCCTTGCCACGGCGCTCGACCATCTTGCGGCCTCGCTGCTCGTCGGCGCCACAGGCATCCAGCTCGCTTCGGAGTGACTGCGTTCTGGCGCCGAGCAGGCGAGCGCGTCTGGCCGGACGCGGTGCTCGTAGCCGGCGCGACCAGCGGGATCGGTGGCGCCTTTGCCGATGCCTGCGTGCGGCACACCAGGGTCATCGCGACCGGGCGCGACGAAGCGAAACTCGAGGCGCTCGTTGGGCGTCATCCGGCCCGCATCACGCCGATCGTGGCCGATCTGACGTCCGCGGCCGACCCTTAGCGGTTGGTGGACGCGGCCCTGGACGCGGGCGCTGCTGGGCTCGTCCACGCCGCCGGTGCGGCTCGTCTCGGTTCGTTCGTCGACAACGAGGCGATGGGTGAACGGTCGGTCGTCGATGTCGGTGTCACTGCGACCGTCGAGCTTTGCCGCAGCCTCGTTCCTCCCATGATCGCGGCGGCGCGGGCCGGCGGCCAGCGCGCCATGTTCATCACCGTTGCCAGTACGGCAGCGTTCGTTCCGGTACCGCGTTTTGCCGTCTATGCGGCGTCCAAGGCATTCGTCTTGAGCCTCACCGAGGCAATCGCCGCCGAACTCAGTGACGAGCCGATCGACGTGCTCTGCACGTGCCCAGGGGCGACCCGGACGGCCTTCGGTCATCGAGCCGGATTCGCGCGCAGCCACCTGCCCGGGGCGATGTCACCCGACACCGTCGCCGACCGGGCACTTCGGCAGTTGGGGTGCGCCACGGTGGCGTTCACTGATCGGCCCAGCCGGCTGGCGTTGACGTCGTTGGTCAAGGCGCGACGGACACTCGCGCGCGGACTCGATTCGGCCATCGGGCTCGCGCAGCGGGCCTGAGCCGTCGCTCAAAGGCCGGGCCGCGGCTCGCCGGGCGTCGGGTTGCTGAAGCGCCCGATGTTGCCGAGCAGCTGCTCGACGATGCTGAGTTCGTTGCCGCCGGTCGGGGTCGTCTCGTCGATCGGGTCGATCTCGCTGCCGTGGGCGACGTCGAATCGCTCGATGCTCTCGACCACACCGATGTCGTCGAACCTGATCCGCAACGAGTCCTGAGCAGCCAGACGGCGATTGAAGATGGTTCGCTCCTCGACCCGGCGTCCCATATAAAGCCAGGTATTGGGATCGAAGGTCGACCGCGTCGACGGCGTGCCGAGGATCCGCACGACTTCGCCCTGGGTGGTGAGCCCCGGGCGGATGCGATCGACGTCCTCGGCGATCAGCTGATGGCCGTGAGTGATGACGGTCTGCTCGCAAGCGCCGAGGCCGACGGCAAGCAGCAACACCCACAGAACACGAAGGGAACGAACCAAGGTGTCTCTGTCCATGGGCAAGTCGGCGGTCGTCCGCCACGAACGATGATGTCTCGGTTAGCACGATGGGTCGATCGACGCAAAAGTCAGCGTGACCAGAGCGCACGCGAACGTGCTGCGCGGCCAGAAGCGCGACAACACTACGCTCGCGCGGTAGAGCGGGCGCGTATGCCAGTCTTCTACACGGAACTCGGGGTGCCGGACACTCGCGACGGCCGACTGGAGATCATCCAACTCCACGTCATCCTGCTGCTGCGGCGCTTGCAGCGCGGCGACGAGGCGGCCAAGGCGGTTGGCCAGGCGCTCTTCGATACGTTTTTCGAAGACGTCGACGGTTCCCTCCGCGAGGCGGGTGTCGGCGACCTTTCGGTCGGCAAGTGGATCCGCAAGCTCGGCGAACAGTTCTACGCCAGGGCCACCGCCGTCGAAGTTGCGCTCGAGATCGGCGATCGCGACGGCCTCGCAGCGACCCTCGAGAGCAACCTCTACGCCGACGGTGCAGCCGATGGCCTGGTTGCCGAGCTCGTCGACTACTTGTTCGCCACCGACGCGGCGATGGGCTGCGCTGGGCCAACAGCGGACGACCGCCACGCCGCCTTGCAGTTTCCGCCGCTGGAGCGTATTCGATGAGGCCGATCTGGTGATCGCCACCCTACTCTCAGGTTCACGATGACTGTGGAGCATCCGTTCTCCCGGCGGGTTCCGCTGTGCAGCGGGCCGGCTTCCTCGTCGCCCTTCGACGCCGAAGCCACGGCCGCAGAGCGGGCTGGGCTTGCCCGGCAGTGGGAGATACTCGGTTGCGACGAGCTGGTCGTCGCCGGCGAGATCGTGACGGAGGACGAGGCGTTCCGCTGTCGTGGGGTCGTCCGGGGCCGGGTGACGCAGGCTTGCGTTGTCACCTTCGAGCCAGTCACCGCCGTCGTCGAGGCGAGTTTCGAGCGACTATTGGTCGTCGGTGGCACGCCCACCACCGAATGCGACGTCGAGATCGATCCGGACGCCGAGGACATCGACCACCTGGACGGGCCGGTGGTCGACATCGGCGAGATCGCAGCGGAGGAGCTGGCACTCGGTTTGGACCCCTATCCGCGTGCCCCGGATGCCGACGGTGCGCTCGCGGCCACCGCCGGGGACGCCGATGTAACGACGCCGTTTGCCGCGCTTGCGCGCCGTCGCGCTGACGCTTAACAACCCGATATCACCAAGGAACTACGACCATGGCTGTCCCTCGCAAGAAGACCACGCGGTCAAAACGTGACATGCGCCGTTCACATTTGGCCCTCGTGGCCGCGACGGCGGTCGAATGCTCGAATTGCGGTGAGCTGAAGCGACCGCATCACGTGTGCAGCGCTTGCGGTCATTATGACGGCCGCGAGGTGATTGCGGCGAAGCCGGACACCGACAACGACGCCGACGCGGCCTGACTCCATGATGTCGGGCGCAATCACCCTCGCGCTCGACGCCATGGGCGGCGACGCCGCTCCCGACGCCGTCATCGCCGGAGCTGCGGCCGCCTTGGAGCGCAACGACGGTCTGCGCTACGTGGTCTACGGTGACGAGGCACGGGTCGAGCCGGCGCTCCGGCATCACCCTGCCTTGCGCGCCAGCGCCAAGGTGCACCACACCAGCGAAATCGTCGCCGACGACGCCAAGCCGACCACCGCGCTGCGCCACGCCCGCGGTTCGTCGATGCGTTTGGCCATCGATGCCGTCCGTCGCGGCGAGGCGTCGGCGGCGGTCTCGGCCGGCAACACCGGTGCGTTGATGGCCATGGCGAAGGTGCTGCTCCGCACGTTGCCCGGGATCGACCGGCCGGCGATCGCGTCGGTGATGCCGGCATCGAAGCGGCGGGTGGTGATCCTCGATCTCGGCGCCAACGCCGAGTGCGACGCGACCAACCTCGTGCAGTTCGCACTGATGGGATCGGTGTTCGCGCGGGCGGTGCTCGGGGTCGACGACCCTTCGGTCGCGCTGCTCAACATCGGCACGGAAGCACTCAAGGGCGACGAGGTCGTCCAAGAAGCGGCGAGGCGCCTGCGGGCTGGCGAGTTGCCGATTCGCTTCGAAGGGTTCGTCGAGGGGACAGGGCTGATGGCGGGGACGGTCGACGTCGTCGTCACCGACGGCTTCACCGGCAACGTCGCGCTGAAGGTCGCCGAGGGCACCGCGCGGCTGATCGTCGAACGAGTTCGCGCGACCCTGAGCGACAGCTTGGTCGCGCGGCTCGGCTACCTCCTTGCCTACCGCCGCTTCGGTCGCCTCAAGGCGCAACTCGACCCGCAGCGCTACAACGGCGCCATGTTCCTGGGGCTCGGGGGCATCGTCGTGAAGAGCCACGGTTCGGCCAATGCCGTCGGCTTCGCCAACGCCATCGGGGTGGCCGTCGATCTGGTGCGGGGTGCCACCAACGAGCGCATCGGCGCCGAGCTCAACCTGCTGCGGCCGCCTTTGCCCAAGGTCGCCTCATGACGTTTCGCTCGGTCGTGCGCAGCTGCGGCGCCTGTGTGCCCGAACAGGTCGTGAGCAACGACGCGTTGGCGGCGCGTCTGGACACGTCGGACGAGTGGATCCGCTCGCGGACCGGCATCCGCCAACGCCACGTTGCCGCCGAGGGAGAGCTGACGTCGGATCTCGCGACGCGCGCCGCCGGCGTCGCGCTCGCCAAGGCGGGGCTCGAGCCGGGCGACCTCGACCTCATCGTCGTCGCCACCTCCACGCCCGACCACACGTTCCCGGCCACCGCGACCGCCGTCCAGCGCAAGCTCGGCGCCGGCCGCGGTATGGCCTTCGACGTGCAGGCGGTCTGCGCCGGCTTTCCACATGCGGTCACCATCGCCGACAATTTCATCCGCCTCGGGCAGGCACGGACGGCGCTGGTCATCGGCGCCGAGACCTTCACCCGCATCCTCGACTGGACCGACCGCGGCACGGCGGTGTTGTTCGGCGATGGTGCCGGGGCCCTGGTCCTTCAAGGCGAGCCTGGAGCACCGACGGCCGACGAGCGAGGCATCGTCGCCACCAGCCTCAACGCCGACGGTCAGCACTACTTCGAACTGTTCGTCGACGGTGGACCTTCGTCGACCGGTACCAGCGGCCATCTGCGGATGAACGGGCAGGAGGTGTTCCGGCACGCCGTCGCCAACCTCGCGAGTTCGGTCCACACGGTGCTTGCCCAGGCCGGCGTTGCCCTGGAGCAGGTGGACTGGCTCGTGCCTCACCAGGCCAATCGGCGGATCATCGATTCCGTAGGCAAACGCTTGGGCATAGCGCCTGACCGCGTCGTCGTGGCGGTCGATCGCCACGCCAACACCTCCGCAGCATCGATTCCCCTGGCGTTGGCCCTCGCTGCCGAGGACGGCCGCCTGCAGCCAGGCAACCTCGTGGCGCTCACGGCCATCGGCGGTGGCTTCGCCTGGGGTGCCGTGCTCCTGCGCTGGTAGCTTCGGCTCCGTCGACCAGCTTCGCGGGCAATCTTCTCCAGTTGACCGAACCGCTTGTGAACGTTACGTTTTTCGTGTTCGTCCACGACGTGAGCGGAAGGCATGTCGGCCCATACGGTCACCCGCGCCGATCTGGCCGAGGCGGTCTACCAGGAGGTTGGCCTCTCGCGCAGTGAATCGGCAGATCTCGTCGACGACATTCTGGAGGAAGTCGCGCAGTCGTTGTTGCTCGACGGTGCGGTCAAGATTTCTGCCTTCGGCACCTTTGCCGTCCGCGACAAGGGCGAACGCACCGGCCGCAACCCCAAGACCGGCGAAGAAGTTCCGATTGCGCCGCGTCGCGTGCTCGTCTTTCGCGCCTCGCAGGTCCTCAAGGATCGATTGAACACCGCCAACGGGGGAACCACGGGATGAGCACCGGTCTGAACCCCGGCGACGACGGCAACGCCCGCGATCCGGCACCGCGTGGCCTCAAGTCGGCGTCGGCCTTCCGCACGATCAGCGAGGTAGCGGCCGAACTGGAAGTGGCGCAGCACGTGCTCCGCTTCTGGGAGAGCAAGTTCCCTCAGGTTCGGCCGTTGAAGCGCGGCGGCGGGCGCCGTTACTACCGCCCGGCCGACGTCGACTTGCTGCGACAGATCCGCAAGCTGCTCTACGACGAGGGCTACACCATCAAAGGTGTGCAGAAGCTCTTGAAGACGCGGCGCAGCCGCGACGACGAAGAGGTCGAGGCCGAAGCGCCGAGCACCAACACGAACGGTGTCCATGACGCCCAACTCCGCGACCTGAGGAGCGAATTGGCGGCGCTCCGCGACCGGCTGCGCGCCCTCCGCGATTGACCGCCGCGTTGCACGCCCGTCTGGGCGGGGCTATACCGCTGCCGTCGGAGCGTAGCGCAGCCTGGTAGCGCATCAGTCTGGGGGACTGGGGGTCGTGGGTTCGAATCCCGCCGCTCCGACCATTTTTTCAGTGGGTTAGGCCCGGATTCTGGGTTTCCGTTCCCCAGCTGGATGTGCTGGGGAAGGCAGGGGGAACAAATGTTTTTGTTCTGTTCTGGAAGAACCCCGCAGTCACCAAGATGGTGAGTGGGCTTCGCCGTTCTCCGAGCGGCATTGCGCGGCTATCGTAGTCGCCAGCCCAGTCTGGCCGACAATGTCCTGCGGGATGTCGAGCATATCGGCGCGCAAAGATTGGTTCCTGAAGGATCAGTAAGCTTAGAAGAGGGTATCCCCTAATAAACAAGGAGGAGCAATTTCAACGCGTAGCTGCGGGGCTTGAAGCCACAACTCCGACAACCGATCACCGTCCGTGTGCCAAGCTATACTTGCTGTGGATAACAGCAATTGATGTGGACGTTGCCGCGCACAACGGCTATCCAGAACACTGAGGTGACAATGGGCGGAGGCCCGACAATGGACTTGCCGTTGATCAATGGGCAAGGGCCCGCGAGCGGCGCCATATCACCGCTTAGGGAGCTTGGAGCATACGAGGCTCTATGGCTGAAGCCGAAGGCGAGCTTTCGGACGCTAGCCAGGCAGTTCGCGGCTTCTCCAGGGTCGTTGCCGTCAGACTTTGTACCCCCGACCGAGGCCAATAACGCATATCGAGAGGTGCGGGCGGTCTTGGAAGCTCAGGAGGTGGCGAGCTTTGGGGTTCGTATTCACGGGTCCGGAGACTACACTCGCAAACTGCGAGATGCGTGCGAGCCCGTGGAGCTTCTCTATTACCGAGGCACATGGGAACTGGCTTATCAGAAGGCCGTGTCGATCGTCGGGACGCGCAAACCGTCGCAGGATGGAAAGGCTCGCGCCAAGCGCTTAGCGCAGCTTCTCGCCGCGGCCGGCTATGCAATCGTCTCTGGACTCGCCGAAGGGATCGATACCGTAGCGCACGAGACCGCTATCGGCGCGGGTGGACGGACGATCGCTGTGATCGGCACGCCCATTGGTCGAGTGTATCCGCGCGCCAATGCTAGACTGCAGGAGGAAATTGCGGCGCGCCATCTGCTCATCTCACAGGTGCCGATTTTGCACTACGAGCGGAACAACAGCAGGAATCCAGTTTCCAACCGCTGGTTTTTCCCAGAGAGAAACAAAACAATGAGCGCGCTCACACGAGCGACGATTATTGTCGAGGCCGGAGAAACGTCCGGAACATTGACCCAAGCCCGCGCTGCTCTCCGACAGGGTCGCAGGCTATTGCTGTTAGACAGCCTCTTTGGACGTCAGGATCTGAAGTGGCCGCAGAAATTCGTTGAGCGCGGTGCAGTTCGTGTCCGCACTGAGCAGGAAATACTGGATGCGTTGGCCGACTCCCAAGCCCACGCTGCTTGAAGGCGATATGGCAGCGAAGCATACCTACGTCTCTGCGGATGACGAAATCTACTTTTTTTTTGAGTATACGTCCGGTGGCGGCTACCAACACAGTGATGGCAATGATCTTGTCAGTAATCTGCAAAAAGATGTTGTGCGATTTGGTGACAAATCCAATATCATGCGATATAAAGCTCAGGCTATTCAACACTGCCGCGATCTTATTGTAAAAGGATTCAAGAACGATATTATCTCTGAGACCTGTGTAGTCCCTGTTCCGCCATCGATTGTTCCGGGAGAGGAGGGGCACGATGACCGCATGCTTCAGGTTGCCCGTGGCGTTTTTGCGAAGATCGACGCTTCATCGACCGGCGGCCCAAGAGATCTCATCCGTCAACGCCGCTCGATAAGAAAGTCAAAAGCGTCGACCGGAGACCGGGTTTCCGTAGAGGAATTGATGGAAGTCTATTCTATAGACGAGAAGTTAATAGAACCAAGACCACATCGCATAGCTATCATTGACGACGTGCTCACTGTAGGTCGACACTGGTATGCTGTGAAAGAGCGCATCGTCGAGGCGTTCCCAGCTGCGGAGATCTTTGGGATATTTGTGTCACGGGCTGTCTCCCCGACACCTTCTGCGTTCGACGTATTCGACGCGTTTAAGGGAAACGACAGCTAACGTGCGAGCGAAACGTCAGGACCGTAGCAGCACTGTCGTCGCCGAAGTTGCAGCAGCTTCACGTCGGGAGATTCACCTCATTGGCGCCCGCCACCCCGCATCCAACGCCTCGCGCTCGGAGCAGAACCAACGTTCGTCTTTGCCGCCGGAGATCCTGGTTCGGCCGTAGTATTGGCCTCCCAGGGTGTATGTGAGATGGGCGTGCCCTCACGCGCGATGTTGCCCTTGATCGGACATCGGTCGGGCGCCTCCTGCTCCGCTACGACACAGCGCCGGGCGCGAAACTCTCACAGCGGTGCTCATCGCCCACCCGCAACCGGAGAATTCCAGTTCAATCCGGCCCTAGTCCGGGGGGAAGGTCACCAGTGCCTTCGATTCTACAGACACACGAGCACTGCCTCACGCTCTGGGATTTTTTCTGGTTGGCGCTGGTATCGTTCGCCTTCGACGTCTGCTGGCTTAGCGCTCGGCGAAACGGATCCCGGCGATGGGCAGGCCCCGAATGCGGAACAGGATCGACGTCGGAGGCCCCGCCTAAGCAAACCGATGTGGCGCGGGGCACTAACTCTCAATCTTGCTGAGGTGTACCGCACCCGCTGGTTCAAACTCTGGTGCGAGGCCAGACCCCCCAACGATTTCGTTCCCGATCCGTCCAAGCGGGATTGCCTGGAGTTCAAGCGCAGTCGCGACCAGACAGACGACGCTAACAAGGGCACCAACGTCGCGCCACATCAGCGATCGACTATTTTCATAACAAGCTTCAAGCTTGCGCGAGTCACTGAGTATCTGCAGTGTCACGCCGTGCTGCGCATTTGCTAAATCACGGACGCTTCGTCTATTTTCTGCCTGCATCTCGACGCAACCGGGAATTTGCAGTATCTGATGTTTGTCAGGCTCGTAGAGGCCCATTGGGAGGCCGGTGTCCAACGGCAAGCTCACCAACCCAAGCGTATGAAGTCCGCCAGCTGACGGCGCTGACCGACTTTCCCACGGCAAGCCAAAACGACCGTCCAACTGGCGGCCGCGCAAGAGCATCGCATGCCAAAGGACCGAGGCGAGATCGTCGAGCGAAAGGGGTCCGCCAACTCCGGAACGGCGCGCGTTCAACACGGCAAAAAAGCACACGTCAGGCGCATGGATAGAACGCGGCAGGTCGAAAGTTGTTTGGCTCTCGATGCACGGCCGAGCCCAGAAACCAGGTTTTAGACGCGGCCGAGGTTCCGCCTCAATAGGCGACACCATAAAGTTCCTCCATTACTCCGTAGTGTTTGACGCATCCGCGGCACGCGCCACACGCAAACTCAGAATAATGGCACGAATGTGCCCAGGACAGTAGTGCGCGGGGAACCGCAGAAATCTTGACAAGCTGGACGGTTGACATCGAGATCGCTGGTGCGGAAACCCGAATTCCGCCCTCCTGCATCGACATGAGTTCATCTAACTTGCGATAGAACTCCGCGCGACCATCCGCATGCAAGCTGTCAGAAGCAACCGAGCCAGTCTGAAGCTCGGTGACGCCATATGCCAGTGCTTGAGACCCAGCAACCGTCACGAGAAGCTGGTTCCGAAACGGCCACCACTCGGATGCTGGGGCGATCGACATTGGTTGGGATCCGATCATATCACCGGAACCGATCGACGAGCAGTCGACGCAAATAACGACATGACGAATATCGAGATCGGAGGCGACCTGACCTGCCGCTGCGATCTCTGCCGGTGCGGGACGCTGGCCGTAGTCAATCGTGATCACCAAATCGGGTCGCTGCCAGTGGGCAAGCGCAATTGAGTCAATCCCACCTGATAGGAGTAGCGCAATCATCCAAGTGACCAAACCGCATGGTAGATCGCAGACACCATATCTTCAACTATACGGCAGCCAGATCCGACAGGCATTTTCAGGTCTTCTGAACGGACGTTCTGAGCCAATACTACGACAGGTATTCCTCGTGCTACCGCATATCCGACCTCAAAGATCGTACCGGCATCTCCACCGTTAAGCACTGCCAGTACCGACTGACAGCGATCAAGTCCCTCCAGATCACGAGGGGCGACGAAATCCGCCGGGCCGGGGCCAACGTCATGTAGCGGAGAGAAGACCTCGACTCCCATCAGCAATAACTGTGCGCGAATCTCGTCGACCAGCCACCTCTCAGCTAGATTGAAAAACGGTGCGGCAAGATAAATTCTGCCCTCACCAGCCGCCACGGGCTCCGCGATCTCGCGCCGAAGGTCGTGGGCTGCCGGAAACGGCAGCGAGCGAGTGCCACAATAGAAACTAGTCGCCCGCGACGAGAGATCCGCTGCTTCCGATGGAGGGCGGCCTTCGATCGCCCAGAACAAAGTAAAGGCAGCCGAGAAGACGTCTCCAGAGCCAATCTTCCAGACGATATCGCTCTTGTAAGCTGACGCCGTACCACGCTCCTCTCGATCACCGACCAATAGTCCCTTCGCGCCCATCTTAAGGACCACGACATCAGCGACGCGCTCGCCAAGAAGCCTGTCGAGCATCACGGCAGGCTCGTCCGCGCCGGTGAGCCGGCGCGCCTCAAGTCGATTGAGGATCAAGGCCAGTTCCTCCACTGAGGAACCGTTTTCGGCGAATGGCCGAGGATCGAAAGCCGACTGCGGGTCATAGACGGCGCGCCGCGCCCGCACTCGCGCTCCACCCTCCATCATGCCGAAACGCAGAACGGTATCGTCGTCGACTTCCAGTTCCGGGAGACGGGGAATGGCGTCCGGGCGAGGCGTGATCCTCGGATCAGCCAGCGAATGCACGTACTCGAAAGAGATGTCTGCATCGGCCTCAGGCCCGCTAATGGCCAATCCGTAAGCTGCCTTCAGGTTCTCGATTCCGTCGCCAAGTGCACGCGCCCTGTAGGTCACCAATTTGACGTCCGGCAACTCGCCGCAAATCGCCGCCGCAGCCCTACCACCCGAGCCGTACACATCGTCCCAGAACGGTTCGATGCAACGCTCGGCGTAGACCCCGCCGACGACGGTTGTCATGCGGGTTCGATCCGAAGCTCGACGGCTCCACCAGCCCGGCTCATCACTACGGCCCTGTAGGCGTGGCCGCTCCTAATACAGTTCATGATCGTAAGATGGCCGCGATGCGTGAGCGCGCCTGCTACGCCGCCCGGCGCGACCACTTCAAGGATCGGGCGCCCGCTGGAATCACTCAACCTGACCTCCAGCAACTGTCCGACGGACAGCGTGCTGACTAAGGCAGGACGGGGGCTGTTCAGCGGCGCGCGCTGCGTGACGCTGCACGGATCGCCACCGCCACCCTGGTCGTGCCCTGCGCTCCCCGAACCCGGAGCTCCCGCACCGCTGCTACTCGGAGACGATCCAAATCGATCGTCGCGACTTCCACCGCTACCGCTCATGGCGCGCTCCAATCACCGCTCCGTCACTAGAGAGACGGCGGGCTGCCAGAGTCAACAAGTTGCATGCCGCTTTACAGCAGGGACGACCTTTCGCTTAGACGGCCGCATCCGTCGCTGTAACCCGAAAGCCGCCCGGCAAGCTGCGCATTGTCATCCACATTACGGAGTCGAGAATCGACGCGCGCGCTCCGATCGCTCTAGCGAAGTCGAGGTAGCGACGTTCTAGAGCCTCGTACCGAGTCTGGACACGCCAATGCGGCGGAAAGAGGCCGAGCCCGCGGCCCGCACGAATGATGTGTACGTCGAGTACGGAAACGGCATCGCTCTGCCGCCAGTTCCGGACCACCCAAGATGCTGTCTTCGGGCCGACGCCGGGTAGTCCCGTCAGACTGTCGCGCAACTCGCGATCCGGCACCGAGCGGTCGATCGCACCAACACGCGAGAACGACGCAGCGATGTACCGAGCCTTCTGGCGCGCGAAACGATATCGCACCTCTCGCCGATTGACGCGGAACGGGGCGCTCAATGCGCGCAAGACCTTTGCCTCGCTGCGCAGAGCGCTTGGGTCCACGCGAAGCATAGACTCCAGCCGATAGTAGGCGGCCAGCCCTACCTCGGCTTTCGAACCGTAGCCGCCAAGAAGGCATGCAAGAAGCTCTCCCTCAAATGACTTCCCGATGCGGAAGTGATCGGGCTCTTCGATCTCCCAGATCCACGCCTGAGATGCCCAATACGCTGGGCTGCCTATGTGCTCGAGGCGTCCCCACCTAAGCTCATCGAAGCCGATCCGAGCCTCAGGAGCCGGGAAGAGCTGCCGGACGACGACGTCTCCGGAATAGGCGAACGCCTCCTGCGCGACTTGCACCTCAACGCACCCCCCGGTACTGCATGGCAGATGCATAGTGCTATGCAATTTGAGGCACGACAATGCCTGATCTGCTTGTAAGGTTGGAGAGAGTCCGTCGCGCAGAACGGATAAGCCAGGCGAGAATCGCACGTGAGATTGGCGTCAGTCAGGGGCATCTGAGCAAGGTTCTGCGTGGAAAAGCCACTTTATCTCAGAAGCTTGGCGGCTGCCTCGCTAAATGGATGTCGAACTGGGAAGAGCGGAGCGGAGCCATGCTGCCCACGCAGAGACGCGTGGCGTTCCTAGTCGAATCGATCCACAGCCAGTGCATTGAACTTATGCATTTGCTCCGAGCTGGGAAGGCGAACGATGTGGAGCGTTCGAGCGGGGCTGAGACCCCTGGAGGTGATGCTGACTAAGCGTCGGCGCCCGCACTTAACAGCGTTGGCCGTCTCGCCGGGCTGACTAATGCCTCGGTCTCTTGGAAACGGCATCATGTCGTGTATCGGGAATGCTCCTGGTCACTGCTGCGTTCGCATCAGCCACCACCTCGCCGCAGCGGTTTAACGCCTTTGGGCCACCCGAGCAGCCTTGGGCGAGCGCGGGTGCATCGACGCCGCTAAGCCAGACCATCGTCCGGGCAACAGCGATGGTGTCGCCATCGATGATGCGGGCGGTGCCAGTCATCTTGTCGGCCGCGGAAGCCGCGAGCACTTCGAAGACCACCATCGCAGCGACCAATAGCGAAGTACGGCCGTCTTCATGACCAGCACGCCGCAACTGCATCGTCGCTTTTTGTGGCTTCTCAAGCATCGTGGCCAATGGCTCCGTCACTCCGCGACAGGGACCACGCGAGGGGGCGCTTGCCCATAGGCAAACTCCTAGGAGTCACGGCATGGACCACGGCCAGCTCGCCGGACGCGCTCTCACCCAGCGCGACGCGATGAACCTCACCGGCTCCGACTCGGCGAGGGCCCTCAGTCGGCTGATGACCCGAGGCGTGTTCCCTCGTCCGACGCATCCCGCATCGACGCGACAAGATCCCAAATGGGATAGCAAAGCCGTGCGCGCCGCTGGTTACGACGTGCCCGAGATCATCGTCGGCCCGGTCGAGCGCATCGTCGGCGAGGACCCGCGTGTCATCCTGGAGCGGCGCGTGAGGGAAAGGGAGACCAGATGAAGTTGCAATTCGGCCGGCAGCTTCTGCCGATCGGCTGGCGCCCCGGATACGCGAGGCCCCCCGAACGATAGCCGACATGGCTGCACGGCATGGAGGTCCAACACTCGTCTGGGCAGGAGACGCCTAGCGCACCACACTGGACCCACCCGAGGCACGCCTCAACGATCGTCGACCCACCCCTCGGCTTCTGCCCCGACCGAGGGGGTGGGGGTCGAAAACGCGCGGCCGGCCCCCGCCGCCCCTTCGACCTCGCAATTTTTTTCCTGGAATGCTTCGGGGTCGGACTTGGCTTCGCGCGCCAATGCCTCAACCGTTTCCATGGTCCCCTCGACGCCCAACAGCTCGAGGGGAACGTTGATGAAGCGTCGCCCGTCCCGCGCTCGGATGATCGAGAAATGGGGTGCTGCGTCTTCTCCGGGCGCAGTTCCCGAGTTGCTCGCTGGCGCGGAGCCTGCCTCCACCGGCGTGCGGTCTTCGGTTTGTACGGCGCGCAGCAGATCGTCGGCCAACGACCGAAGCGTCGAGGCGGAGCCCATGACCGCTTCGTCGAGTTTGCCAGTGAGGCCTTCGGTTGCCGCTTGGTGCAGGAATGCGGCCTGCGCAAGCAACTGGATACGCGCCTCCGCCATCACATTCGTCGCACAAGGCGTCGCGCTCGCAGTAATCTCTCGGATAGCCATAGCGACCTCCACGGGATCGTTGTGGTTAGGCCCGAGCTAGGAGCTGCAACTCCAGCTTGGGCCGCGCTGATGTAGTACATGCGGTGACACAACGCAACCTTGGGTGTCCCTCGCCCGTGTGCTAGGCCTCGGGACATGCAACCGGCACGAAAATCTTCGACGATCCAAGTCCGCATGGATGCCGATCAGGTGTCCGCAATCGACGAGTGGCGCCGCGTTCAACCGGACATCCCTGGCCGGTCCGAAGCGATCCGGCGTTTGGTCGATCTCGGGCTTAGGGCGTCGCCGCGGACCACGGGGCATGCGTCGGGATGATCTTCCGCGCGCTGGCATGAGAGTAGTCCGGTGGGCCGATTTCGGGCTCCCACGTCGCCGGCAAAAGGAACTCCGAGCGCCGCGCTCTAAGTAGCGCCCTTGATCGAACGCCAGGGAAGCACGTCGGGAACGTCCATCCCCCGACATCACACGGCGCAAATCGGAGGCATCCTCAAGCCCAACGTCGCGTCAACCCGCCGCGACGCGAGCCGGCTTGGCGGATCGCAAGGAGGTGTTGGCGGGTTACAGCGCTACAAATGCGCGGCGTTGGGGCGTCGGGAGGATGTCGCACAGGCCGCCAACGTCGCATTCGTTCTGTTCAGCATGCCAGACGCGCCGGCCCAGCTTGCGCCGACTGCTATTGCTCGAACGGTGGGTCGGTTAACAGGCCTTCCGCTAGGCGGTATGGCCCAACCACTCCTCGCCTGTGCAGCACGGTTGGGCGTGGCCGGCTACTGTCGGGTGCGGTGTGCGGCGGGGTGGTCCCTACTATAGAGGGACCACCACCCCGCCGCACCGCACAGCGTTCCTGCGGCGGGGTGCAGCAAGGTTGCTGCGGGACGGTCAACGAACCTTGCTGCGGGCTAGGCAGAGCTCCTACTCGCGTGCCGCCCGCGACCAGTCCGCAGGTGCAACACCCTTCTTCCAGCGTCGATCGTTGCCCTTCCAGAGCTTCTTCGCGGGGTTGATCCGTCCCTCGTCGATCCCGGCGTTCAGCGCCGCGGCGAGCTCGGCTTTGGTGAAGTCGCCGGCCAACCCTTCTGAGAACACCACCTTGGGCGCATAGTTTGCCGCGTTTGGGCTCGGCGACGTGGTGGTGTGCCTACCGAGCAGCGTACGCAACCCATCAACCAGCTTCTGCAGCGCTTCCCGATGGCGCATCTGTCGCTGGAGCTTTTCGCCCTCGGTCTCCTGCGCAGCCATGTCGGGGCGAAAGGCCCCTCGATACCAAGCGAGACGGTACGTTGCCGGCTGCCCGTAGTTCGCCTTCTCGCGTCTGAGCTCGGAGTAGGTCGTCGCGTTGCCTTCCTTATCTTTCACGCGCTTGAGGTGGGCGAGAAGGCGGGGACGGTTCCGCCACGCGGTCGAGCCAGAGTAGGTCGCGTCCGACTTCGGCGGATGTCCGAGCAGCAGAACGGCGCCGCCGATCTCGTGAGCCAGACCGGCAAGTATCCCCAAGAACCAGCCAACCTGGGCCCGATCGTTCTCGTTGCCGCCATAGAGCGTGCCGGCGTTGTCGAGTACGACCAGCCGGGCCTGCTCTCTTACCACTCGGTCGTGCAGCATTTCCCATTCTGCGGTCAGCCTACCGGCACCGCCGTTGGCCGGCGGGAACGTGCAGAGCAGCGTGTCGCGTCCTACTCCAGAGATGCAAGTGAGCGTGCCGTCCCAGTCGAGCGGTTTTCGCCCTATAGCAGCGGCGATGTCATGCTCCCGGCGCGCAATCTCGTCGGGGTCGTCCTCACTGAGGTAGCAGAGTGCATTGGACTGCTCGGTCTCAAAGCCGAGCCAACGCTCTCCCAAAGCGACCGAAGCGGCGAGTTGAAGAGCGAGCAGCGTTTTCCCGTCCGCCCCGGCTCCGAACAGTGTTCCGAGGTGACCGCATGGCAGCCAGTCCTTGACCAGCCACGGACGATCGGGTGGTCTCTGACGTCGGCGTCCCTCGTCGACGACCTCGAACCGCGGTGGCATAGCTTCGGCGGCCGCGAACCCAGGGCGATCGGCGAGAACCTGCGCGGTGACGTCCTCAATCCCCTGCGGTGGCATGTCATGCCGCATCGCGGGCCTTCTTCAGAGTATCGCAGGCGTCGTCGCCTAGCGTGGCTGCGCGCCAGATGCGGACGGCAAGACCTCGGTCGCGGAACATCGCAGCCGATTCCATTGCCGCCTTCAGACCCGGCCCGTCGTGGTCAGCGAAGATCGTTGCGCTGCGCGCCCAGCTCGGTGGCTTCAACTTGGGCATGTTGCCGGCGCTGATCGCCGCCCAGACCGGAAAGCCTGCGAGTTGCGTAGCTGCCAGGGCGCTCTCGACGCCCTCGGCGATGCCCCACCGGCGCGTATCGTCGTGCCAGGCCGACAGCATTACTGCGTTGCCCGCCACCGGTCCGAGCGAGAGTTTGAGCTTCTTGCCATCTCGCCCGCGACGAGGCGTGCCATCGGTTTGAAGGAAGATCCGATGCACGCCGACGACGAGCGTCGTGCGGCGATCATTGATGGCGGCCAGCAGCGCCCCCTTGCCTTCGTGCCAGCGCAACGTCTCGGGCCACCCAGGTGGGTCGGTCAGCAGGTATGCCGGATCGAGACCCCGGCTGCGGAGGTACGCCTCGCCGGGCGTGTCGTCGATCCAGGGCACCGCTTCGCGCCAGAGCTCCTTCGCCTCGGGGCTCCGATCGCCCCGCGGTAGCTCCGGCTCCGGGGGCGGTGCCGCGTCGCTGCGGGGCCTACACGCCGGTGGCGCCATGTCCTCGCGCGTGACGATCCCCTGGTCAGCCAGCGCGGAGAGCACGTCGCGGGCATCGCAGCCGGCATAGCAGTGCACGACCGCTTGGCCTTTCTGTCCGACTTTCAGGCCCAAGGACGGGCTCCGGTCGTCGTGGGCGGGACAACGTGCCGTCGACCGGCCATCGCCTCCGAGCGCGCGTGACGCAGCGGCCAAGGGCATGGTGAAGCGCCACATCCCCAAGTCCGTCATGGCGAGCTTCCCGACGGGAGGTGCCCCGCCGCGACCAATCCAGCGACGACGGTTTCGGAAAACGCGTCGCGCTGGCTCTTGGTGGCGAAGCTGACGACCGGGTCGTACTCGATCCGACCGCCAGCGCCGCGGACGGGCTTCTGGTCGCGATCGAGGCGGGGCTTGCCGGGCGGGTTGGCCCAACGCCGGCCGTCCTTCTCGAAGATGCCGACGCCGTGGAGGACGAGGCCGCCATCGAGTTCGACTTCTGCGAAGCCAAGGAGGCTGCCACGGCCGATCGAGCGGTAGCTGTGGATGTTCATCTGTTCGCCCGCGGGCTTGCGGACCAACGAGGGATGCGGCAGAACGCGTGTGCATCATCGACGCTCGCGCCGGCCCTCGTGGTCGGCGTTAGCGTTTCAGGCGGCCCGCAGGCCGTCTCTATATGCGCGCACTTCATCTAGCCGAAGCAACCGGCGTCGCCCGAGCTTGTAGCTCGGAAGTGTACCGTCCTTGATCAGTCGCTTGATGTGCTTGTCAGTGACACCAAGGAAGCGCGCCGTGTCCGACACACTCACATTCTGATCGGGCCAAGGTTCGAAAGGGACAGTGTCGGCCATAGGGGCCTCCGTTGACTGAAGGTCCCGTCCTATTGGTCACACGGCCGCAGGTTGCGGTAGGTGGGTTATAAGGGGTGCCTGCTTCGCACCTGTCGCCGACGCTGTCGCCGTTTGAAGCGGAACCGGATTTGTATTCTTCGTCGTGCTTTGCGTATTCGCACACGCTCCGCTAGATCGGCTCTTGCTCTTTTGATTTGAGTTGAAGTCAATCTATGCCAATTAAAACTTCTATCAATTGATCCATTCCTACTTCTCTTCTTTTCCCTAATAGACAAATATTGACAAGCCGCCTGGGTAAGTGACTGATGATAACCAGGCATAACTTCCTCAAGCGAGCCGATTATTAAGCTCGCGCCGCCTGTCGGATCTGCCTTGTCACCGTAGCGCATCTCCCAGTCGCGAACCGTTTCAGGTGTCACGTCGAACAGATCGCCGACTTCGCTCCTTAGTTCCGTCAGCGATGGCACCTCACCAGTCACCATACGAAGTGCCTTTACATACGTGGCAGCAACCAACTCTGGTGGCGTGTCGACACGGTGACGACGACCAGTCACCGTAATGCGAAGCATCGTCCCTAGCGGTCCCTCGTCTGGGAATTCGATGGTCACGGCCGGGTGCGGCTTTGTCGGGGGGATGCCGGACAGGGCGTTTTCTAGAGCTACCTCCGCCTCCTCCGCTGCACGGCGGGTGAGGCCGTCCACCGCGTTCTTCCTCCACAGGACCTCACTGGGTGCCGCTGCGAACTGCTGGAGGCGACGAACGACCTGCTGCAAACGCCGCTTCTTCTTCAAAGCAGCGGGACCGCTTCTCACTGCAGTCCTCAGCCCTTCGGCTGCGTGTCGAGCGTCCGAGCGCGACAGGGAGTCGACCATCCTCCGCTTCCTGCCGTTCCGTTCCTGCGCTGAAGCAAAGGATTCCAACTGTTCTGCGATGTGCTCCCAATAGACAGGCTCCTCCATGGCGGTTCGGTCGCTGCCATGGTCGGTCGCGTGTCGCCGCCGGGTACGGGTCACGTCGCCACCCGAAGCCCGCGATCCTGCGCTGCCGCGGCAAGAACAGCCGACGCCCAACGTTCCGCCACATCAACGCGGTCACGCCAATGCTCGGCTCGATTGTAAATGCCGGCGATGCCGCTCTTGGTGCCGCTGACATGGTTCAGCGCGGCTTCGATCACCTCCGTCGAAACGTCGAGGTCCTCTGCCCATCGCGTCGCCACGCTGCGGCGAATGTCGTGCAACGTCCAATCCGTGAAGCCGACTGCTTCCGCGAGCTTGGCCTTGTTGCGGCCATAGGGCTGCGCATGCAGAAGGCGCGCGTCGGCCGGTGTGCCCTCCGCTTCCGGCTGGCGCTGAGCCGCCGCTTTCAGGATGCGCTGCGCTGGTTGGGACAAAGGCACCTTGTGCGCGCGCCGGTTCTTGCTCCGCTCCGCCGGGATGCTCAGGACGGCCGCCTTGAGGTCCACTTCGGGAGACGAGACGTCCGCGACCTCCGAACGGCGACAGCCGGTCAGGATCAGCAGGCGGACGAGGTCACCGAAGTCGCCACTCGCGATGTTCCAGAGCTTCCCGAGTTCGGTCAGGCTGAGCACTCTCGCCCGGGCCTGCTCCGGTCTCGGGTCAGTCAGCGCAACGGGGTTCGCGGGGCACTTGCGGCGTTTCATGCCCAGGTTGAAGGCGGCTCCAAGCACCGATCGACAGCGGTTCGACGCCACCTGCCCGCTGGTCTCTGCGATGTCGTCGAGGAGTGCTTGAATCACGTCGGCATCGACGTCTGCGACCGGCAATGCATGGATCGGCGCGGCGTGCTGCGTCATGTGCCGCCGGGTTTCGGCGAACGTCCGCTGGCGCTGCCGCTTCTCGGCTTCCGCGAGATACCACGTCGCGAGCTTGCCGAAAGTCTCGCCCCGGCGTTTGGCGTCGGCGCGCTGGCGGGCGATCGCAGCCGCCTTGTCGGCGTTCGCCTTTGCGATTGGATCGCGCCCCTTCCGGACCGCCAACAGCCACTCGCTTGCCGTGACGGCGGCCTCGTCCAGGCTGACGATGGACGGGTCTCCGAGGCTCTTCCGCCGCGTCCGGCCGCCGACGTCGTACTGCACGACCCAGGCCGGCGACCGTCCAGGGCGACGCCGAAGGTAGAAGCCGCGGCCGAACGGCGTGAACGTCTCCCGCACGACTGGTTCCGCCAGGAGGCGCGCAAGATCCAGGCGGCTGGGGGAAGGTTGGGGGAACGGTTTTGCAGACACTCGCGGTTCCCTGCGTTCACCAAATGACTGAGGGTCACATGACCCCGTAAGCCTTTCATATAAAGGTGTCTAGAGGGAACACGCAGAACCGAGGGGGTTTGGGGAAGACTTGGAGAGGGCCGTCAAAATCAGTCTGGGGGACTGGGGGTCGTGGGTTCGAATCCCGCCGCTCCGACCATGGCCGCGGAGCGGCGCCGAAGGCCCGCCATTGGCCCTGGGTCGTCGTCGATCGCCGTTCGGACCCGTCACAAAACTGCCACACGCTGCCGCTATGACCGCTTCAGGTCGTCGGGCTACTGCCGACGTTCTCTTAACTCATGGCACGCGGAGGCCACGTTGAAACTAATGATCTTGACCAGTGCCGTCGCGCTCGCGGCCGGCACTTTCGCCGCGGGTCCGGCCTCGTCGCAAACCCGCGAGACGATCCGCATCGTCGGCTCGTCGACCGTGTTTCCCTACAACCAGGCCGTCGCGGAGGAGTTCGCGAACGTCACCGGCCAAGCGGCCCCGGTCGTGGAATCGACTGGTACCGGCGGCGGCATGAAGATCTTCTGCGGCGGCATCGGCCCCGAGCACGCGGACATCACCGGCGCGTCGCGGGCGATGACCGAGTCCGAATGGGAGCTCTGCCAGGGCAACGGTGTGACCGAGATCAGCGAGGCGCATATCGGCTCGGACGGTCTGTCGGTCGCGCACGCGATCGAGGGTCCGGACCTCGACCTGAGCGAGGAGCAGATCTTCAAGGCCCTCGCCGCCGAGATCGAGGTCGACGGTGAGATCGTCGCCAACCCGTACACGAGTTGGAACGAGGTCGACGCGTCGCTGCCCGACGCCCCGATCACCGTGTTCGGCCCGCCGCCGACCTCCGGCACTCGCGACGCCTTCGTCGAGCTCGTCATGCACGACGGCTGCAACGCTTCGCCGACGATCGCGGCGCTCGAGGACAGCGACGAGGAGCGCTGGGAACAGGTTTGCTCGCGGATGCGCCAGGACGGGCCCTTCATCGAGGCGGGCGAGAACGACAACCTCATCGTCCAGCGGCTCCAGCAGGACGCGAACGCCCTTGGCATCTTCGGCTACTCGTTCCTGTTCGAGAACCAGGACACGCTGAAGCCGGTCGCGATCAACGGCGTCGAACCGACCTTCGACACCATCGCTTCTGGCGACTATCCGGTCGCCCGGCCGTTGTTCTTCTACGTGAAGAATGCCCACCGCGGCGTGATCCCCGGCCTCGACGAGTTCATCGAGTTGTACATGACGGACGAGGTGATGGGCCCGGGCGGTCTGCTCACCGAGCGCGGCCTCGTGCCGTTGCCGGACGCGGCCCGCGCCACCACCATCAAGGACGTGGTCGGCGGAGCGACGTTTACCCGCTACGGCTCCTGAGCAAGCTCTGGCCGCGGCGCCCTGCGCGCCGCGGCCATTGCGTGCTTGATCGTTCCCAAGGCCGAAGTCTTCATGACCAGCACGATCCTCGTTGCCCTACTCGTCCTTTCGCTGGTCGCCTACGTCGTTGGACGCCGCCGCGCGGTGGGGTTCGTAGCCGGCGCAGACGGCAAGGTGCACTCCCGAGCCGTCTACCACGGCGCCTACGTGGCGGCTTGGGTCGGGGTTCCTGCTTTCTTGCTGATGATCTTGTGGCTGGTGGTGCAGGGCCCGGCCCTGGACCGGCTCATCCTGGCCACACTGCCTCCGCCCCTGGTCGAGGGACGCACGCCCGCCCAGTTGGCGCTGGTTCTTGCGGAAATCAAGAACCTTGCCGCCGGCCTCGTGTTCGGCGAGCCGGGCGAGGAGATCCGCGCCGCGGCTGCGCGTTATGCACGCTGGCATTCGCTTGCCGGCTGGGCGATGTTCGTGGTCGTGCTCGCCGTCGCGGTGATTGCCCTCAGCATCACTCGCGCCCGGCTGACGCCGCGGTTCCGCGCCCGGCAGGGGTTCGAGCGGTTCGCGTCGGTGGTGATGATCGTCTGTTCGGTCGTGGCGATCCTCACGACCATCGGTATCGTCGGCTCGTTGCTTTACGAGGCGCTGCTGTTCTTTGCGCTGGTCCCGCCCCAGGATTTCTTTTTCGGCACGGCCTGGGAACCGCAGATCGCGCTGCGTCCCGACCAGATCGCCGGGGCCGGGGCTTTTGGCGCGGTGCCGGTCTTTCTCGGCACCCTCCTGATCGCCACCATCGCAATGACGGTCGCGGTCCCGATCGGGCTGCTGTCGGCGATCTACCTCGGCGAGTTCGCGAACGACCGGGTGCGCCGGGTCGTCAAGCCACTTCTCGAGATTCTGGCCGGCGTGCCCACGGTGGTCTACGGTTTCTTCGCGCTGCTGGTGGTTACCCCGGCGATCCGCGCCACGGGTGAGGTCCTCGGCATCCCAGTCTCGCCCAACACCGCACTTTCCGCCGGCGGCGTCATGGGCATCATGCTCATCCCGTTCATCTCGTCGCTGGCCGATGATGCCTTGAACGCGGTGCCTCGGGCGATGCGGGACGGCTCGCTGGCGATGGGCGCCACCAAGGCGGAGACGATGATGCGCGTGCTGCTACCGGCGGCGCTGCCCGGGGTCATGGGTGGCATCCTGCTAGCGCTGAGCCGCGCCGTCGGCGAAACCATGATCGTCGTCATGGCCGCTGGTCTCATCGCCACGATGACGTTCAACCCGCTCGATTCCGTGACCACGGTGACCGTCCAGATCGTGACCCTCCTGATCGGTGACACCGCGTTCGACAATCCGAAGACGCTGGCGGCCTTTGCGCTCGGCCTCGTGCTGTTCCTGGCGACGCTCGGCCTCAACGTCATTGCCATCAGGATCGTGCGCCGCTACCGGGAGCGCTACGAATGAGCACGACCACCGACTCGATCCTGACTGCGGCGCCCATCGACTGGCATTCGCAGGCGTCGGCGGCGCGCCGGCGCAAACGCTACGCCCAGGAGCGCAACCTGCGCTTGGCCGGTCTCGTCGCCATCACCATCGCGCTGGGCCTGCTGGCGATCCTCGTCGGCTCGCTCATACTGAACGGCTATCGAGCGTTCACCCAGACGATGATAGCCCTCGACGTCTACGTCGATCCCGAGGTCGTCGACCGCAACGACCCCACCGCCGGCAACTGGCGGCAGATTTACGACGATGCGATCGATCGGGCATTGCCGGACGAGACCGACGCCGAACGCCGCAGCATCAACGCGCTGGTCACCAACAACGCCCGGTTTTTGATCCGCGATCGGGTCGTGCGCGACCCGTCGTTGGTCGGGGAGACCGTGCGTATGAACGTGCCGGTGTCCGATCCCTTCGACCAGCTCAGCAAGGGGCTCGTTCAGCGCGCTACCCCCGAAGGCCAACGGCGCGTCTCCGACCTCGACATCCAGGTGTTCGACCGGCTGGTCGCCGAGGGGCGGATCAGCCGGCCCTTCAACTGGGGCTTGTTCTTCAATTCCGACAGCCGCTTCCCAGAGCTTGCCGGTCTCGCGGGCGCGATCGTCGGCTCGTTCTTCGCACTCGTGGTCTGCTTTCTGTTGAGCTTCCCGCTGGGAGTGGGCGCCGCGGTCTACCTCGAGGAGTTTGCGCCGAAGAACCGTTGGACCGACTTCATCGAGGTAAACATCAACAATCTTGCGGCGGTGCCCTCGATCGTATTCGGTTTGCTGGGTCTGGCGGTCTTCCTGGGATGGTTCGGCATGCCGCGCTCAGCGCCCTTCGTCGGCGGTATGGTCTTGGCCCTGATGACGCTGCCGACGATGATCATCGTCACCCGCAACGCGCTCAAGGCGGTGCCGCCCTCGATCCGCGAGGCGGCGCTCGGCGTCGGTGCCTCGCGCCACGAAATGGTGGTCCACCACGTCCTGCCCTTGGCGATGCCGGGCATCCTCACGGGCACGATCATCGGCTTGGCGCAGGCACTGGGCGAGACGGCGCCGCTGCTGTTGATCGGCATGAACGCGTTCATCACAAGCCCACCCGGCGGCCTGTTCGAACCGGCGACCGCCCTGCCGACCCAGATCTTCATCTGGGCGGACAGTCCCGAGCGCGGGTTCGTGTCGCGGACCGCCGCGGGCATCCTGGTGCTGCTCGGTTTCTTGATCGTGATGAACGCGATCGCGATCTTTCTGCGACAGCGCCTCGAGCGCAAATGGTAGTCGTTGCCCGGATCTGAGGACCGTATCATGAGCATCCAGCCCCTTCCTGCCGAGCCCGTGTCGGGCCCGGAGCCGTCCACGGCGACGGTCCGTCGGCCGCTCGACTTCGAGGCCGGCGCCAAGGTCGCCGCGAAGGGCGTCAGCGTGTTCTACGGCGCCAAACAGGCGCTGTTCGACGTCGATCTCGACGTCCCGTCGAACGCGATCACCGCGTTCATCGGCCCGTCCGGGTGCGGCAAGAGCACGTTCCTGCGCTCCATCAACCGCATGAACGACACCATCGACGGCGCGCGCATGGAAGGGCGGATCGAGCTCGACGGAGGCGACGTCTACGATCCGAGCCTCGACGTCGTCGAACTGCGGGCGCGGGTCGGCATGGTCTTCCAAAAGCCCAACCCGTTCCCCAAGTCGATCTACGAGAACGTTGCCTACGGCCCACGCATCCACGGCTTTGCGCGGTCGAAGCCGGACCTCGACGCGATCGTCGAACGCAGCCTGCGCGGCGCCGCTCTCTGGGACGAGGTCAAGGACCGCTTGGACGAGATGGGCACCGGCCTTTCCGGTGGCCAGCAGCAGCGCTTGTGCATCGCCCGCGCGATCGCAGTGAGCCCCGAGGTGATCTTGATGGACGAGCCGTGCTCGGCCCTCGACCCGATCGCTTCGGCGCGCGTCGAGGACCTGATGGGCGAGCTGCGCGAGAACTACACGATCATCATCGTCACCCATTCGATGCAGCAGGCCGCCCGGGTCTCACAGAAGACGGCCTTTTTCCACGTCGGCTATCTGGTCGAAGAGGGGCCGACCCAGCAGATCTTCACCACGCCGCAGGACAAGCGCACGCAAGACTACGTCACAGGCCGGTTCGGCTGAGGAAGGTCACGTGACCCAAGACCACACGCTCAAGTCGTTCGACCAGGATTTGGACGAGCTTCGTCAGCTGCTCGGCGATCTCGCGACGTGGGTGACGGACGAGCTCGAACAGGCGATCCTAGCCCTGATATCGGGCAACGGGGCGGCGGCGGCCGAGGTGATCGAGCGTGACGCCACCGCCGATGCCCTGCAGCTGCAGATCCAAAAGGCGGCCGTCAACATCCTCGTGCGACACCAACCGGTCGCCATCGATCTTCGCGAGGTCGTCGCCACCGAGCGTATGGCCGGCGATCTGGAGCGGGTCGGGGACCACGCCAAGAACATCGCCAAGCGTACCATCGCCCTCGGCGCGCCCGTGCCCGAGGCTCATGCCGCCAGTGTCGAGCGGTTCGGCCGCGACGTCGAGCGGATGCTGCACAAGGTGCTGGACGCCTTGTCGAAGCGCGACGCCGTGGCGGCGCATCGTGCATGGTCCGACGACGAGCCTCTGGACGAGGCTCATGCGGACCTCTTCATGGTGCTGCTGAACGCCATGCAGGATGGCCGAACCTCGGTGCTGGTCGGCACGCACCTCCTGTTCGTCGCCAAGAGCCTGGAGCGGATCGGCGACCACGCCACCAACGTGGCCGAGGACATCCGCTTCATGGTGACGGGCCAGATCACCCCGCCGCGCTAGCGCCCGATCAAGAACGGAACGACCGCATTCGGCTAGCTACCGCTGGCCGCTAGCAAACTCGCGTTGCCGCCTGAGGCGGTCGTGTCGATGCACAAATGACGTTCGTGCACCAGCCACCTCGCGTCGGGCGGTCCGACCAGTAACGGCAGGATCGGCCCTTGGCGTGCCGCCAGCGCCTGTCGGCGGGCGCGCAGGGTGGGCGTCGGTTCCGCGGCACACACGACGGCGAAGCCGCTGAGCGTGGTGAGGTCGGCCGGCGCCAGTAGGCCGTCGATGCCGGCCACCGGGAGCCCGCGCTCGCGCCACGGAGCGATGCCGGCCTCGGCACCGGGCGCGACGACCACGGCGCGGCCGCCGACGCCGACCAACGCCGCGACATGGTCGAGCAACGGGTCGAGATCGTTGCCGACGCAGAGGCCGGTCCCGCGCGGGTGCAGCCACAGGCGGTTGCTCTCGCCAGTCGGCCCCGGCAGATCGGCAGTCTTGGCGACGAGAGCCGCTGCACGCGTGGCGGCGGCTCGCTGGGTCGGCGACGTGGCGACGGCGTGAAGCAGCTCGACCGCCGTTTCGGCTTCGGTGGGCTGCGTGGCGACCAAGTCCAGGGCAGCTTGCACCGCGGCGGGTGGTACCGCCTCGGCTGATGCGGCCTCGCCTGTCGCTTCGACCACGCTTGCGGCGCGGCGCAAGCGGGCGACGTAGAACCGCCCGCCAGCCTTGGGCCCGGTGCCCGACAGCGCTTCGCCGCCGAAGGGCTGCGAGCCGACGACCGCGCCGATCTGGTTGCGGTTGACGTAGAGATTGCCGACGTGGGCGTGCTCGACCGCCAGCTGGACGCGGTCGTCGATCCGGCTGTGCAGGCCGAAGGTGAGCCCGTAGCCGCTGGCGTTGACCTCGGCGATCACCCGCTCGAGATCGGCGGCGCGGAAGGTCGCCAGATGGAGGACCGGGCCGAACACCTCGCGGCTGACGTCGCCGATGCCGTCGCAGCGGATCAGGGCGGGCCCGACGAAGCGGCCGCGCGCGGGCGCCGGTCGTTGTCGCAAGACGCGTCCGGCCGCGCGCTGGCCGTCGACATAGGCATCGATGTCGTCCTGGGCAGCAGCATCGATCACCGGGCCCACGTCGGTGGCGAGGTTCCAGGGATCGCCCAGCGTCAGCTGCTCCATGGCGCCCTTCAGCATCCGTACGGTGCGGTCCTCGACGTCCGCTTGGACGTAGAGCACGCGCAGCGCCGAGCAGCGTTGGCCGGCGCTTTGGAACGCGCTCGCCAGAACGTCGCGGACCGCCTGCTCCGGCAGCGCGGTCGAATCGACGATCATCGCGTTGATGCCGCCGGTCTCGGCGATCAGCGGGGCGGTGGGATCGAGCGCGGCGGCCATCGTCCGGTGGATCGTCTGGGCGGTTGCCGTCGAGCCGGTGAAGACGACGCCAGCGATCCGCGGGTCGCCGGTGAGTGGTGCGCCCACGCGTTCGCCGTCGCCAGGCAGGCACTGCAGCGCCGTCCGCGGAACGCCCGCGTCGTGCAGCAGCCGGGTGGTGCGATCGGCGATCAAGGGCGTTTGCTCGGCGGGCTTGGCGATCACCGCGTTGCCAGCGGCGAGGCATGCCGCCAGCTGGCCCGTGAAGATCGCCAGCGGGAAGTTCCAGGGGCTGATGCAGGCGACGACACCGAGTGCGGTGCCGGGCTCCGCCTGCTCCAGCCGCTCGGCCTCGGCGGCATAGTAGCGGAGGAAATCGACCGCCTCGCGCAGCTCGCCTACCGCATCGGGCAGAGTCTTGCCGGCCTCGCGAGCGAGCAACCCGAACAACTCGGCCGCGTTCGCCTCGTAGAGAGCGGCGGCGCGCTCCAGCACGGTGCGCCGCGTCACGACCGGTTCGGACCAGGGCATGGCCGCCGCGACCGCTGCCTCCACGTCGGCCGCCGTCGCCTCTCGGACGGTGCCCACGCCGCGCTCGGGTGCCGCCGGCTCGACCATGGTCCGCTGGGGGCCCGGGGCGACCTCCACCGCCAGCCGCGGTGCTGCGGACCATTGGTGGTGGCGAAAGGGCGCCCGCGCCCGATCCAGCTCGTCGAGTGTCAGTGGATCGGTGAGGTCGAAGCCAAGGCTGTTGGTGCGATCGGGGCGGAACAGATCGCCCGGCGTCGATATCGCTGGATTGGGTTGGAGGCCGCCGGCGGTCGCCGCGGCGATCGGGTCGCGAGCCAAGTGCGCCGGCGGCACCGCTTCGTCGACGAGTTGGTTGACGAACGAGCTGTTGGCCCCGTTTTCCAACAATCGACGGACGAGGTAGGCGAGCAGGTCTTCGTGGGCACCGACCGGCGCGTAGACCCGGCAGGCGACGTCGTAGTGTTCGCGGGCGAACGCGTGGACCGCTTCGCCCATGCCGTGCAGGCGTTGCAGCTCGAAGTCGCGCCGTTCTCCCGCCATGTGCATGACCGCGGCGACGCTGTGGGCGTTGTGGGTAGCGAACTGCGGGTAGATGCGGTCGGTCATGTCCAGCAGCTTGCGCGCGCAGGCGAGGAACGCGACGTCGCTGTGCGCCTTCCGGGTGAAGACCGGATAGCCCCCCAAACCCTGGACTTGGGCGCGCTTGATCTCGCTGTCCCAATACGCGCCCTTGACCAACCGGACCATGAGCCGCCGGCCGCGGTTCCGGCTCTCACCTTCGAGCCAGTCGATCAGGAAGGGCGCGCGCTTCGCATAGGCCTGGACGACGACGCCGAACCCGTCCCAGCCGGCGAGCGCGGTGTCGTCGAGCACCGCGGCGATCACGTCGAGCGAGAGGTCGAGCCTGTCCGCCTCCTCGGCGTCGACGTTGAAGCCCATGTTGGCGGCGGCAGCGGCGCGGGCGAGGTCGCGAAGGGTGGGGACGAGCTCGTCCATCACCCGCCCACGCTGGCCGTGCTCGAACCGCGGGTGCAGCGCCGAGAGCTTGACCGAGATGCCGGGATTGGCGCGCACGTCGCCGGTGCACGCCGGAGCGAGTGCGGCGATGGCGTCGGCGTAGGCGGTGGCATAGCGCTCGGCATCGGCGACGGTACGCGCGGCTTCGCCGAGCATGTCGTAGGAATGGCGGTCGCCTTCGCGCTGGCCTTTGGCTGCCTGCGCCATGGCTTCGTCGATCGTCCGGCCCAGCACGAACTGTCGGCCCATTTCCCGCATCGCGCGGCCGACGGCGGTCCGCACCACCGGCTCGCCGAGCCGTCGGACGACGCTCCGCAGCGTCGCGACCACGCTCGCATCGTCGTCGGCGAGGACCCGCCCGGTGAGCAGCAACGCCCAAGTCGATGCGTTGACCAGCGAGGACGCCGAGCGGCCGAGGTGGGCACCCCAATCGGCGGGCGCGATCTTGTCGGCGATCAACGCGTCGATGGTCTCGGCGTCCGGCACCCGCAAGAGCGCTTCGGCTAGGCACATCAGCGCGACGCCCTCGCGGGTCGAGAGCCCGTACTCGGTCAGGAACAAGTCCATCAGGCCGGGCTGCGCCGTGCGTCGGACGTGGATGACGATCCGCTCGGCCGTGGCGCTGACCGCCGCGCGGTCAGCGTCGTCGAGGCGGGTTTCGGCGATCAACGCACGGACGAGGCTCGTTTCGTCGGCGAGGAGGTTGGCGCGCAGGCACGCGCGGAGCTCGGGTTCCGGCGGGGCGTCGGCCATGATCTCCCCCAACTCGATAGGCCCAGCATTTTCTACCGAGAGGATCGAACGTGCCAGGGGTCGCGGTGGCGCACGAACGTCGGCGCAGCCGAAGGTCCAGGGTCCTGACGCTTCCCTCGTGCCAGGCGTCCAACTACATCGCCCGAAGTGGCACGGTGGGCCGTGCTTGGCGCCGCCGACCGACGAGAGGATTCAGGCCGATGCTCGCCGCCCGTCAGTCGTTCGTTCCAGGTGTCCTGTTGGCGTTGGCGATGTTGGCGTCCACCGCCGCCGCGCAGCAGCCGGCGGCCCCGCCGCCGGCGGTCGGCACGATCACCGTCGCGACCAGTACGATCACGCCGACCGAGCGGTTCGTCGGTCGTGCCGAGGCGATCGATCGGGTCGAGCTACGGGCGCGGGTCACCGGGTTCATGGCGGAGCGCCATTTCGTCCAGGGCGACATGGTCGAAGAGGGCGACCTGCTGTTCGTCATCGAGAAGGCGCCGTACGAGGCGATTCTGGCCCAGCGCCAGGCGGAGTTGGCGAGTGCGCAGGCCGCCGTCGAGAACGCCGCAGCGCAGCTCGCTCGGGGCGAAACGCTCCTGGAAGGCAACAACATCCCCAAGGCCGAGGTCGACGAGCGCCGCGCGCGCTTGCTCATCGCCCAGGCGGACGTGCTGGAAGCCAAGGCGGGCATCCAGACCGCCGAGCTCGATCTCGGCTACACCGACGTCAAAGCGCCGGTCACCGGCCGGATCGGCCGCTACACCTACTCGATCGGCGCACTGGTCGGACCCGAGAGCGACGCCTTGGCGACCATCGTCAGCGAAGATCCCATCTACGTCGGCTTTCCGGTCAGTGAGACCGCCCTGGAGCGTGCGCGCCAGAGCCCCCAAGGCCTGACGGATCCGAGCCAGATCGTCGTCCATGTCGAGCTGCCGACGGGCGATCTTTACGACCAGCCGGGCAACGTCGCGTTCGGCGCCGTCGAGGTCGATCAGACCACCGACACCTTGCTGGTCCGGGCGACGGTCCCCAACCCCGATCAGGTGTTGACGCCTGGGCAGTTCCTCAACGTCGTGCTTCAGCTTGGCGATCCGGTGGACGTGCTGATGGTTCCGGCCGCGGCGACGCAACTGGACCAGGCCGGCAGCTACGTGCTGATCGTCGACGAGAATGGCCTTGCCCAGCAGCGTCGCGTCACCCTCGGCCAGAGCCAAGGCGCCGATGTCGTCGTGACCCAGGGCCTCGCGGTCGGCGACGAGGTCATCGTCAACGGCATCCAGAAGGTTCGCCCGGGCGAGCCGGTCGCCGCGTCGCCGATCACCGACGGGCCCAAAGCATGATTTTCGACGTCTTCATTCGTCGGCCGCGGATGGCGTTGGTCATCTCGATCGTGCTGACGCTCGCCGGTGCCATCGCCATAACGGCCATTCCGGTCGCCCAATATCCGGACATCGTGCCGCCGCAGGTCTCGGTCAGGGCTGTCTATCCAGGTGCCAGCGCCACCGTCGTCGAGGAGACGGTGGCCCAGCCGATCGAGCAGCAGGTCAACGGTGTCGACAACATGCTGTACATGAAGTCGGTGAGCGGCGCCGACGGCACCTATGATCTCACGGTCACCTTCGCCCTCGGCACTGATCCGGACATCAATACGGTCAACGTCCAGAATCGCGTCTCTCTTGCTACGCCGCAATTGCCAGAAGAAGTGCAGCGGCAAGGTCTTACCACAAAAAAACAATCATCAGCATTGCTCCAAGTCATTCAGATCTATTCGCCTGAGGGTGCTTACGACGAGTTGTTCGTCAGCAACTACGCGACGATCAACATCATCGATGCGATCAAGCGGGTGAATGGGGTCGGTGACGCAACGCTGTTCGGACCGCTCGACTACTCGATGCGGATCTGGCTCGATCCAGAAAAGCTGACGGCTTTGCAGCTCTCGCCGGAAGACGTCGCGGCCGCGATCCGCAGCCAGAACGTCCAGGCAGCGATCGGTCGCATCGGCGCCGCGCCGTTGACCGGTGACCAGCAGTTCCAGTTGACCATCAACGCTCAGGGCCGGCTCACCACCAAGGAGCAGTTCGACGACATTCTGGTCCGGGCCAATCCCGACGGATCGACGGTGCGGGTCCGGGACATCGGTCGCGTGGAACTCGGCGCAAAGTCGTCGGACTCCTATTCACGCTTCAACGGCGGGGCGAGTGCCGCCATCGGTATCTATCAGTCGCCCGGCGCCAATGCGGTTGGTGTTGCGGAGGCGGTGGCCGCGGAAATCGACCGCCTTCGCGAGCGCTTCCCCGACGACCTCGACATCGGCATCATCTTCGACACGACCGTCTTCGTCGAAAGCAGCATCGAAGAGGTCGTGCACACGCTGATCGAGGCGTTCGTGCTGGTGGCCGTGGTCGTGTTCCTCTTCCTCGGCAACTGGCGCGCGACGGTGATCCCGATCGTGGCCGTGCCGGTGGCGCTGATCGGTACGTTTGCGGTGCTGTTTGCAATCGGCTTCACCGCCAACACCGTGTCGTTGCTGGCGTTGGTGCTGGCGATCGGCATCGTCGTCGACGACGCGATCGTGGTGGTCGAGAACGTCGAACGGGTCATGGCCGAGGAGCCGACGCTGACGCCCGCCGAGGCGACGAGCAAGGCGATGGGTGAGATCGTCGGCCCGATCCTTGCCATCACGCTGGTGCTCTTGTCGGTGTTCGTGCCGGTCGGGTTCATCCCCGGCATCGCCGGCCAGCTTTTCCAGCAGTTCGCCGTCGCCGTTTCCGTCGCCATGGTGATCTCGGCGATCAATGCGCTCACCCTCAGCCCAGCGCTTTGTTCGATTTTCCTCCGCTCGTCGCATCACGGGCCGAAGGGAATCATGGGCTGGATCAGTCGGCGCATCGACAATACGCGCGACGGGTACGGCGCGGTCGTCACGCGACTGGTGCGCATCTCGGCGTTCTCGCTGGTCGCCGTCATCGCGGCGGTCGTCGGCATCGGCGCTCTCTTCCAGGCCACGCCCAAGGGCTTTCTGCCGTCGGAAGACCAGGGCGCGTTCTTCGCCCAGATCCAATTGCCCGAGGGCGCTTCGCTCAATCGAACGCTGGCGGTCGTCGAGGACGTCGAGGCGATCTTTGCCACCGAAAAGACGATCGTCGGCGTCAGCTCCGTCGTCGGCTTCGACTTCCTGAGCGGTCTCAACAAATCGAACTCGGCGCTGTTCATCCTCTCGTTGGCGCCGTTCGACGAGCGCACCGAGCCGGACCAGCACGTCGAGGCGATCATCGCCCGGGTGCAACCCGAACTGTTCGCGATCCCCGAGGCCGAGGGCTTTGCTTTCAATCTGCCGCCGATCGTCGGGCTCGGGAGCACCGGTGGTTTCGAGTACCAGCTGCAGGACCTGGCGGGCGGCACGGTCGCCGATCTCGCGGCGGTGACCCGGGCCCTCGTGCTCGCCGCCAACCAGGACGAGCAGCTGGCCGGGGTCTTCACCACCTTCGCCGCCAACACGCCGCAGCTGTTTTTCGATCTCGACCGCGACAAGGCCGAGATCCTCGGCGTTTCGGTCAGCGACGTGTTCTCGGCCCTGCAGGGCACGTTGGGCACGCTCTACGTGAACGACTTCAATGCCTTCGGTCGCACCTGGCAGGTCAACCTGCAGGCCGATGCACCGTTCCGGCGGAGCGTCACCGACATCTCTGCGGTGCACGTGCCCACCGCCTCGGGCACGATGGTGCCGATGACCTCGATCGGCGACGTGCGGCTGCAGCTCGGCCCCTCGGCGATCACCCGCTACAACGGGTTCCGCTCGGTCAGCATCAACGGCTCGCCGGCACCCGGTGTGTCGAGCGGTGCCGCGCTGGCCGCCATGGAGGACGTCTCCAAAACGACATTGCCTCGAGACTACGGCTACGAGTGGACCGGCACCGCGCTGCAGGAGATACAGGCCGCCGGGCAGACCACGACCGTGCTCGCTCTCGCCATCCTCTTCGCCTACCTGTTCCTGGTCGCGTTGTACGAGAGCTGGACCATCCCGGTGCCCGTGCTCTTGTCGACCAGCGTCGGCGTGCTCGGCGCCATCGTCACGCTGTACCTCGCCGGCCTCGCCTTCGACGTTTACGCCCAGATCGGCCTGGTCGTGCTGATCGCGCTCGCTGCCAAGAACGCGATCCTCATCATCGAGTTCGCCAAGGTCGAACGCGAAGGGAAAGGTCGGCCGCTATTGGACGCGACGATCGACGGCTCGCGCATGCGTTTTCGGCCGGTCATGATGACCAGCCTGGCGTTCGTCGCCGGGCTGATCCCGTTGATCGTCTCGGGCGGGGCCGGTACGGCCAGCAGGGTTGCGGTCGCGAGCCCGGTGGCCGGCGGCATGTTGGCATCCGCCGTGCTCGGCATCTTCTTGATCCCGATGCTCTACGTGACCTTCCAGTGGCTACGCGAGAAGGTGAAGGGCCCGCCGCCGATGGTGGCTGCTCGGACGAGCGCCGAGGCTGCGCCGGCGGAGTAGACGCGGCGCAGCCCGGCCGGAAGCCAATCCCAATCTGGCGAAGAGAGAGTGCGGCATGCTGTTGTTCGGTGCTCGTGCACCGCTGCTCGGTGACTACGTCGAGAGCTGCCGACGTCTGGAGCGCGCCATCGACGCGGTCGTGCGGCTCGACGCGCACCCGGCGCGCTTCGTGCCGAAGTCGCTGGTCATCGATCTCGACGACGCGGTGCGCAGCTTCCCGGGCGGTGCGGGAATCGTCTGCGCGTTCGAGACCCCGCGGCGGCGCCAACTCGCCGATCTCGTCGCCGGCCACGGCTTCGAGGCCACGGCCGCCTTGGTCGATCCGACGGCCATCGTCGCCAGCAGCACTGGAATCGGCGCCGGCAGCTTCGTCAATGCCGGTGCGATCGTCGGCGCGTTCAGCCGGCTGGGCACGCACGTCGTCGTCAATCGCGGAACCACGATCGGCCACCACGTGCTGATCGACGACTTCGTTTCGATCGGCCCGGGAACGCACCTCACCGGGCAGGTTCAGATCGGCGTCGGTGCCAGCCTCGGTGCCGGCGTCGTCGTCCTGCCCGGGGTGCGGATCGGCGAAGGTGCCGTCGTCGCCGCCGGTGCGGTCGTGCGGCGCAACGTGCCGGACCGCCACCTCGCCTTCGGCCATCCGGCACGGCTGCGCCCGATCGGACGCCGGCGCTTCATGGACACCGAGGGGCAGGAGTAGCCGGGGACCTTCGTACGTCTGCTGTTGGCGCGCTCGGTGGCGGCGGTTCAGGCCGGTTCGCCGAGCCGGTTCCAGGCGTCGAGGAGGGGTTGGACCAGCTCGGCGACATCGGGGTCGGCAACGTGCACCATGAGGTCGGGGCGGTCGGGTATGGTCGTTGGCGTGGTCACGCGGCGCTGGATGAGCCAGGTCCCGTCGATCTTCACCAACAGGTCCTCGTAGAGCCCGGCGAAGATCGTGACGTATCCCTTGGGGCTCGCGGCGAAGACGACGGTGGTTGCCTGGCCCGTGGCGACCAGGCCGTCCTCGGCGACGGCGTAGAGCGGCGACGACGTGACGTGCCGCGTGCCGAGCCGGGCGTGGACCTCGGCGTAGGCCCGAAGCTTGGCCCGGCCGCGCAGCTGGAGATCGCCCGAGACGAACGCCCCGTCCTCGGTGAAGCACGCCGCCCAAGCCACCGGGTCCCGCGCGTCGATGGCGAGCGTGTAGCGGGCGAGCAGGCGGTAGATCGCCACGGTCTCGATGGTCTCGTGCACGTCGTTCATCGGTTCGGTCCCTCCGGACACCGCTCTACGAACAAGGCGATGGCCCAACGATCGACGTCGGTCCAGGCTCGGGTCGTTGCGGCGGCGTGGCGAGGGGTCTTCAGTTCCCGCGAGGTTCGACCCAATTTGGCCTGCTCTCGGGAGCCCACCGCGTGCAGGAATCAGGTTTTCGTACTCCTACCCTTCGATCAGCGCCTCCCAATTTCGCCCGCCGTAGAACAGGCGAAGGATGGTCACGCGGGCTTCGGACACGGTGAAGGCGATGGTGACGCGCCGCTCGAACCCGACGATGCGCAGACCGGGCCGAACGTCGTCACGCTTTTGCCCGCGCTCCGAGGCGAGCCCCAGGCCCCGGCAGTAGGTCTCGATCCGGTCGATGTACCGGATCGCGGTGTCGGGCGAGGCCGCGTCCGCGATCCAGTCATAGAGTCGTATCAGGTCTTCCTGGGCTTCCGGTACAAGCTCGACCGGGCGTTCTCTCACTCGCGCGCCGATAGTCGTCTGGCGTGGTGCTCGCGGACATCGGCGAAAACGTCCTCGATGCTGCGGGCGCGCCCGGGATCGGCTTGCATGGCGTCATAGACCGGGGCGACCTCCTCCCGCAGCCAGCGATCGACGGCGGCATCACGTTCCTGGAGCGCCCGCAGGCCGGCGCGGACGACCTCACTGGCCGAGGCATAGGCTCCAGAGGCCACCATTTGGTCGATGAAGACCGCGTGCTCCTCGGGCAGGCTTACGGTTCGCTTCTCGACATTGGGCATCATGACTCTCCTTCGCGTACTATCATAGCAAACGGTATGAAAAATTCATACTTTTGCCGGACCAGCACCCACACTTTTTTGCACGCTGTAAGCGATTGGTCCGGAACGGTTCGGCGACGCGTGCAAAAGATCACGCTTGTCGGTGAAAGCCAGAGGGCGTGAGGGTATGGGATCTGCGATCTCGCGCAGCGACAAAGCCATGCCCGAAGGCAAAGAACGCAATCCAGCTTGGACCAGAGATGAGCTTCTCCTGGCTTTGGACTACTATGTGCAACGCCCTGGCGCGGCGCACGACCCCGGGAGCGCCGGCATTCTCCGCCTATCCGAAGAGATCAACGGCGTTGCACGTCTGCTCGGTCTGAGCGGCGCGGAGACGCTGCGCAACCCGAACGGTGTCTCCATGAAGCTCCTGAACTTCAGGGCGCACGATCCAGTGTATGTCGCCAGGGCGCGCAGAGGTTTGCCGCGCGGCAACAAGCTCGAAGCGGAGCTGTGGGCACGGTTCGCCGAGGATCCCCGTCGTCTTCGGGAGATCGCGAACGGCATTCGCGTGCGCCTGACGAGGCTAGATGACGCTGCTGAGGCGATCGCCGGAGACGACGCGCTCGATGTCGCCGAAGCGGAGGAGGGCAAGATCGTCACCCGGCTTCATCGCCGCCGCGAGCGCAACCGGGCCTTGGTCAAGCGCAAGAAGGCGAGCTTCCGCAAGCGTCATGGACGGCTGTTCTGCGAGGCGTGCGGGTTCGACTTCGCCAAGGCGTATGGTCCACGCGGCGAGGATGTCATCGAGTGTCACCACACCAGGCCGGTTGCGCTCCTGACGCCTGGTGAAAAGACCGAGCTCGACGACGTCGTGCTGCTGTGCGCGAACTGCCATCGCGTCGTGCACGTGCGCTCGGACTGGCTCTCGATCGACGCGCTGAAGGCGTTGCTTGGCGACATCCAGCCCTGACGCTTTCTGCACAAAATGCTATCCGATAATGTCCTTTATTGGATAGTATTGAGAGATGGTGAGGACATATTCGAGAAGAGGTTATTGAAATGGCAAACGGCTCGCAGAGCCCCTTGGTGACGATCCCTGCTTGGTTGATGGCGATCGCGCTGGTCGTGATCGCCGCCGCATTCGCTTGGATGGCTTTCAAGCCGCCGCAGCGCTTCGAGTTCGCAGGGCTGGGTTTTGGCGTAACGCCCTCAATCGATCTGTCGCTCGAAGGGGCAGTAATTGACTTTGATCGCGCCGCACTGAACGGAAACGACGAGTGTCCGGACGGCTGGACGTACTTCGAGCCTGCGATCGGACGAGTGATCTTGGGAGCTGGCGCGACCGTGAAGGACGGGCCGCCTGACAATACACGGGCTTTCCGCCCGTCTCTTGCCGAGAACCCGTCAGAAGCGGTCGGGGGCACAGAAAGACACACCCTGACCGTCGACGAGATGCCGCACCACCGGCATTGGTATTACTCGTCTACAGGGCCAGGTGATGAACATAGCAAAGAGGAAGTGGGGAATTATGTCTTTGCGCGAAGTGCGGATCCGGATGCGGCTCACCCAGCATTTGCACTGAATAGGAGTATTCAAGGTCAATGTCACAACATGACACAGTATCCGTAAGGTGGAGATATGGCGCACAATAATATGCCGCCCTACATCGCGCTCTACTTCTGCAAGAAGGAGAGTTGATGGGCCATCTGCTTCCTACACTCGCTACCAATGAAAGTCTGACAGAATTTGGGCAGCCCCTGGTGCTTATCGCCGCATCCGGCTCGCAGGCGGAGCGGCGATTCTGGGAGTTCTTCACGGTCACGATCCGCAACCGCAACACCCGGGCGGCCTACGCGCGGGCAGCGGCTGAGTTCTGCGCCTTCCTGGAGGGCCGGGGGGTGAGTTCCCTCACCGCGATCCAGCCCATCCACGTCGCAGCCTATGTCGAGGTGCTCGGCACCACCCACGCACCGGCGACGGTCAAGCAGCGGTTGGCAGCGCTCCGGATGCTGTTCGACTGGCTCGTCGTCGGCCAGGTGCTGCCGGTCAACCCGACCGCCTCGGTACGTGGCCCCAGGCACGTCGTGAAACGCGGCAAGACGCCGGTGCTGGAGCGCGCCGACGCCCGGCTGCTGCTGGAGAGCATCGACACCGCGACCGTCGTGGGCCTGCGCGACCGGGCCTTCATCGGCCTGCTCGTCTACAGCTTCGCCCGCGTCGGGGCGGCGGTGGCGATGGAGGTGGGGGACTTCTACGCCAATGGGCGGCGCTGGTGGGTGCGGCTCAAGGAGAAGGGCGGCAAGCATCACGAGCTGCCCGCGCACCACAACCTCGAAGCCTGGCTGCACGACTATCTGCAGGCGGCCTGGATCGGTGCGGAGACGCGCTCGCCGCTGTTCCGCTCTGCGCTCGGGAGAACAGGACGGCTCTCCGATAAGCCACTCCTGGCACGCAACGCGCTCGATCTCGTGCAGCGGCGGGCGCGGGACGCCGGGCTCCGCGGGCGCATCTGCAACCACACCTTCCGCGCGACCGGGATCACCGCCTATCTGGAAAACGGCGGCACGCTGGAGATGGCCCAAGCGATCGCCGCCCATGAGAGCCCGCGCACGACCAAGCTCTACGACCGCACGGCCGACGCCGTGACCCTCGACGAGGTCGAGCGGATCGTCCTCTGAGGCGTGGGGAAATCACCAGTTCTGCCCGCGACCCGTCGTCGTTGCCAATCACCGGCTCAGAGCGTGCGTCAGCCGCGCACAAAGTCGTCCCGTTGTCCGTTTGGCTCGTGAGCGCCACGTCATCGCTCACCAAGTCTCGTGGTTCGATCGGTGTCGCCTTGTAGTTTGCGCATCGGCTCCCTCACGCCTCCCCAAACGGCAGCACCGGCGGCGCGATCTCCCAATGATCCCGCCCGGCCCAATCCAACCCGGCCACCTTCGCCGCCGCGCGTTTCTGCGCCTCGTCCATCGCCTGCGCAGCGGCCGCGTAGTCCAGGGTCGTGCAGTGTCCGTCCTGGACGACCTGCCGGCCATCGACCCAAACGTCCTTCACCGCGCGGTCGGCGGCGGCGTAGATCAGGCTCTTCAACGGATCCCGCAGCGGCTGCATCGAGGGGGCGGTCGTGTCGACCACCACGAGGTCGGCCTTGGCGCCCGCCTGGAGGCGGCCGATGTCGTCGCGGCGGAGGATGGCGGCGCCGCCTGTGGTGCAGGCGTCGAACACCTGGCTCGTGCGGAGGTCGAACACGTCCTCGGAGACGACGCGGGAGAGGTAGAGCGCGCTTCGCATCTCCTCCAGCATGTTGTGCGGGTAGGTGTCGGTGCCGAGGCCGACGTGGACGCCGTCGCGCAAGTAGCGGCCGAGCGTTTGCAGGGTGATGCCCCGCCGTTGAAAGACCGTCGGGCAATGGGCGACGGCGGTGCCGGTCTCCACCAGTCGGGCGAGGTCGCCGGTGCGCGACCACAGCGCCCGGCGGTGGTGGTCGAGGAAGATGCCGTGGCCGATGATGCTGTCGGCATCGAGCACGCCCAGGTTGTCGAGCCATTGGATCGGCGTCTGCCCGTGCCGGCGGGTGATCTCGTGGAACTCGACGACGCTCTGAGCGGCGTGGATCTGCATCCTGAGGCCACGGTCCTTGGCGGCCGCGAGGCTGTCCCGGATCAGCTCGGGCGTGCAGGTGTCGATCTGCGACGGTGCAATCATCGCACCGATGCGCCCTGAGGGATGGGCGACCGCCTCGTCGACGACGGCGAGCGCCTGATCCATGGCGGCGCGGCCGCCGTCCGGCTCCCACTCGTACTCGACGACGTGGCCGTTCTTGGTGAACCAGCGCGCCGAGCGGTACATCGGTGCCGCGATGCCGCGGATGCCGCTCTGGGCCAAGGTGTCGAGCCATCCGTCATAGGGGACCGACAGATCGACCACGGTGGTCACGCCGCTCATCAACAGCTCGGCCAGCGCGACCTGGGCACAAGCGACGTTGCCCGCCGCATCGGGCCGGTAGATCGGCATGAACTCGAACAAGGAGCTCATGTAGAGCGCCGGTGAGCCCAGTTCGTCGAGAAAGCCCTTGTTCATCGGCTCCGACAACGGATGGCTGTGGACGTTGACGAGGCCGGGCATGACGAACCGTCCCCGGCCGTCGATCTCGACGTCGAAAGCGCCGGCGAAGCCCTGCCCGACATGGACGATGCGGTCGTCCGTGAACGCGACGTCGGCATCGCGCAGGTAGCTGTGGTGCCCGCCGCTCGTGTCCCAAGCGGCGACCCAGTCGGCGTTGCGGATCAGGGTCGTGGTCATGACGCGGCCCCTTCGCGCGCGAAGGCGATCTCGCCGCCTTTGATGGTCAGATCGCACCGGGCGTCGAGGAGGCCGTCCGGCTCCGCCTCCAGGAGGTCGGTGTCGAAGACGGCGACGTCCGCAAGCTGGCCACGCACCAAGCGGCCTTTTTCCTGCTCGGCCCGACCGACGAAGGCGCTCTGCAGCGTATAGGCATCGAGCGCTTCGTCGATGGTCAGGCTCTCTTGACCACCGAGGATCGTGCCGCGGTCGGTTCGTCGCGTGACCATGGTGTAGAGATTGGGGAACGGGTTGCAGTCGGTGACCGGACAGTCGGTGCTGGCCGAAGGGCGCAGCCCGGCCGAGCGCCAGGTCCGCATCGGGTATGCGGCGGCAGCCCGCGCTTCGCCGAGCACGTCGATGTAGAGGTCGCCGAAGTCGTACATGAACGAGGGTTGAGGTGCCGGGTAGACACCCAGCGCCTGCATCCGGGCGATCTGCTCACCCGTGCTGTAACCGCAATGCTCGATCCGGTGGCGCCGGTCGGGCCAGGGTTCGGCAGCGAGTGCACGGTCGTAGGCATTCAGCACCTGCTCGATGGCCGCGTCACCGATGGCGTGGATCGCCATCTGATAGCCCTTATGGTGGTAGTCGGCGACGAAGGCGTTCAGCGCTGCGTCCTCCAGCGACAGGAGACCGTGGCCGCCGCCGACATAGGCCTCGGTCATGGCGGCGGTCCGACCGCCGGCGCTGCCGTCGGTGAAGATCTTCACCGCGCCCACCCGCAGCTCCGCGTCGCCCGTGCCCGTGACGAGGCCAGCGGCGAAGCAGGGCTCGACGATGCCGCCCGGGCCGCCCAAGAGGCACATGTCGACGCGCACGGGCAACCGGTTGCTGCGCTTAGCGTCATGGTAGGCACCGATCTCGGCGAAGCCCTGGCGCATGCCGACCGCGGCGTCCATCACGCTCGTGATGCCATGGCTGGCGCAGTACCTGCCGCCGCGCTCGATCGCGTCGACCAAATCGCCGTGGGTGACGTCCGGCAGCACCGCTTTGACGGCGTCGCGACCACTCTCGGCGAGGAGTCCCGTCAGCTCGCCGTCGACGACCTCGATCAGTCCGCCGGGCGGCGACGGTGTGGAGGCGTCGATCCCGGCGAGCCGCAGCGCCGCCGAGTTGGCGATGGCCAGATGCCCGTCGGTACGGGTCACCAGGACCGGATGGTCGGGGGCGGCGCTGTCCAGCTCCAACCGCGTCGGGTGGCGTCCGACGTCGAGCTTGAAGTGGTCGTAGCCGCGCCCCAGCACCCACGAGCCGCGCGGCATCGCCGCCGCCCGCGCTCGCACCGCTTCCAACATGGCCGCCAAGGTCGGTGCCACCTTCGGCCGTAGGTCGACCTCGGCCATCGCGAGCCCGAGCGGCAGCAAATGCAGGTGCACGTCGTAGAGGCCAGGTGTGGCCAGCCGCCCGTCGAGGTCGACGACGCGGGTCCGGGGTCCGACGAGCGGTGCAATGTCGGCGTCGTCGCCGGTCGCCAGCACCTTGCCGCCGAAGACCGCTAAGGCCTGAGCAACGCCTTCCTCCAGGCCGCACCAGATCTTGCCGCCGCGCAGCACGAGGTCGGCCGTTGCCTGCATGGTCGGTCCTCCACAAGCCCGTTGTCTCGTCAGCCTAGCGGCGGCGCCAGACCCGGCAACCGTCAGTCGTCGGTGGCGCGAGCCGTAGCGTCGTAGGTCGCGGTCGCACGCACCACGTCGATACCGCCATCCTGGCGTCGAAGCCGGCTGCGCACGGTGCCTTCCGGATCGGCCGTGACCGTCAGTTCGAACCGGTCCGTCAGCCGACATTCGGCGCGGAAAGCGACTTCGAAGTCGAGCGGTGCCAAAGGGGCGTCGACCGATCCGGCCGCACCGCCGAGCACCCAAGCGATCAGGTGGGTGTTGTTGACGTGCCCCCAGAGGTCGATCTCGGCCGGCCGAGGCGAAATCACGACGGACGCGACGTTGGCACCGCCGCCCGTGCCGGCTTTGCGGAAGTCGAGCAGGGCCGGCCCAGGCGGCGGAATCCGCTCGAAGATCGTCTCGACTCGGCCGAGCGGGCGCCGCGCGTCCAGGTCGAACAGCGACCAGGAACTGGTACCGAGGCCGATCACGCCGCCCGCGTCGGTCGAGAACCGGAACGCCCGCCGGGCGGCCCGGCGTTCGATGCCCGACGCCCAAGTCTCGACGAGCACCGCGTCGCCCAGGCGCGGGTAGGCGCGGGCCAGCAGCCGCAGGCGGCCGAGCACCCAGACGGCGCGTTCCGGCAAGACGCAGTCATGGCCCATACCGAGGCTCACGGCGTGGCGAGCAGCGGCGTCCTGGGCCATGTCGGCCAGGGCCACCAGCGAGACGTGACCGCCGGGCAGCGTCTCCCGTACCCGCGTCCGAAATACCTCGCGACCGGCGCCTGGTGGGGCCTTGGCCGCGGTTGGCTCTTGCCAATCCATCATCGCCTCTGTGCTCATGGTCATGCCGACCCTGGCTGACGGCGCGGGCCGTCCGGTGCAAGGTCATCGAAGTGACCGGAGGCAGATCGATGACGGAACTGGACCTGCGAGCGGCGGTGGAGGCCGCGATCGATTCGGCGTTCGAGGCGCAGATCGAAGCGACCCGAGCGTTGGTCGCCGTGCCTAGCTTGCGCGGCGCCGAGGGGCCAGCCCAGGATCTGATGGCCGATCTCATGCGCGCTCGGGCCTGGGCCGTCGACGATTGGGAGGTGCAGGCCGACGAGCTGCGCGACCAGCCCGGTTGGGGGCCCTTGGAAACCTCGACGGGCGCCGTGCGGAGCGTCGTCGGTACTCTCCAACCGCGCGACGTGCGCGGTCGCTCGTTGATCCTCCAGGGCCATGTCGACGTCGTGCCGCCGGGGCCTTTGGAGATGTGGACCACGCCCCCGTTCCAGCCGGTGGTCCGCGATGGCTGGATGTACGGCCGCGGTGCCTGCGACATGAAGTCAGGGCTGATCGCCGCACTGTTCGCCCTGGACGCTCTCCGCACCGTCGGGCTTCGGCCGGCCGCGCGGGTTCATGTTCAGTCGGTGATCGAGGAAGAGAGCACCGGTCTTGGGGCGCTGGCGACGTTGGCGCGTGGCTATCGAGCCGACGGCTGCCTGATCCCCGAGCCGACCGGCGGCGCGCTCAACCGCAGCCAAGTCGGTGTGCTTTGGTTCCGGCTGAAGGTCCGCGGCCGTCCGGCTCACGTCGCCTACGCGCAACAGGGCGCCAACGCCATTCTTGCCGCCTACCACCTGATCCGGGCGCTCCGTGATCTGGAAGCCGACTGGAACGCGCGCGCCGTGACGGCCGAGCATTGGTCTGACGTCGACCACCCCCTGAACTTCAACCCAGGCATCATCCGTGGCGGCGAGTGGGCGTCGTCGGTGCCCGCCTGGTGCGACGTCGACTGCCGCATCGCCGTCCTGCCGGGTTGGTCGTTGGCGGCCTGCCGGGCGGAGATCGAAGCGGTGGTGCAGCGCGCCGCCGGCGACGACCCGTTCCTTCGCGACAACCCGCCCGAGGTCGTCTGGAGTGGTTTTCTCAGCGAAGGTTACACCTTCCACGACGCCGCCCAAGAAGCGGCGCTGCAGACCGCCCATGCCGCGGTCTACGGCGCCAACGCCGTGCCCGAGCGGGTCATGACCGGCCTCACCGACACGCGATTCTATGGCCTCTACCACGGCATCCCCGCCTTTTGCTTCGGCGCCGAGGGCGAGCGTATCCACGGTTTCGACGAGTGCGTCGACCTCGCCTCGGTCAAGCGTCTGACGCTGCTTTTGGCGTTGTTCGTCGCCGCGTGGTGCGGCACCGAAGAGGCCGCTTGAGATGGCCTACCGCCGGCCGCTGTTGCCGGACGGCGTCGTGCCGCCGCTGGTACTGGAAGGCGCCGGCTTCCGGCTGCGGCCGCTGACGATCCACGATCTCGTTCGCGACTACGACGCGGTGATGAGCAGTGTCGACCGGCTGCGTGGTGCCATGGACCCGTCGAGCGCCTGGCCCGTCGGGTTGACCCTGGAGGACGACCTGATCGATCTCGCGTGGCACCAGCGAGAATTCACGCTCGGCCACTCCTTCGCCTACTCGGTCGTCTCACCGGACGAGGTGCGCTGCCTCGGCTGCGCCTACGTCTACCCGAGCGATCGCTGGGGCTTCGACGCCATGGCGTTCTATTGGGTCCGCGCCAGCGAAGCGGCGACCGGTCTCGACGAGCGGCTCGGCGTGGCGTTCCGGGCGTGGCTGCGCGACGACTGGCCGCTCGACACGATCGCCTTTCCCGGCCGTGACGTCGCCTGGGCCGACTGGGCGGCGTGCGATCCTATTTGAACTCGGTTTCGACGAAGACGAACTCGAAGCCGTTGGGGTTCACCACGTCGTGCTCCACCCCGGCCTCGCGGAAGTAAGGCACGCCAGCGGTGAGGTCGGCGAAGGTGGCCTGGCCCTCGCCGTTGACCAGCTTCAGCTGCCCCGTCGTCATCGGCACGACGACATAGTCGTACGCATGGCGGTGCCAGCCAGTCGCCTCACCGGGCGCGAAACGCCACTCGGTGACCCTTGTGCGGTCGTTGTCGATGAAGACGGTGGGTGTGGCCGACGTCGGCATGTGATTGCTCCCCCAGGATCGGCCCGAGGCTAGGCGGCGACCGACGGCCGAACAAGCCGGCGGCTGCAATGAGCGCTGGCGCAAATCTTGGACCGTGCTAGAGCGGATGTGTGTCGAAACTGCAATCTATCAGCAAAAATTCGTGGGAGGCGTGACATGGCATCGGACGAGGTGATCGGCCAAGGATTGAGTGAAGCCCCGTCGACCGAGCCGTTCGTGATCGCCGGCGAGCCGGTCGCAACCCCTGACTACCTGATTCCGAAGATGGATCAGTACCCGGTTGCCGACCCCGCCTACTACAAACAGCTCTTCATCCACGATACGCGGCCGGCGTCGAAGAAACTCTCGGAGCTGGCCGGCGTCGTCGACCCGTTCGCCGATGTCGACGACGCGTCGCTCGCGGCGCAAGGGCCGGTGGAAGGGGCCTTGCTGACCTACGAACAGGCATGGCGGCAGGAGGGCTTGGCTCTCGGTCGCCTGCTGCACTCCCTCTGCCTGGCGCCCGGCGAAGTCACGCAGATCGCCGTCGTCGACTTCAACCGCCGCGTCAGCGGGCTGAGCACCGAGGTCGCGGCCCAGGATGATGCGGTCAGCTCCGGCAACACGATCATCTCGGCCGATCAAGAGGTCAAGAACGCGACCGCAAAGCAGGTCGAGAGCGGCTCGAGCTCGCAGCTGTCGCATTCGACCCAAGCCCAGGGCTCGGTGAGTGGTGGTGGGCTGTTCGTCAGCGGCAGCGCGTCGACCGCCTCCAACTTCGGGATGGGCGTGGCGACGGCGAGCAGCGCATCCAGCTCGGCCATCGGCGCCGAGAGCGCGCGGGCGTTGCATCAGACCACGGTCGCCAAGAGCCAAGCGACGCGCTCGCGGCGCGCCACCCAGATCCGCGAAACCAGCGAGAGCGAGACCCAGACCGCGACCACCCGGGTGCTGGCAAACTACAATCACATGCACTCGCTGACGATGATGTTCTTCGAGGTCGTCCAGATCTTCAAGCTGAGCACCCGAGTCGTCGACGCCGAACGCGTGATCTTCGTGCCGATGAAGGAGTTGGATTTCACCGAAGAAGCGGTACGCGCGAATGCGCAGCGGCTGCTAGCAGTCTTGCGAGAAACAGGGCAGAGCGATCACTTCGATGATTTGATCGCCTTTTTGAATTCAGAGACGGCGACGCTGCACTCGCAATTGGAGCTCGATCGTGAGTACATGAAGGCAGTCATCAACGAACTCATCAGCGATGTTGATTGGGACGATGATCTGCCAGTCGGCTTGGAGCCGCCGAACGACCGACAGATCATGCGGTTTTTCAAGTTCGTCGACAAAAAGACAGAGTTGGAACTCGAGAAAGTGGCACGCCGTGGCGACGCCATCTCCGAGCAAGATCGTCGGAAGATCGATGAATACTTAGAAAAAATCGTGAGAGGCAAGGAAGCTTTCGCGAAATTCCGAAAATCGCGGAACGCGCTCGACGCGGCGCTGTACATCGTTCAGTTCTTCAAAGCCAACCAGCTTTGGTTCAGCCAGCAGCTGTGGATGCGGATGGACGCGGCGCGGATCCAGCGATTGGTGGCCAAGCACACGTTCAAGGGAACGCCGCTGGCCAACCTCCTCGATCCGCGGCCGCTCGGGGTTTACGGCCAGTACGTCGCCTTCCGCCTGCCGCATGCCAGCCGCACCGGCGACGCGTCGTTCGCCCGACGCTATGTCCAGAAGGCGGGCGACGACAGCGTGCCCGAGGATTACGTGGCGATGCCGAGCGGCGGTGTGTTCGGCGAAGCGGTGCTTGGCCAGTCGGTCGCGGCCGAGAAGATCGACCTGACCCGCTTTTGGAACTGGCAGGATTCGCCGATCCCGATCCTGCCGCCGACGATGCAGCCGCTCGGGCTCGGTAGCCGGGCGCAGGGGGTCGACTTCACCCGGGTCGAGCTGGACGAGGCGCTGGCCAAGCTCCAGGACGTCATCCCACCCGAGCGCGGCGACCTCAGCGCGTTGATCGGCAAGATCAAGGAGGGCTTCAGCGACATGAGCGGAAGCCAGGGCCTCGGTTCGACGCTGGCAGCGCAAATCGCCGCGGCGCAGGCCGGTGCCACAGACGCCGGCGAGCAGAGCTTGGCGGTGCAGAAGAACCTTCAGGACTTCGCCGTCGGCATCGCCAACAGCGAGGTCGGCAAGGCGGCGACCGCGGCGTTGCTGGCGAAGGGCACGGGTGGCGCCACGGTCATGGGCGGCGTACTCGCCCGCGGTGCGTCGACTGCAGGGCGCGGCGCCGCCAACGGCGCGGGGACGCCGACCGACGGCCCGGCGACGACCGACGGGTCCGACTGAGTCGTCGCTGCGGATCGTCGCGCCGGTCGGATCAGCGCTGGTGCCGGCGGCGGCCAGGCGCCACGGTGTGCAGGCGATCCGCAGCGGGAGACAGCTCGATGAACGGTGCCGAGAGCCTCGTGCACACACTCGCCGATGGCGGCGTCGACGTGTGTTTTGCCAACCCCGGCACGTCCGAGATGCACTTCGTCGCCGCCCTCGACCGGACCAGGCGCATGCGCTGCGTGCTCGGGCTGTTCGAGGGCGTCGTGACCGGCGCGGCCGACGGTTACGCGCGGATGGCCGGCAAGCCGGCGGTCACATTGCTCCATCTGGCGCCGGGCCTCGCCAACGCCTCGGCCAACATCCACAACGCCAAGAAGGCGCGGATGCCGATGGTCAACGTTGTCGGTGATCACGCGACGCGGCACATGACCTTCGACGCGCCGCTGACGGGCGACGTCGAGGGCACGGCGTGGCCGTTCGCCGGTTGGGTGAAAACCTCGAAGAGCGCCCACGACGTCGCCCGGGACGGTGCCGAGGCGCTGGCTGCGAGCTTGAGCTTTCCCCACCGTATCGCCACCCTGGTCCTGCCCGCCGACACCGCATGGGACGAAGCCGAGGGGCCGGCGACACCGCTGGAGCCGGCTGCGCCGGAGCCCATCGACGACGACGCCATCGAGCAGGCTGCGCGCGTGCTCGAACAGGGCGCCCCGACCCTGATTCTCGTGGGCTACACGGCCATCGGCGACCCGACGACGGTCGCTCTGGCGACGGCCATCGCGGCGGCGACCTCGGCCACGATCATGGCGCCGACCTCAAACCCGCGGATGGAGCGTGGTGCTGGCACCCCGTTCGTCCCGCGGATTCCCTATCCCGTCGACATGGCGCTGGAGCAGCTCGCCGGCTTTCGCCATTGCCTCCTGGTGGAGGCACGCGAGCCCGTGGCGTTCTTCGCCTATCCGGGCAAGCCGAGCCGGGTGTTGCCCGAGGGCTGCGGCGTCACCGCGTTGGCGCGTCCCGAGCAATCGGGCATCGAGGCCATCGCCCGCTTGGCCGACCGCCTGGGCGTGAAGACGGCCGACGCGCAGCGCGAAGCGGCGGTGCCCACTCAGACCCCGACCGGAGGCGCGTTGGTGCCGGAAGCGATCGGCCAGGCGATCGCCGCCGTGCTGCCCGAGGGCGCCATCGTCGCCGACGAAGGACTCACGTCGGGCCGGTCGATCTATCCGGCGACGCGCGGTGCGGCACCGCACAGTTGGCTGAGCCTGACCGGCGGTTCGATCGGCATTGGCTTTCCGTTCGCGACCGGCGCTGCCGTCGCCTGCCCCGACCGCAAGGTGCTGGCGCTCCAGGCCGAGGTTCTCGCGGGCTTGTGTCCACAGCGCTTGCGGCGTGTAGAGCCCGGAGCCGTCGGCCTGGAG
>JBCBTD010000003.1:0-149205 GCA_039818825.1 Pseudomonadota bacterium
GCAGTGGTCGCCAGCGAGGTCAAAGCGCTGGCTGGGCAGACCGCGCAGGCGACCAAGAAGATCGGCGACAGCATCGCCCTGATGCAGGACGCCACCGAGGGTACGGTCAACCGGATCGAGGGGGTCGGGACGAGCATCCGTTCGATCGAGAACAGCGCATCGGCGATCGCGACCGCGGTCGAGGAGCAGAGTGCCGCAACCCGCGAGATCTCGGGCAACATCGAGCGCTCGGCCCAGGCGGTCGGCGAGATCACCGGCCTCATGGACGACCTGCGCAAGTCGGGCGAGCAGATCGGCGACGCGTCCGGCTCGATCGGCAGCGTCGCTCGCGACCTCGAGCAGCAGAGCAACATGCTGACCAGTGCCGTCGCATCGCTGGTGACCGAAATCCGCGCGGCGTGAACCGACCCGGCGTTCCGCCTCGAGGGCCGTGGCCCCGGGGCGGAACCAGCCATTCGAGCGAGCGGCGGCCCGCATGGGCGTAGGGCGACGACGCCCGCAGTCGATCCGGCGTCCCGCCACACTCCAGCGGCAGTCGAGCGTCCGCACCGGTGAGCCAGCTCACCTCATCAAGGAGAAGACCCCGATGCTCTCCCGCCTCCCCGTCGCCGTTCGCCTCTACGCGATCGCCGCGTTGGCGATCCTTGCACCGATCTTCGTCCTGGTCCCGGCCGTCTCCACGATCCAGAGTACGGCGTTGGAAGACCGCCGAACCATGTTGCAGGGGCTCGTGCGGACCGCGGTCGGTACCGTCGAAGACCTCCATGCGGCGGCCGAGCGCGGTGAGATGACCGAAGCCGAGGCCAAGCGTTTGGCCGCGTCGGCGCTCCGCAGGACGCGCTACAACGACGCGAACGACTATTTCTTCGTCTACGATGGCGACGGCACCAACGTGGTCGACGGCGTCAAGCCCGAGCGCGAGGGCACAAACCTGATCGGCGCCACCGACCCGAACGGCGTCCGGGTGATCGCCCGCCTGATCGACGTTGCCAAGGATGGTGGCGGCTTCGTCGCCTATCACTGGGAACGCAACGGCGAACTGACGCCGAAAGTCTCCTACGCGACCTGGTTCGCACCTTGGGGTTGGATGATCGGCACCGGCCTCTACGTCGACGACGTTTCCGCAAGAGCTGCCGAACATGCCTGGGAGCTCGGGACGACCGTCGCGGTCGGCGGCGTGCTCGTCATCGTCGTCGTCAGTCTGGTGACCTGGAGCGTAACCCGACCGCTCGGCCGCCTCACCACGACGATGCTGGCGGTCGCCGACGGCAAGACCGACGTTGCGGTCGACACGACTGGTGGCGGCGAACTCGGTGCCCTGGCTCGCGCCCTGGAGCAGTTCCGCGTCCAGGCGGTCGAGAGCGCCCGCACGGCCGAGGAGCGGCGCCACCTCCGCCGCGAACTCGCGGACCGGATCGATGCCCAGGTCAACGCGCTGGCTGGCGGGCTCCAAGACGCCGTAGCGAGGGCCAAGGCCGATGCCGCCACCCTGCAGGATCAGGCGGTCGCCGCCCAAACGATGACGACGACGGTCGCCGAGCGGACCATGACCACCAGCGACATGACCCAATCCGTCGCTGGCGCCGTTGCCCAACTCTCGGCCTCGTCGAGCGAAATCTCCGCCCAGCTCAGCGGCTCGGCGAAGCTCGTTCGCGCCGCGGTCGACGAGGCGGAGGCCGCCGGTCAGCAGGTCGGCTCGCTGCAACAGGCGGCGTCCGACGTTGCCGCTGTCGTCGAGCTGATCAGTGCCATCGCCGAGCAGACCAACCTCCTGGCCCTCAACGCCACGATCGAAGCCGCTCGCGCTGGCGATGCCGGCCGCGGGTTCGCGGTGGTCGCCAGCGAGGTCAAGGCTCTGGCCGGTCAGACCGGGCAGGCGACCAAGAAGATCGGCGACAGCATCACGCTCATGCAGACGGCCACCGAAGGCACCGTCCGTCGCATCGACGAGGTCGGGACCAGCATTCGTTCGATCGAAGACAGCTCGTCGGCGATCGCCACCGCGGTCGAAGAACAGAGCGCCGCGACCCAGGAGATTTCCGGCAACATCGAACGCTCGGCCCAGGCCGTCGGCGAGGTGACCGAGCTGATGGAACGCCTGCGCCTGTCCGGCGAGCGCGTCGGCGAGGCGTCAGGCTCGATCAACGGCGTGGCTCGCGATCTCGAGCAGCAGAGTGACGCGCTCAAGTCCGCCGTCGCCTCGCTGGTCAACGAGATCCGGGCCGCGTGAGCCGGTTCAAGGCGACGCGTCGGCTGCCAGCGCCTCGCGGGCCGTCAGCGACAGGTTGACGTGGAGGTCCTGCAGCTGACGTGCGCTCGCCGGCGACGGCCCGCCCAGCAGCAGGTCCTCGGCTTTCTGATTGAGCGGAAAAGCCGTGACCTCGCGCAGATTGTCGGTGCCGGCCAGCAGCATGACGATACGGTCGATGCCCGGCGCGATCCCACCGTGCGGCGGGGCGCCGTAGTGCAGCGCACGGAACATGCCGCCGAAACGGTCCTCCAGGACCTGGCGGTCGTAGCCGGCGATCTCGAAGGCCTTGACCATGATGTCGGGCCGATGGTTCCGGATCGCTCCTGAGCTGAGTTCGACACCGTTGCAGACGATGTCGTACTGCCACGCCAGCACGTCCAACGGGTCCTGTTCGAGGAGCGCTTCGAGCCCACCTTGGGGCATCGAGAAAGGGTTGTGGGAGAAGCCGACCGCCTTCGCCTCTTCGTCCCACTCGAACATCGGGAAGTCGACGACCCAGCAGAAACGGAAAGCGCCGGCTTCGACGAGGTCGAGCTCCTCGCCGAGCCGTGTCCGCACCGCCCCCGCCAACGCCGCCGCCGCCGGCGCCCGGTCGCAGGCAAAGAACACCGCGTCGCCGTCACCGAGACCCAGCCGCTCGCGCAGCGAGGCCAGCCGTTCCTGGTCCAGGAACTTCGCGACCGGTCCCTTGGCCTCCTCGCCCTGGAACTGAATGTAGCCGAGCCCCGGCGCGCCGAGGCTTTGCGCGAAGGCGATCATGCCGTCGAAGAAGCTGCGCGGCCGCCCGACCGCACCCGGTGCTGGGATGGCCCGGACCACGGCGCCCTCGGCGACGGCACGCGCGAACACCTTGAAGGCGCTACCCTCGAACACGTCGCCGACCTCGGCACAGCGGATCGGTATCCGCAGATCAGGCTTGTCGGTACCGTAGCGAAGCATCGCCTCGCGATAGGGAATGCGCGGGAACGGTGAGTCGATCGCCCAATCGCTGAACTCCGCGAACACGCCGGCGATCACCGGTTCGACCGCCTGGAACACGTCCTCCTGCTCGACGAACGCCATCTCCAGATCGAGCTGGTAGAACTCGCCGGGCGAGCGGTCCGCCCGCGCATCCTCGTCGCGAAAACAGGGTGCGATCTGGAAGTAGCGGTCGAAGCCCGACATCATCAGCAGCTGCTTGTACTGCTGTGGCGCCTGGGGCAGCGCGTAGAACTTGCCGGGGTGGAGCCGCGACGGCACCAGGAAGTCGCGAGCCCCCTCGGGCGAGCTGGTCGTGAGGATCGGCGTCTGGAACTCGACGAACCCGGCCGCCTCCATCCGCCGCCGGATCGACGCCACTACGTTGGAGCGAAGCAGGACGTTCGCGTGCATCCGCTCGCGGCGAAGGTCGAGGAAGCGATACGTCAAGCGTGTGTCTTCCGGGTAGTCGCGGTCGCTGTTGACCTCCAATGGCAGCGGATCGGCCGCGGCGAGCACGGTCAGCTGGTCCGCGCGCAGCTCGATCGCACCGGTCGGCAACTTGTCGTTCACGGTGTCGGCCGAGCGCTGCACGACGCGACCGGTAACGCTGACGACACTCTCCAGCCGCAGCCCGGTTGCGACCACGAAGGGCTCGGTTTCCGGCTGGAACACGATTTGCGTCAATCCGTGGTGGTCACGCAGGTCGATGAAGAGTAGCTGGCCATGGTCGCGCTTACGGTGCACCCATCCGCTGAGGCGTACGGTCTGGCCTTCGTCGTCCGCGCGGAGCGCGCCGCAGTGATGGCTGCGGTAGCAATGCATGGCCCGTCCTCGTCCTGGAGCGAACGGCCAAGGCCAAAGCGGCCCGCCGTCGAGCCCGGTGACTGGCCACGCAGGCCGCCGACTGTCAAGGCGGCGCACGGCCGATCCGATTGGCGAACGCGGCCCGCCATCTAGTTGTAACGAGGCCCGAACGACATGGAACCATGACCCTCATTACCCGCACCGCCGATCTCGAACGCTTCGTCGCCGACTTGGAGGGCCAGCCCTACGTCACCATCGACACGGAGTTCATGCGCGACCGAACGTACTACGCGCAGCTCTGCCTCGTGCAGCTCGGTGCGGCAGACCAAGCCGTGGCGGTCGATACGCTGGCCGACGGGATCGACCTTCGAGCGCTGTTCGAGCTGTTGGCCGACGAGCGCATCCTCAAGGTGTTCCACGCGCCGCGCCAGGACCTGGAGATCTTCCACCAGCTCGGCGACGTCCTGCCGCGACCGCTGTTCGACACCCAACTCGCGGCGATGGTGCTCGGCCACGGTGACGAGATCGGTTACGAGGCACTGGTCCGCAACGTCGCCGGTGCCCAGCTCGACAAGACGGCCCGGTTCACCGACTGGTCGAGGCGCCCCCTGACGGCCAAGCAGATCGACTACGCGCTCGGCGACGTGACCCATCTCCGCACCATCTACGAGCAGTTCGCCGACGATCTGGCCAAACGCGGCCGAAGCGGCTGGGTCGACGAGGAGCTCCAAGCGTTGCTCGATCCGCAGCTCTACGTCCAGCGCCCTGAGGACGCCTGGCGTCGCCTGAAAGTGCGCAGCCGTGACGGCCGGTTCCTGGCGATCTTGCAGGAAGTTGCGGCTTGGCGCGAACGCGAGGCGCAGCGGCGCGATCTACCGAGGGCGCGGATCCTTCGCGACGACGTGCTGATGGATGCGATCGCGCACCGGCCGCGCACGGTGGCGGCACTCCGTGAGGTCAAGCGGGTGTCGCTCGACGCCCGTGGCGCCGAAGGGTTCGTCGCCGCGGTGAACGACGCTCTCGCTCTGCCCGACGACGCCCTGCCCCGGATGCCGGCACCGGTCCGCTTGCCCAAAGGCATCGGCCCGCTGGTCGACTTGTTGCGAGTCCTGCTCCGGCTGGCCGCAGAAGAGCACGACGTCGCCCAACGTTTGATCGCCACCACCAGCGATTTGGAGCTGCTGGCGGCAGACGACGACGCCGAGATCGGTGCGCTGCATGGTTGGCGGCGTGACGTCTTCGGCGAGCAGGCTTTGGCGCTGAAGCGCGGCGACGTGGCCCTGAAGGCGCGAGGCCGGCGGGTCGAACTGTTTCACCCCGAGGCGACGGGTTGAAGCGATCGGTGTCGCGTCGATCACTCCGCCGCGAAGACGCTACGGGCGCCGCCCGACTTCTGCGACTTGAAGATCGAGCTCGCATCCGGCGCGGGCGGCAACGGCAGCCGCACGGACACGGCCTCCAACCGCGGTTCCAGGACTGGCGTGCCGCAGATCATCCGCGCGTGAAGATCGTCCCAGATCGCCTGCTGACCCAGCCGATGGATGTACGACGCGGCGCCGAGCAGCGGCCAGGCATCGGCCGCATGTGCTTCGAAGAACAAGATCAGGCGCGGCCGATCGCTGCGGTTGGGCGCCGAGCCGTGCAACGTCCGAGCATGATGGATGGTCACGTCGCCCGCCTTTCCGGTCAGCGTCATCGCCCGGTCGAACCGGAACGTGGGGTCTTCCGGGTCGATGGCACCACAGAACACGCCGCCCGTGTGGTGGTTCAAGACCGGCCCGAGATGCGAGCCCGGGATCACCATCAATGGCCCGTTCGCCTCGTCGACGTCGTCGAGCATCACCGCCAGCGCCAGCATGTCGTCGTTGGTGTGGGGATAGAACGCCCAGTCCTGGTGCCACTCGACCGCCGCACCCCCGCCCGGTGCCTTGGTGTTGAGCTTGCTCGTCTGCAGCGCCACGTTCGGCCCGAGCAGCTGGCTGAGAATGCCACGGATCCGCTCACCGTGCAGCAGTTCGGCGAAGGCCGGGTGCCGCTTGTGCGGCAGTTTGATCCGGGTCAGCCGCGGCCGATCCGGACCGTGCCCGTCGTCGAGATCGAACACCTCGTCGCTCTCGGCGACGCTCCGCGACCGCTCGATGAACGCTGCGGTGACGCGCTGGAGGTCGGCGATGGTGGCGGCGGGGATGGCATCGCGCAGCACGACGTAGCCGTGCTCGCGATAGAAGCCGACGTCCGCGTCGGTCAACATGGTGCAAGCCTCCCTGATTTCGTTGCCATCGAACTCACCGAGCCTCGGCCCGTTCGTCAACCGGCGCGATCAAGTCGCCCCTCGCACGCGGCCGCAACGCTGCTTAGGCTTCATGCTGACCGGTCTGTGATGACGAGGCTGGCTGGAAACTTGCTGGTCGGAGCCGGCGTTAAGACGTCGGCGAGACGCCGACCAGGTGGGGAACGGCTTTGACGGCGCACTCTCTCGAAGTTCGTGGCTTGACCAAGCGCTACGGGAACGCCGTCGCCGTCGACGACGTCACGCTCGAGGTGCCAAGCGGTGATTTCGTCACGCTGTTGGGGCCCTCCGGCTCGGGCAAGACGACGATCTTGATGACCATCGCCGGCTTTGCCGAGCCGACGGCGGGCAACGTCCTGGTCGACGGTCGCGCCATCACCCGCCTGCCCCCGGAGAAGCGCAATTTCGGGATGGTGTTCCAGGGCTACGCTCTGTTCCCGCATCTCGACGTGGAGGGCAATGTCGGCTTCCCTTTGCGCGTCCGTGGCATCACCGGCGCCGCGGCCGGCGAGCGGATCGGCCGCGCGCTCGACCTGGTCCAACTCGGGCACCTGAAGGCGCGACTGCCACGCGAGCTGTCGGGCGGTCAGCAACAGCGGGTGGCGCTGGCGCGCGCCCTGGTCTTCGATCCCGACGTCCTGCTGCTCGACGAACCGCTCTCGGCGCTGGACAAGAAGCTCCGTGCCGACCTCCAGTGGGAACTCAAAGCGATCCACGAACGGATCGGGACGACCTTCGTCTACGTCACCCACGACCAGGAGGAGGCGCTGTCGATGTCCGAGCGGATCGCCATCCTCAACCACGGCCGGATCGCCCAGCTCGGACGGCCGGCGGATCTCTACGAGCGGCCGGCGACACGATTCGTGGCGGACTTCCTGGGCAAGAGCAACTTCATCGAGGGCAACGTCCTCGGCAGCGAGGATCAGGGTGTCGTCTACCGTGCCGCCGCCGGCGAGTTCCTGCAGCAGGGCGCTACGGCCGGGGCCGGCGAGCCGATCCTGATCGCGCTACGCCCCGAAAAGATCGACGTCCACACCATCGAACCGGAGAGTCGGCGCAACCGGGTTCAGGGCCGGCTCAGCTCCTGGAGCTACTTCGGCAGCAGCGTGCAGCTCCGCGTCGCGACCGAGGCGTTTGGCGACGTCTTGGTCAGCCAGCCGGCCTTCAAGCGGCCGGTCGAAGCCACTCACGGCGCCGAAGTCTGGCTGTCCTGGGAGCCGGAAGCCTCGGTCATCGTCGCTGCCGACTAGCCTGGAGCGCGGTGGACGACGCGCCCGCCGACCATCGTCAACGCCACCCGTGTGTCGCGGATTTCTTCCGGCGGCGTTTGCAGCAGATCACGGTCCAACACGGCAATGTCGGCGAGCTTGCCGACCGCGAGGCTGCCCTTCTCGTGTTCTTCGCGCGCGCACCAAGCGCCGAGCGTCGTGTAGCACTGCAGCGCTTCCTGGGTGGTGATCGCCTCGCTGCCTCCGAGATCGCCGCCCGTGTCGGTCTTGCGCGTCACCAGCGCCTGCATCGCGTGAAACGGGTTGGAGCTGCAGACCGGCGCGTCCGAGTGGCCTGGAGCCATCAATCCCGCATCGATCAGCGTTCGATGCGGCCACATGAACCGCATCGCGTCGGCGCCCCGATTGGCGATGTAGGCATCGCCCAACGGCGCCATGAAGCCAGTGGCCGAACTGTCGACGATCCCGGTCCGCGCGAGCCGTTCGCGGATCGCCGGCGTCACGTAGCAGCAGTGCTCGATCCGGAGCCGGTGGTCGTGCCTCGGGTGGGCCTCGAGCGCCGCTTCTAAGCAGTCCAGGCAGAAGTCGATCCCACGGTCTCCCACTCCATCCAGGCAGACCTGCAGCCCGGCAACGTGGGCGGCGACCACCCGCCTCGTCAGGTCGTCTTTCTCGTAGAGGAGGATGCCTTGGTTGGGCCTCGGCTCACCCACCGCGGGCGTGCCGACATAGGGATCGTAGTACGCCGCGGTGCGGCCGCTGGTGGAGCAGTCGGGGCACCATTCGACACCGATGACGCGAACCCACTCGTCACCGAAGCCTGAGCGGATGCCGGCCTCGACGTACCGCTCGACCAACCCCGGCTCCCGGCCACTGATGAGCAAGCCGACGCGCAGCCGTAGGCGGTCCTGCTCGCGCATCGTCTGGTAGGCGCGGATCGCCTTCGAAGATGCCAGCGAATTCACCACGCTGGTGATACCGACGGCAACGAACTCCTCGAACACCCGCTCCAACCCGGCAGCATAGTCCTCGACCGTGTCCGTCGCCGCGAGCAGGTCGGTGAACGGCGCCATGGCGGTCTCGCGTAGCAAACCCGTGGGCCGGCCGGCGTCGTCACGATCGATGTGGCCGAACGCCGGATCGGGCGTCGCCGGGCCGATGTCGGCCAACGCCAGCGCGCGGCTGTTGGCGAGGCCGACATGGTGGTCGGTGCGCCAGACGAACAGGGGCCGGCCGTGGCTGGCGGCGTCGAGCTGCTCCAAGGTCGGCCAGCCGCCCTGCTTCTGGTCGTTGTAGCGGTAGCCAACGAACCAACGGTCGGGCGGCAACATCCGTGTCGTGCGGTCGATGTGGTCGAGCACGGCCTCCAGGGTCGGGAAGCGGTCGGGCGACAACGCGTGGTGCTTCAACAGTTTGATGCCGTAGCTGTCGGGGTGGGCGTGGCTCTCGACGATGCCCGGGATGACGAACGCACCTTCGAGGTCGATGATCTCGGTCGTGGGACCACGCAGTGCCGCGATCGCGTCGGTCGTGCCCATGGCACGGATCCGCCCACCCAACACGGCCAAAGCCTGCACCCGCGGCCGCGCCGGATCGAGCGTCAACAGATCCCCGTCGAGCAACACTACATCGGGGTGGATCGCCATGCTTCGCCTCTTCCGTTCGCGCCGATCGCTGGTACGACAATTGCTCGGCAGCTTACAGTCTGACCGACAACCAGGGACAAGGGCGATCCGCGTCGGGCATCGCCCAAAGGGAGACCACGAGCCATGCGCCGGATGATGTCGTTCCGCGAGGATCTCGCCGCTCTCGGCAAGGAGCTGCACGCCAAGGGCCGAATCGATCGCCGCCAGTTGTTGGCGGGGCTGGCCGCCCTCACCGCCCTGCCAGCGGGTTTCTCGACGCGCGCTTTCGCCCAGGCGCAGGAGATCGTCCTCGTCAACTGGGGCGGCGATGCCGTCGAGTACTTCGGCGTTGCCTTCGGCGAGCCCTACACCGCGGCGACGGGTGTCGAGGTGGTCATCGACGGCTCCGGGCCGAGCCAGGGCAAGATCCGCAACATGGTCGAGAGCGGTGCCGTCACCTGGGACGTCTGCGACAGCGGCGGTGGCAGCTCGATCCAGCTCGGCTCGACCGGCTACCTCCGCGAGATCGACTACGCCGTGGTCGACCGCGCCAAGCTGTTCCCCGGCTTCGACTTCAAGTGGGGAGTGACCAACTACATCTACAGTTTCGTGCTGGCCTACGACACCAGCGAGTACAGCGGCGACGCGGCACCTAAGGGCTGGCAGGACTTCTTCAACCTGCAGGACTTCCCCGGAACCAGGGCGCTGCGCAAAGACGTGCTCGGGCACATCGAAGTCGCGCTGATGGGCGCCGGCGTACCGATGGAAGAGGTCTATCCGATCACCCCGGCGAAGGAGAAGCTCGCCTGGGAGACCGTCAAGTCGATCCTCGACGACACGATCTTCTGGTCGTCGGGTGCCGAGAGCCAGCAGTTCATGCGCCAGCAAGAGGTGGTCATGGGCTGCTTCTGGAACACCCGGACCAAGGCGATCTACGACGAGACCGACGGGCTTTGGGACTGGACCTGGAACCAGGCGATCGTCCTGCCGGGTGCGTGGGTCGTGCCGAAGGACAACCCCGCCGGCGATGCCGTCTGGCCGTTCATTGCCTCGATGCAGGACCCGGCGGGCCAGGTGAAGCTGTTCGAACTGTTCGGCAACGCGCCGGCCAACCCCGCGGCGGCCGCCCTGGTGCCGCCGGACCTGAAGCGCTTCAACGCCACCGACCCCGAGAACTACGCGCTGCAGCTCCCCGTCGACAGCGAGTGGTACGGCGCGAACTCGGCCAGGGTGAACAAGGACTATCTCGACCTGATCGCCACCTGAGCGTCGACTCGGGGTGGCGGTCGGCACCCTGACCAAGGGCGACCGGCAGGCCGGGCGCATCGGCCTGCCGGGCGTTTACGCGCTGTTGCTGCTGCCGGCAACGGCACTGTTGGTCGTCTTCTACCTGCTGCCGCTGGCCCAGATCCTGCACGTCAGCGTCACCGAACTCGACGTCGATGCCGAAGGCTACTGGCTCGGCAATTACGGGCTCCTGCTCACCGACCCGGGCATCCAGCGGATGCTCTGGCGGACCGCGCGGATCTGCGTGGTCACGACCGTCCTGACCGTGATGCTCGGCTACGTGGTCGCCTACGCCATGGTCCATGTCCAGGACCGTCAGCGAACCCTGATGCTGTTCGGCGTCCTGTTGACCTTCTGGCTATCGGTGCTGATCCGTGCCTTCGCCTGGATCATCCTCCTGCGCAACAACGGCCTCGCCCACGAGGCCGTCAGCGTTCTCTACGACCCCTTGCGCGAGTTCGGCGTCTTCGAGGGGCGGCTGCGCCTGGTGCGCTCCGAGACGGGCGTCATCATCGGCATGGTCCACTTCATGCTGCCCTACGCCATCCTGCCGCTGTTCGCGAACATGCAGGGTATCGACCAGCGGGTGATCCTCGCCGCCAGAGGGCTGGGCGCTTCGGCCTTCGGCGCGTTCTGGAGGATCTGGTTGCCCCTCTCGCGGCCAGGCGTGATCGGTGCGGCCATTCTCGTCTTCGTCTTCTCGCTTGGCTTCTTCGTCACGCCAGCGCTCTTGGGCGGCGGCAAAGTGGTGATGATCGCCGAGTACATCTGGTTTTCGATGGAGGCCACCTTGCGATGGGGCCTCGCCACGATGCTGGCGACCACCATGCTGGTCACCACGCTCGGCCTCATCCTGGTCATGTCGCGCATCGTCGACTTGCGCACCATGTACGGCGCCAAGTGATGGAACAGCGCTCGTGGCACGGCTTCGTCATGCTGGCGCTGGCCTGGACGGTCGTGCTGTTCCTGGTGCTGCCGCTGTTCGTGGTGGTGCCCGTCTCCTTCACCGACCAGCGGTTCCTGTCGTTCCCCCAGGACGAGCTGTCGCTGCAGCACTATTGGAACCTGATCGCCGACCCATTCTGGCGCGATTCGATCCTCCGGTCGCTGTTCGTCAGCTTGGTGTCAGCCTTGTTCGCCACGGTACTCGGCACGCTCTGCGCCATCGGCTGCTGGCGGCTCGCCAACCGGTTCGGCGAATGGATCAGGCTCTTGATGCTGACACCGATCATCGTGCCGTCGGTGGTCCACGCGCTCGCCTTCTACCGTGCCTGGATCGAACTCGGGCTGATCGACACCTATGCCGGGGTGATCCTCACCCACACCATCATCGGCCTGCCCTATGTGGTGATCACGGTCTCGGCGGCGCTCGCCAACGTCGACGTCCGCCTAGAGCAGGCGGCGCGCTCGCTCGGCGCCGACATGAGCCAAACCGTGCGCTGGGTGCTGGTGCCCCTGGTCATGCCGGGCATTCTGGCCGGCGCCATCTTCGCCTTCATCATCAGCTGGGACGAGATCGTCGTCCTCCTGTTCATCACCAGCCGCAACATCTACCTGCTGCCGAAAGCGATCTGGGACGGGATCAACGAGAACGTCGATCCCACGGTGGCGGCGGTGGCCACCCTGCTGATCGCCGTCACGTTCCTCATGCTGTTCGCACAGATGACCTGGCAGGGACTTCGGGGAGGCAACCGCTCATGATACCGGAACAAGAAGCAGCCCTCGCTTGGATCGACGCCAACCGTCAGCGCCTGTCGGAGGATCACGAGGCGCTCTGGGACTTCCACGAGCCGGCATGGCGCGAGTACCGCTCGGCGGCTTGGTACGTCGACCGCCTGCGCGCCGAGGGCTTCGAGGTCGAGGAAGGTTCGGGCGGCATGCCCACGGCGTTCGTCGCCCGCTGGGGCAAAGGCGGGCCGCAGGTGGCGACCTACGCCGAGTACGACGCCGTCCCCGGCAACTCGCAGGAGGTCGTTCCCTACGAAAAGCCGCGCGCCGGCGTGCACCGCTGGGCTGCCGGCCATACCGACCCGCACTCCGCGCTCGGACTTGCCGGGCTCGCCGGGCTGCTGGCGGCGAAAGCGGCCATGGAAGCGCACGGGCTCGAGGGTCGCCTCGCCTTCTTCGGCGAGCCCGCCGAGAAGATGTGCGGCTCCAAGCCGATCCACGCCAGCCATGGCTACTACGACGATCTGGATGCAATGGTCGCCTGGCACCCGACGTCGCTGCCGGCGCTCGCCAACACCTGCACCTGGGACACGCACTGCGGCTGCTACTGGTCGAAGGTCTACAGCTTCGAGTGCCCGGAGCCCGAAAGCTGGCAGCCGGCGGACGCCAGCGGTGTCGCCAACAGCCACGCCATCGCCCGCCCACCCGGCGCCATCGACGCCGTGTGCCTCATGTACACAACGACCAAGTACACCAAGGAGGCGATGCTCCCGCACACCGGTACGTGGACACTCAACGAGGCCATCCTCGCCGCCGGGCAGGCCACGTCGGACAACCTCACGCCGCGTTTCGCCCAGATCCAGTACGCGTGGCGGTGCCCGACCATCGAGATGGCCGAACGCATCCAAGCGGTCCTCGACCGCAATGCCGAGCACGTCGCGGCGATGACCCACTGCACGGTACGCAACGGCTGGGTCAGCAAGTGCCGGCCAGGTCTCCGGAACCATGCGCTCGCCGCCCAGACCTATGCCAACTTCGAGGCCATTGGCGCGCCGATGTGGGACGAGACGGCCAAAGCCTTCGCGCGCGAGGTGCAGCAGAACCTGGGGCTCCAGCCGATGGCCGAGCCGTTCATGGACGAGATCGAACGGTTGATCCGCCCAGAGGACGGCGAGGCGCTACTGCGCCAATCGCTGCCGGCCTGGCAGCAGAACTACACTTCCGACGACTATGTCGAGTACACGTGGCACTGCCCGACCGTGCGGCTGTTCGTCGGCCGGCCACGGCTGAAGGCGCCCGAGCCCGGCTACCGCTACCCGAACTGGGTGCACCTGGCGCTCGGCGGCCTAGGCGCTGCCATGGACCCGATGGTCCAGACGGCAGGCAAGGTCATCGGCACGACGCTGGTCGAGCTGCTGGCTCGGCCGGAGACGCTGGCTGCGGCCAAGGCCGAGTTCGCGCAGCGGACCGGCGGCGGCATGGGTGGGACGGACTGGGTGCCACCGTTGCTGGGCAAAGACTACCCGGCGCCGGTGGGCTACCGGTGGCCGGAGTACGTGGAGACCGTGCGGGGACGCGAGTGGTGGATCCCGGCAACGGCTTGAGCAGGAGAACCAGCCGATGTCGGTCATGACCGAAGGCGAGTACCGCTACAACCAGCTCATCAAAATCTTCAAGTCCGAGCCCGAGCCGCCCTTCGAGAGCGCGTCAGAACAGGACTTCGTCTGGGGCCGTCGCTGGGGCTGTGCCAACGACGTCGGTCGGCTTCGCACGGTGCTGATGCACCGGCCCGGAGACGAGCTGAACGTCGTCGACCCGGCCAAGCGCCTACCCGACGTCGGCGCTTACGGCGATCCTGAGACCGGGTGGTACTGGCGCGGTAGCGAACCGCCCGACCTCGCCGCCATGCAGGCCCAGCACGACGGACTGGTGCAGGCGCTGGAGGCGGAAGGCGTCGAGGTCGTGATGATCGACGCGCCGGCAGCGGGCCGAATGAAGACCTGCTACACCCGCGACAGCTGCATCGCCGTCCAGGGCGGCGCCATCGTCACCCGGATGGGCCCGCCGATCCGCCGCGGCGAGGAGCTGCCGGTCACCCGCACGCTCGCTAGCCTCGGCTGCCCGATCCTCAGGACGATCCACGGCAACGCGATCATGGAAGGCGGCAGCTTCGCCTGGATCAACGCCTCGACCGCGGTCGTCGGTATCTCGTCCAGGGTCAACGACGCGGGCGCCGACCAGATCGAGGAGGTGCTGCGCTGGCAGGGCGTCGAGCTCCTGCGGGTGTATCTCACCGGCTACCGTCTGCACATCGACGGCGCCTTCGTCATGGTCGACGTCGACACCGCCATCATCAACCCGACGCAGCTTCCCTTCGTGTTCCTGGAGAAGCTGAAGGCACTCGGCATCCGCACCGTCGACGTGCACCACGAAGATCCCGTCTGGACCATCAACTGCCTTGCCGTGCGGCCGGGCCGGGTGCTGATGGCGGAAGGGATCAGCCCGCGCACGATGGACCAGCTCGACCGGCTCGGCATCGAACTCGTGCCGGTCCCCTACGACAAGGTCTACGCCGGCGGCGGCGGGATCCACTGCTCGACCGCGCCCTTGGTCCGCGACCCGGTCTGAACGCTGGCCGCGACCCCGACGACCGCCCTGGCGGTACCGCCGACCAGCGAAGCGGGCGCTCATCTCCGCCTGTTCCTGACCATGGTGTTCTGGGGGCAGATGATCCCCGGCTTCGTCCTACTGCTCGAGGTCTGGGACCCGTTCGCGCTGTCGGCCGCGCGCTACGTCCTCGCGGCACCGTTCATGCTGCTGGTGTTGTGGCTGTATGCCGGCCGGCTCGACCCACCGGCGCGCGGCGAGGTGGCGAAGCTCGCGCTGTTGGGCCTCTTTGGCATGGGTGGGCTGATCACGTTCTACACCTTCGGTCTGGCCCACGCGAACCCGGTCACGGCGATCGTCGTACAGACGGCATCACCCCTCACCTACGCCGCGATCGCCATCTTGGTGTACCGGGAGCCGGTGCCGACGGGGCTGCTCGCGGCTCTGGCGCTCGTGGTGCCAGGCGGCCTGCTGCTGGCAGCGCCTGCCCTCGCTGGTGGTGCCGTCGTGTTCGAGGGCGGTGAAGCGTTCCTGGTCCTCGGCAGTGCCTGTTGGGCCTGGTACAGCCTGCAATGCCACCGATGGCTGCCGGACTATGGCGAGGTCCGGCTGACGGCTTGGACGATGGCTGCCGCGGCTCCGTTCCTGATCTTCTTGTTCCTGGGGCTGTGGACGCTGGGCCTGACCGCGCTGCCGACCGCCTGGCCATCGTTCGAGCTCAACGCGCTTATGCTCTGGCTGATCCTGACCTCGACCTGCCTCGGCATCGTCCTGTGGCACGCCGGCGTCAACCGATTGGGCGTCGCCACCGCCAGCCTCTACTTCAACGTCGCGCCCCTGGTGGCGATGGCGATCACCACCGCCCTCGGCTACCAGCCGACCCCGTTCCAGCTTCTCGGCGGCCTACTGGTCCTCGCCGGCGTCGCCCAACTGCAGCTCCGCCGCTGGCTTCATACGCGGCGTCAGCGCGCCCGGGTCGGCTGATCGTCCTTGGCCTCGCCGGTCGTCACGAACGGCAGAACCTCGACACTGCCGTCCTCCAACGGGCGAAACCCGCGCACACCGGCATAGGAAATCGACGCGCCGTCGAGCAACGCCATGGCCTCGGCTTCCCGCCCCGCCGGCACGTACACGAAGAAGTGCCGGACGCCGCTATCGGTGTGATCGTCCGCCGCCGCCGACCCGAACTGCCACTCCGCCAGGCAATGCGGTCCGGGGTCGAGTTCGACCTCACCGACCTCGCGCACGCGATCCTCGCCGTCGACGACACAGATGTCGGGCCAATGGGTGCCCCAGGTCGAAGGGATACCGCGAACCGGCGCCCCGGCATTGACATGGGTGACGTAGTCGGCCGGCCAATCGATCTGGCCGGCGAAGGGAAAGCGGGTGGCGCCGACGACCCTCGCGATCCGGTCGTGGGTCGCTTCTTGCGCCGCGAACGCCCGCGCGATGTCTTCGCCGGTGGCGAACCAGACACCGGGGAACTCGCGCATCCAGGCGATGAACTTGCGCAGCAGCGCGAGGCGCATCGGTCGGCCGGTGACTTGGGGGTGGAGCACGAGGTTGAAGAGGCCGCCCGCCTCGTGCATCGCCAGGAACGACTGCTGCCACAGCGCCAGCACGTGCTCTTCGGGGAAGAGCGGCTTGGGCGAGCGCAGGTGGGTGAAGCCGTAGACCGTGTCGTCGATCGCGGGGTCTTCCGGCAATTCGATCAGGCCCGGCGCACCGCGCTCCGCGTCGTGACGATAGGGGTAGACGTCGTCCTTGAACGACGACGAGTAGAGGAACCGCTCCCGGGCCAGGAGCGTCATCAGACGGCGCGACGCCTCGCCCGCCGGTGCTCGGTAGCCGACTGGCCGCACGCCCACGGTGCGCTGGAGCGCGTCGAGCCCGCGCATGATTTCGTCTTCGGCCTCCTCCGGCTTCTCGGGATCGGGCCAGAGGTGTAGGTAGCCGTGGTGGCCGATCTCGTGCCCACCACGGAGGATCGCTTCGACCTTGTCGATGTGACGCTCCGCTGTCCAACCCGGCACGAAGAACGTCGCCGGCACGGCTTCGTCGGCCAGCATCGTCAGGATGGCAGGCACGCCGACCTTCGCCCCGAAGGTGCCGAACGACATCGTCACGAGCTTCTCGGCATTGGCCAGATCGCGCGACAACCAAAGGGTTTCGGCGTCGAAGTCGAAGCTGACCAGCGCGGCACAGCGCGCGTCGTTCGGCCACGCGACGCGTCGCGATACGGCAATAGCCATGGATGCCCGTCCCCCATCTTGGCGGACCGCTTGGCCCCACCACCGACATGCGGTTGCCAGACTGTGCCGAACCACGAGCCTTGTCCAACCCGCCCGCGTCGAGAGCACATGACGACCAGCTGAAGGCTGGCGCATCGGGTCACCGTGACAGCGCAAACAACCCCGTCATGACGACGCCGGGCCGCGTCCAACGACAGCAGGCGTGACCCTGACCGAAGCGCGGCGGGCATCCGCGCCATTTCAAGGCGGCGGAGTCGCGGACCAAAGTCCAATCAGTGAGGAACAACGTGGTCCGTCGAACCGTCAACAAATGACGTGAACCGTGGGAGCGGCACCGGGTCGATGGAGCAGCATGACGAACCTTCGCTGTTCGAGGTCAGTGCGGGCGATCGCGCAGGCCACTCGACGTGTGCCGCTGCGAGTGCCAACGGCACGCCAATGGTGGTGGACGGGAGCCCCGCGGTGCCGCCGGCGGTCGCGCAAGACGGCCACGACCGACCACATGTCGCCCCGACGCGCCAACTGGCCGAGGTCGGCCACGAACTCCGGACCCTGCTGACCATCATCCAGGGCGAGGCCGAGATCGCGGCGCAGACGAACCATGTCGATGCCCAGAGCGCCCGCTGCCAGACTGCCCTCGCGCGCATCGGCGACGCGGCTGTCGAGGCGTCGGTCATCGTCGGCGACCTGATGGCCATGGCCGCGGCCGATCGCGCACCGCGGCGCCGCCGCCAACGGGTCGAGCTGCGCTCGCTTCTGCAGAACCTGCTCGCAACCTTCCAGCCCGAAGTGAGCCTCCAGGCAATGCCGACCGAGGCGTGGATCGAAGGCGACCCGGTGCGCCTCCGCCAAGCGGTCTTGGCACTCCTGCACAACGCCCGTCTCTATGGCGGCCCAACGGTCACCCTGGGCTTGGATCGGCGTGCGGACGGCTGTCGCTTGGTGATCGCCGACGACGGCACTGGCCTCGACGACGAAGCCAAGCTTGCCGTCCTCGAACCCTACGTCCGGGGCGGCGACGCGTTCGCCCGCAACCCCGCCGGCACCGGCCTGGGCCTCGCGACCGTCCGCGCCGTGATCGCCGACCACGGTGGGCGGATGTGGCTGGCCGACCACGAGCCAAGTGGGCTTGCCGTGGTGCTGGAGCTGCCAGCCGACACAGCACGGAGCGACGAACGATGAACCTGCTCGTCGTCGAAGACGAAACGAGGATCGTCGAGCTGATCAGGGATGGCCTGGTCGAAGACGGTTGGAACACGCTGCACGAGCCTTCCGGCGAGGCGGCGTTGGCCCGCATCGACCGTGAGCGGTTCGACGCGGTGGTCCTGGACGTCGTGCTGCCGGGCCTTTCCGGTCTCGACGTCTGCCGGCTCGCCCGGCTGCGCAAGGTCTGGACGCCGATCATCATGCTCACCGCCCTCGATACGACCGACGACTTGGTCGAAGGGCTGGAGGCCGGCGCCGACGACTACCTGGCGAAGCCGTTCCGCCTCGCCGAGCTGGCGGCGCGCCTGCGCGCATTGATCCGACGCCAGGGCCAGTTCGCCGAGCGGCAGGAAACCCACCTGCTCTCGACCGGCGGCATTCAGGTCGACACCCGATCCTGTGTCGCGACCGTGGACGGTCTGCGCATCTCCCTCACCTTGCGGGAGCAGGCGATTTTGGTGCTGCTCCTGACCCACGCCGGTACGGCACTGTCGCGACAGCGGATCATGAACGTCGCGACGGACCAGGACGACGAGCCGACCACCAACGTCGTCGACGTCCACATCAGCCGCCTGCGCAAGAAGCTCGGTCGCGCGGGTCGACTGATCCAGACGGTCCGCGGCGTCGGCTATCGGATCGTCCGCTGATGGCGGCCGCCGCGCGGCACGCGTAACGGAGCCAAGCCGCTTTCGTCGAAGCTCGTCGCGGCGTCCTGGCGCTAGGCGACCGTGTCGAGGCCGGTGTCGTCGCGGGTTGGCCGGACGCGGACGTGTGGCCGCCCCTTCCAACCGCAGCGTTCGCGCCACTCTTCTCGATCGATTCGACTCCTGAACACCTCAACCGTGCGGTCACGGCCGCGCGAGGCGCCGGCCGTGACCCGTTGACGGCGGCCATGTGCTCGGTCTTCCAGACCGCAGCACGGGCATCGCCCGGCTCTACCGTCGAACCGCCGCTGCACTGGCCGAACGCGCTCAGGAGACGTCCATGCTGAAGTTCTACTTCCATCATACGCCGAACCCCATGAAGGTCGCGCTCGCCCTCGAAGAGATGGAACTCGCCTACGAGCTGGTGCCGGTGGACACCTTCAAGGGCGAGCAGCACCTGCCGGGTTTTCGTGCGATCAATCCAAACGGGAAGCTACCGGCGCTGGTCGACGGCAACACGACGGTTTTCGACAGCAACGCCATCCTTCTCTACCTCGCCGAGAAGACCGGTCGATTCCTGGGCCGGCCGGAGGATCGCGGGCAGCTCTTGTCGTGGATGATGTTCATCGCTAGCGGCCTCGGCCCCTTCTCAGGCCAATCGGTGCATTTCAGCCGCATCCACACCGACAGCGCCTACGCCACCAATCGTTATCGGCGTGAGGCAGAGCGACACTACGCCGTGCTCGAAGAGCGACTGGCCGACCGCCCGTACGTCCTCGGCGACGACTATTCCGTGGTCGACATGGCTGCCTGGGGTTGGATCGATCGCGCCGCATTCGCGCTCGGCAACGACGACCCACTGGCGCCGACGCCGAATCTGGCGCGATGGTTCGCAGCAGTCGACGGACGCCCGGCGGTGGCACGCGCCCGGGCGATCGGCAACGACGTCGTTTGGAAGACGGAAGCGGACGACGTCGCCAAACGCGCGCTGTTCCCGTCCAACTACCCGCCGGCGGCCTGACCGCTCAGGCCAACCGCTCGGCTTGGAGCTGCACCGATGGCTCCAGCCAGCGGTCCTGGGCCTGCACCAGTTGCAGCTCCCGCGCGCCCGCCGCATGCGTCGCCTCGACCAAGGCGAACATCCGTGAAACCGCACGGCTGAGCCCCTCGGCGAGGCTCGACCCCAACAGGCGTTCGCCCGCGAGCAACGCCGTCATCACGTCGCCCGTGCCGTTGAGCGCTACGTCCAAGCGCGGGTGGGTGACGAGCCATGCGCCCTCGCCATCGACTCCGAGCACCCCTAGACGATCGGCGTCGATCCCGGCCTCCAGGGAGGTGACGAACACCGTTCCCGGCCCACTCGCCCGCAACGCCGCCACAGCTGCCATCGCCGAGGCACGGTCACCGATCGTGGTTCCCGTGAGCAGGCCCAGTTCGAACGCGTTCGGCGTCACGAGGTCGGCGGCGGCCATCGCTCGGTCGCGGAAGAACTCCGGGATGCCTGGCCGGACGAACACCCCGCGGTCGGTATCGCCGATCACCGGATCGCAGGCGTAGATCGCTTTCGGGTTGAGTGACTTCACCTTGGCGACGGCGTCGAGAACGACGTTGCCGAGTTCTGCGCCACCCAGGTAGCCGCTGACGACGGCGTCACAACGGGGCAGCACGCCGCGGTCGTCGATGCCGGCGATGACCTCGGCGATGTGCTCGGGGGCCATCACCTCGCCGCGCCACGCGCCATAGCCCGTGTGGTTGGAGAACTGCACGGTATTGACGGGCCAAGCCTGGATGCCGAGTCGTTGCAGCGGGAACACCGCGGCGCTGTTGCCGACGTGGCCGTAGGCCACGGATGACTGGATCGAAAGGACGTTCGGCATCACTTGTTTCCAAATGGGCGGCGACAACCGACGATAGTGAACGGACTGCGGCCCAGCAACGAGGAGAAAACCATGGTCGACCCCGCGGGATTGCGGCGTGACTACGCGGCGGGCGAGCTGAACGAAACGACGGTCGGGGACGACCCGATGGCACTGTTCTCGACCTGGTTCGTCGAAGCGGTGGGCGCCGAGCTGGTCGAACCCAATGCGATGACACTGGCCACGGTGGATGGCGCGGGCAAGCCCGCCGCGCGCATCGTCCTGCTCAAGGGCTACGACCGCGATGGCTTCGTTTGGTACACCAACTACGAGAGTCGCAAGGCCGACGACCTCGCCGCCAACGCCAACGCCGCCCTGCTCTGGTGGTTCGACAAGATGGAACGTCAGGTACGTGCTGAGGGAACCGTGAGCCAGATCGACGACGCCACGGCCGACGCCTACTTCGCCAGCCGGCCGCGCGGCAGTCAGATCGGCGCTTGGGCGTCGCCACAATCCAAGCGCATCGCCGACCGCGACACGCTGGACCAGCTCCAGGAGGATGTCGTGAAGCGGTTCGGCGACGGTCCCATCCCGCGACCGCCGCATTGGGGCGGCTTCCGGCTGGCGCCGGTAGCCATGGAGTTCTGGCAGGGCGGCCGGTCCCGGCTGCACGACCGGTTCCGCTTCGAGCGCGACGGCGCCGATTGGGCGCGCTACCGCCTCGCACCTTGAGTGAACCGCCCGCAGCACTGCCAGAGGGCTTCGCACGCTGGTTCGAAGCGCGCGGCTGGCAACTCCGCCGCCACCAAGAGGAGGTGCTGACCGCAGCGCGGGACGGCGTCTCGGCACTGGTGGTGGCGCCGACCGGCGGCGGCAAGACGCTGGCCGGATTCCTGCCGAGCTTGGTCGAGCTTGCCGGCACCGGGGACGACTCCCCCCTCCACACGCTCTACGTGTCGCCGCTCAAGGCGTTGGCGACCGACATCGCCCGCAACCTCGAACGGCCCGTCGCCGAGATGGGCCTGCCAATCCGCATCGAGACCCGCACCGGCGACACGCCGGCCAACCGCCGCCAGCGTCAGCGGACACGGCCACCCCAGATCCTGCTGACCACGCCCGAGAGTCTGGCGCTGTTGCTGGCCTACCCCGACGCCGACACCTACTTTCGCGGCCTGCGCCGGGTCGTGCTCGACGAGTTGCATGCGCTCGTCCCGAACAAGCGCGGGCAGCTCCTCGGGCTCGGCATCGCCCGGTTGCGCCGCCTGGCGAAGGGGCTGCAGGTCATCGGGCTCTCAGCGACGGTCGCCGAGCCGGAACGCCTCCGTCGCTGGCTGTCGGGACCAAACGACGAAGCACGGCTGGTGATGGGCGATGCCGGAGCTGCGCCGGTCATCGACGTCATGGTGCCGGACGCCCACATGCCGTGGTCCGGCCATTTCGGCGTCTATGCGGCAGAAGACCTCTACACCACGATCCGGGCTCACCGGGTGACACTGGTCTTCACCAACACCCGCTCGCAGGCGGAGATCATCTTCCAATCCTTGTGGCGGTTGAACGACGATCATCTGCCGATCGGTCTCCATCACGGCTCTCTGCAGATCGACCAACGGCGCAAGATCGAGGCGGCGATGGCCCAAGGTCGGCTCCGCTGCGTCGTCTGCACCTCGTCCTTGGATCTCGGCATCGACTGGGGCGACGTCGATTTGGTGGTCCAGGTAGGCGCGCCCAAAGGCGCATCGCGGCTCCTGCAGCGGATCGGCCGCGCCAACCACCGGCTGGACGAACCGTCGAACGCGCTGCTGATCCCGGGCAATCGGTTCGAGGTGCTGGAGTGCATGGCCGCGCGCGACGCCATCGACGAGCACGTGCTGGACGGCGAGGTCCAGCACGAGCGCTGCCTCGACGTGTTGGCCCAACACCTCGTCGGCACCGCCTGCGCCGGACCTTTCGACGCCAACACCATCTTCGCCGAGGTGGCGGGCGCCGGCGGCTACGAGGGACTGGACCGCCAGGACTTCGACGACGTGCTCGCGTTCGTCGCCACCGGCGGCTACGCGCTCGGCACCTACGACCGTTACCGCAAGCTTCGCCAGGACCCCGAAGGCCGTTGGCGACTGGCCGATCCGCGTCTCGCCCGCGCCTATCGGATGAACGTCGGCGTCATCCACGACGCGCCGATGTTGAAGGTGCGGCTCGGACGCCGGGTGCTCGGCGAGGTCGAGGAGCTGTTCGCGGCAACGCTGACCCCGGGCGACAGTTTCGTTTTCGCCGGCCGGGTCCTGATCTTCCAGAAACTTCGCGAAACCGACATGGAATGCCGCCTAGCCACCGGCAAGGCCGAGCCGAAGGTGCCGAACTACGGCGGAACCCGGCTGCCGCTTTCCACCAACCTCGCCAGCCGGGTCCGCGGCTGGCTGGCTCATCCCGACCGCTGGCCGAGCCTGCCGGCACCGGTGCGTGAGTGGCTGGACCACCAGCGCCAGCGCTCGGCATTGCCCGGCGCCGACGAGCTCCTGGTCGAGAGCTTTCCACGCAACGGCCGCGAATTTCTGGCGGTCTATGCGTTCGCCGGGTGGAACGCGCACCAGACCTTGGGCATGCTACTGACCCGGCGACTGGAGCGGCTCGGTGCCGGCCCGCTCGGCTTCGTCTGCAGCGACCACGCGCTGGCGGTCTGGAGCCTCCGCGAGGTCGAAGACATCCCCGCCCTGTTCCACATCGACATCCTCGGCGATGACCTGGAGGAGTGGATGGCCGAGAGTTCGCTCCTCAAACGCACCTTCCGCAACGTCGCGGTGATCGCCGGGCTGATCGAGCGCCGGCAGCCTGGGCAGGAGAAGTCCGGCCGTCAGATGACCGTCAGCTCCGATCTGATCTACGACGTGTTGCGCAAACACGAGCCGCAACACGTGCTGTTGCGAGCGACCCGCGCCGACGCCGCGGTTGGGCTCTTGGACGTGAAGCGGCTGGCCGACCTTCTGACGAGCGTGCAGGGACGTATCCACGTCAAGCGGCTCGATCGGGTCTCGCCCTTGGCCGTGCCGATCCTGATCAGCATCGGCCGAGAGAGTGTCTACGGGGCTGCGCTCGACGATCTGCTGGACGAGGCTGCGGAAGAGCTGGTGGCCGAGGCCATCGGCGCCCCGAAGGCCGCATGACCACCAGTTCGGCGTTCTCCTTGAACGGGCAGGACCTGGTGCTCGACGGTCGCGGTGCCGTGTTCTGGCCCGGACGCCGCTTGCTGGTCGTTGCCGACCTCCACCTGGCCAAGGCGGAAGCACTCGCGGCGGCCGGTCACCTCGTCCCACCCTACGACGCCCGGGCGACGCTCGATCGGCTCGTCGGGTTGCTGAACGACCATCGCCCCGATCGCGTCTTGAGCCTCGGCGACGGTTTCCACCGCAGCGACGGCTACGGGCGGCTCGCAGCGGAAGACCGCGCCCACCTCGATCGCCTCGCCGAGGTCTGCGCATGGACCTGGATTGCTGGCAATCACGACCCGAGGGCGCCGGCGGGCCATGGCTCGGCTGCGGCGGAACTGGCCGTCGGTGACTTGGTCTTCCGTCACGTTCCGGCCCCAGCGCCCGCCGCCGGCGAGGTCGCCGGCCATCTCCACCCGCGTGCCGCCGTGCGCGTGCGCGGCCGCGTCGTCGTCCGCCCGTGCTTCGCCACCGACGGCCATCGCTTGCTGGTGCCTGCGTTCGGCGCGTACACGGGTGGGCTCGACGTTTGGGATCCGGCAATCGCTCGCCTGTTCGCCAGACCGTTCGACGTGCTGTTGTGCGGCCGCGACGGCAAACTCCGCCGGTTGCCGGCCGGTCGGCTTGAAGGTCGGCCACGAAGGGCTAGCTCCGGACGGAAGCGATCGTCTTCCGCCGACTGCAACTGACCGAGCGCCATGCCGACCACGATCGTTTGGTTCCGCCAGGACCTTCGCCTCGCCGACAACCCGGCGCTCCGAGCAGCCGCCGAGCGCGGTGCGGTGCTACCGGTCTACGTCCTCGATGACACGACGCCCGGCGCCTGGACGATCGGTGGCGCCGGGCGATGGTGGCTGCGCCAGAGCCTGGAAGCGCTGGACCGTGCGCTCCACGAACGTGGCAGCCGGCTGGTCCTGCTGCAGGGCGACCCGGGCGTGGCCCTGACGCGGCTGGCGGCGGCGGCCGAAGCCGACTCGGTAATGTGGAATCGTGCCTACGAACCGTTCGCGATCGCCCGCGACACGGCGTTGAAGACCAGCCTGACTGACCGTGGGTTGTCAGTCGTCAGCCACAACGGGGCGCTGCTGTTCGAGCCTTGGACCGTCGCCACCCAGACGGGCCAGCCGTACTCAGTGTATACGCCATTCGCGAAGGCTTGTTTGAAAGCACCCGCACCCCCGTCGCCCGCCCCTGCGCCCGTTCGACTGCACACTCCTGAAGTCTCGCCGACAGAAGAAATCGGTTTTGACGATCTATTCCCTACCCGCGTTGTTTGGTCGCAGGGGCTGGCCGCAGCGTGGTCGCCTGGTGAGACCAAGGCCCACTCGACATTCACAAGATTCGTTGCGGATATCCTCGAGGATTACGGGGATAAGCGTAATCGCCCAGACGTCGAAGGCACTTCGCGGCTGTCACCGCACCTGCACTGGGGTGAACTCAGCCCACGGCAGGCGTGGCACGGGGTGCTCGCTGCCTGCGGCGGCGCAGAAGCCCTCGATCCCGGACGCAGCAGCGAGGTCTACTTGAAAGAACTGCTGTGGCGCGAGTTCGGCTACCATATCTTGTTTCACGTGCCCGATCTGCCGACCGCGCCGCTCAAGCCGGCGTTCGCGCACTTCCCGTGGGCCGACGACAAGGACAACCGCAACGCGTGGCGCTTCGGGCGGACGGGCTATCCGATCGTCGACGCCGGGATGCGCCAGCTCCGAACCACGGGCTGGATGCACAATCGCGTGCGGATGGTCGCCGGATCGTTTCTGGTCAAAGACCTGTTGGAGGACTGGCAGCACGGCGCCTGCTGGTTCTGGGACAACCTGGTCGATGCGGACCTCGCGTCGAACACCCTTGGCTGGCAGTGGGTGGCGGGCTGTGGCCCGGACGCGGCGCCGTACTTCCGGATCTTCAATCCCGTCAAACAGGGCGAGAAGTTCGACCCAGACGGGGCCTATGTCAGGCGATGGCTACCGGAGCTGGAGCGTCTGCCCCAGCCCTACGTCCACGCGCCTTGGACTGCGCCCAAGTCGGTTTTGGCCGAGGCGGGCGTCAGCCTCGGGACCACCTACCCGACACCGCTGGTCGATCATGGCGAGGCCAGGGGCCGCGCCCTTGACGCTCTGCAACGGATCAAGCACGCGGCTTGAGACCCGAACTCATTTGGACACGCGCGATGCCGACGCCTGAGCCCACCATCGATGCCGCGCAACGGGCGATCGAGGACGAGTTTGCACTGTTCGACGACTGGCGCGACAAGATCGACTACGTGATGGACCTCGGCCGGGCGTTGCCGCCTTTCCCCGAGGCGGCACGTGTCGAAGGCAACAAGGTCCACGGCTGTCAAAGCCAAGTCTGGATGATCGCGCACGTCGACGACGAGACCAGGCGCTTACGCCTGGAAGCCGACAGCGACGCCATCCTTGTGAAGGGCCTGATCGGGCTGCTGCTGCGGTTGTACGATGACCGCCCGCCTGCCGAGGTCGTGGCAACCCCGCCCGAGGTGCTGGATCGCGTCGGCCTCGGCCGCCATCTGACGGCGGGGCGCGCCAACGGCCTGCACTCGATGATCAAGCGCGTCCAGGAGTTGGCGCACGCGCACGTCTGAGAGCAGCATCACCCAGGCTACGACGTCTGAACGAGGTTGATCTCCGAGGCGAACGTCGCCGGGGAGAGTGCGAGTGCGCATTCGACCGCGGCCAACAGATCAGCGAGCGGTATCGGCGTCTGTGGCGGAAAGCGTCCCTCCGCAATGTCGGCCTCGACCTCTTCGGTGGCGACGTTCCCGGGATTGAGGACCGTCACGCCGACACCACGGCCCGCCAGTTCCTCGCGAAGCGCGTGCGCCGCGCGCCTCAGACCGTACTTCGATGCCGAGTTCGCGACTTCGCGGGAGGCCAGGTTGTCCAGCCTGGACAACGCGCCGATGAGGACGATCCGCGGCTTCGGCGATCGTTCGAGGGCGGGCAGCAAGGCACGCATGAGTTTGATCGGCGCCACCAGGTTCAGCGCGATGACGCGGTCGATGTCGGCGATCGGACCGCCGGCGAAATCGTAGGTTTCCGTGAAGGCACCGGTTTCCCATGTACCCGCACAGAAGACGACCGCATCCAGAGCGTGACCGGCACGCGTCCGCACGATCTTCTCGATGCCGTCGTCGGTGGTCAGGTCGGCGTCGATCCAGACTCCAGCCGTCGCCGGGGAGCGTGACACGCCGTGCAGCAGCTTTACCCGCGACGCGAAGTGCCGGGCTACCGCGGCGCCGATCCCGGAGCTGGCACCGGCGACGAGCAACGACTGCATCTTCCTACTCTCCACCGTGGTTCTGACCAGCGCGACCGAAGGCGCCTTCCGCCGGCGCGACCCACCGGCGCGACCCACCGGCGCGACCCACCGGCGCGACGAGGGCGGAGGGAGCCGTGGAAGGCCGCCACAGAATCCGCAACGGACAGCTTGACGCGGCCGAGCGACTCACTACGTAGCGCCTAGCACTCAGCCACGACGAGTGCCAACAACGCACCCTGAAGTTGGAGGTGGATCATGGGGTTCACGCCCTTGCATGACCGCGTTCTGGTTCGGCGCATCGATGCCGAAGAGAAGTCCGCGGGCGGCATCATCATTCCCGATACGGCCAAGGAAAAGCCTCAGCAGGGCGAGGTCATCTCGGTCGGCCCCGGCGCCCGCGACGACGACGGCAACCGACTGACGCCCGACGTCAAGGCCGGCGACATCATTCTGTTCGGCAAGTGGTCCGGCACCGAGGTGAAGATCGACGGCGAAGAGCTCTTGATCATGAAGGAGAGCGACATCTTCGGCATCGTCGACACCTCCTCGAGCGCCAAAGCCGCGGCCTGAGCCGCAGCTCTCGAACACCCCAGTTACAAGGACACTGACGAACATGGCTGCCAAAGAAGTCAAGTTCAACGTCGACGCCCGCTCGCGGATGCTCAAGGGCGTCGACACCCTCTCCGATGCGGTGAAGGTCACGCTCGGCCCGAAGGGCCGCAACGTCGTGCTCGACAAGAGCTTCGGTGCGCCGCGGATCACCAAGGACGGCGTAACCGTCGCCAAGGAAATCGAGCTCAGCGACAAGTTCGAGAACATGGGCGCGCAGATGGTGCGCGAGGTGGCCTCGAAGACCAACGACGTCGCTGGTGACGGCACCACCACCGCGACCGTGCTCGCGCAGGCGATCGTCCGCGAGGGCGTCAAGGCCGTCGCCGCCGGCATGAACCCGATGGATTTGAAGCGTGGTATCGACGTCGCCGTCCTGGCGGTGGTCGACGCGCTCAAGAAGAACGCGAAGCCGATTTCCGGCTCCGACGAGATCCAGCAGGTCGGTACCATCTCGGCCAATGGCGATACCGAGATCGGCGGCATGCTGTCCCAGGCCATGCAAAAAGTCGGCAACGAGGGTGTCATCACCGTCGAAGAGGCCAAGGGCCTCGAGACCGAGCTCGACGTCGTCGAGGGCATGCAGTTCGACCGCGGCTATCTCTCGCCGTACTTCGTGACCGATGCCGAGAAGATGCTGACCGAGCTCGACGAGCCCTACATCCTGCTGCACGAGAAGAAGCTCTCGAGCCTGCAGGCGCTGTTGCCGGTGCTCGAGCAGGTCGTGCAGTCAGGCAAGCCGCTCCTGATCATCGCCGAGGACGTCGAAGGCGAGGCCCTCGCCACGCTCGTCGTCAACAAGCTGCGCGGCGGCCTCAAGGTCGCGTCGGTCAAGGCGCCGGGCTTCGGTGATCGCCGCAAGGCGATGATGGAGGACATGGCCATCCTCACCGGCGGCCAGGTCATCAGCGAGGACGTCGGCATCAAGCTCGAGAACGTCACCCTCGAGATGCTCGGCCGCGCCAAGCGCGTCCTCATCAAGAAGGAAGACACCACGATCATCGACGGCTACGGCGAGAAGGAGCTGATCGAGGGTCGTTGCGGCCAGATCCGGGCGCAGGTCGAGGAGACCACCTCGGACTACGACCGCGAGAAGCTGCAGGAGCGCCTAGCGAAGCTCGCCGGTGGCGTTGCGGTCATCCGCGTCGGCGGTGCGACCGAGGTCGAGGTGAAGGAGCGCAAGGACCGCGTCGACGACGCCATGAACGCGACCCGCGCGGCGGTCGAGGAAGGCATCGTTTCTGGCGGCGGCGTGGCGCTGTTGCGTACGCTGAAGGCGCTCGAAAACCTGCAGCCGGCCAATGACGACCAGCGTCGCGGCATCGACATCGTCCGTCTTGCGATCCAGTCGCCGGCGCGGCAGATCGCTTCGAATGCCGGTGTCGACGCCTCGGTCGTGGTCGGCAAGCTGCTGGAGAAGGACGACGTCAACTTCGGCTACAACGCCGCGACGGACGTCTACGAGGATCTCGTGAAGTCTGGCGTCATCGATCCGGTGAAGGTGGTGCGCATCGCCCTCGAAGATGCGGCCTCGGTTGCCGGTCTGCTCATCACCACCGAGGCGATGGTGGCCGAGAAGCCCGAGAAGAAGGCCCCGCCGGCTGGCGCCCCCGACATGGGCGGTATGGGCGGCATGGACTTCTGATCGCACCAACGATCGAAGGCCGACGGACGGCGGGGCTCAGGCCCCGCCGTTTGCGTTTCAACGCTGCACGCGTTCGTTGAGCTTCCGTGGCTCTAGTCGCCGATGACGCAAGGGTGTTAGATGCGCCGCCTCGACCATGGACGACCGGGGGGTGGGTTCAAATGCAGATCGTTGTGACCGGCGGCGCCGGTTTCATCGGCAAAAAGCTCGTCGCAGCGATCGTCGAGCAGGGTGGCCTCGCGGTCGACGGCGAGCAGCGCAGCCTCGAACGGCTTCGGGTGATCGACATCGCGCCGCCAGAGGGCCTACCTGACGATCCCCGGGTCGAGATCATCACCTCCACGCTCGACGAGCCGGGTGCGCTCGAACGCGTCATCGACGACCGCACCGACATGGTCTTCCACTTGGCAGCAGTGGTCAGCGCTGCTGCGGAAGCGGACTTCGACATCGGCATGCGCGCCAACCTCGACGGCACCCGCGCCGTGCTCGAGGCGTGTCGACGGCTTGCCGACCCGCCGCGTCTGGTGTTCGCCAGCTCGGTCGCCGTCTACGGCGGACCAGTCATCGAGGATGTCATCACGGACACCACGCATCTCACGCCCCAGACTTCTTACGGCGTCCAGAAGGCTGTCGGCGAACTGCTGGTCATGGATTATCACCGCAAGGGCTTCATCGACGGCCGCAGCCTGCGCTTGCCCACGATCGTGGTTCGCCCGGGCAAGCCGAACAAGGCGGCATCGACCTGGGCAAGCTCGATCATTCGCGAGCCGTTGGCCGGCGAGCGGGCCGTCTGCCCGGTAAGGCGCGAGTCCGAGATGTACGTCTTGTCGCCGCGGCGGACGGTCGAAGCGCTGCTCCACGCGGTCGACATGGACGGCGCGACGATCGGCAAGGAGCGGGCGATCCTGCTCCCCGGGGCCACCGTCAACGTCGGTGAGATGCTGGCAGTGCTGGAGGCGGTCGGTGGCAAGGCTGCTTTGGACCGCGTGGTGTTCGAGCCCGACCCGGCCATCCAGGCGATCGTCGACGGCTGGCCACGCCACTTCGCCGCGGAGAGGGCCCGACGCCTTGGCTTCCGCGACGACGAGAGCTTCGAAGCGGCAGTCCGGGCCCACGTCGAGGACGAACTGGGTGGTGTCGTGGCGACCTGAGCGTCGAGACCCTCAGCCGTTGACCAGCAGGTGGCAGGCGATGCCGGCAGCGAAACCCGCCGCGATGGCTGGTGTCCAACGCAGGTGCGACGAGAACGTGTAGTGGCCGTGGCCGACGGCGAGCAAGGCGACGCCTGCAGCTGAGCCAATGGCGAGCAGGCTGCCGCCGACGCCGGTCGTGAAGGTGATCAGCAGCCATTGATGGTCGCTGAGCACCGGGTCCATCGTCAGCACCGCGAACATCACAGGGATGTTGTCGATCACCGCGGAGATCACGCCCAGCAAGATGTGCGTCACGGTCGGCCCGAGACCGCCGTAGAGCGTGCCGGCCATCAGCTCCAGGTAACCGATGAACGCGAGGCCGCCGACGCAGAACATGATGCCGTAGAAGAACAGGAGCGTGTCCCACTCGACCTCGGCAACCGCCTCGAAAATGTCGAAGCTCGGCTCGTCCGGCTGGCGGCTCAGGCGCAGCTGGTAGAAGTGCGTCATCAGCAAGGACAGGCCGGTCATCATGCCGAGGAACGCCGGCAGTTCCAGCACCTGCTCGAACGTCACGGCCAGCGAGATGGTCAGGACGCCGAGAAGAATTGCCCGCTTGGCCCCGCGATGGAGACGTGCCCCCTGGCTCTCGACCAACGGGCAGCCGTTGGCGATGTGGCGGCTCATCAGCAGCGCGGGAATGAGGTAGGCGACCAACGACGGACCGACCAGCGCGAAGAATGCGAAGAAGTCGAGCTTGCCGGCCTGCCAGACCATCAAGGTCGTGAGGTCGCCGAACGGGCTGAAGGCGCCGCCGGTATTGGACGCACAGACGATGTTGACGAGGCCGAGGGCGATGAAACGCGTCTGGCCGATGCCGACCGTCGCCACCACGGCGCCCATGACCAACGCCGTGGTCAGGTTGTCGGCCACGGCGGAGAGGCAGAAGGCGAGGAAGCCGGTCGCCCAGAACACGCCTCGATAGCTCAAGCGGCTACGCACCAGGCGTTCGCGCAGCGCCACGAACACGTTGAGCCGGTCCAAAGCAGCGATGTAGGTCATCGCGGCGAGCAGGAACAACGCCAGAGCGCCATATTCGTCGAGGTCGTGAAACACGGCTTCGCGCACCTCATGGCGCTCGATGCCGTAGGTCGGCGCAGCCCAGGCGACCAACATCCAGGTCAGTCCTGCCGCGAGAATGACCGGCTTGGACTTGCGCAGGCCGGTGCGCTCCTCGGTCATGACCAAGGCGTAGGCCAAGACGAAGATCAAGAGGCAGGAGAGCGAGCGCGGGTCCGTCAACAGCGACGACGGCACCACTGGCGCCACCACGGCGGTCCACACCAAGTTGCCGACCACGATGACCGCGATCCCGATCGCTACCAAGAACGGCCAGCGAGCCGTCGGCCGAAGCCGGGCAACGGATATCAAGGGCAGTCTCCGCGCTCGTCGAACCGGTGATGCGGGGACAACTATTACGCCCTTAGGGTTGAACCCACGTTAGCATCAACGTGTCATGGACGAAGGCACGAGCCGAACGCGACTTGACCGAATTCAACCCAAAATGGGCATCGAGAACTCCGAGCCAGCGCGGATGCCGGTTGGCCAGCGCGCGGTCACGGCCTTCTGCTTGGTGTAGAAGCGCACGCCCTCAGGCCCGTGGGTGTGCATGTCGCCGAACAGCGACCGCTTCCATCCGCCAAAGCTGTGGTACGCGACCGGCACGGGAATCGGCACGTTGATGCCGACCATGCCGATCTGAACCTCGTTGGCGAAGCTCCGTGCTGCGTCGCCATCGCGGGTGAAGATCGCCGTTCCGTTGCCGAACTCGTGGTCGTTCACCAGCTTCACCGCGGCGGCATAGTCGGGAACGCGTACGACCGACAACACCGGGCCGAAGATCTCCTCTCGGTAGATCCGCATCGTCGGCTTCACGTCATCGAACAACGTGCCACCCATGAAAAAGCCGCTGCCGAAACCCTGCATTTGGAAGTCGCGGCCATCCACCACCAGGGTCGCGCCCTCCTTCTCGCCGAGTTCGACGTAGCCGCGCACCTTGGCCAGATGCTCGGCCGTGACCAGCGGGCCCATCTCCACCTCGGGCTCCGTGCCGGGACCGATGCGAAGCTGGCGCACCTTGGGCGCCAAGCGCTCGATCAAGGCGTCGCCGACTTGATCGCCGACGGCGACGGCCACCGAGACTGCCATGCACCGCTCGCCGGCCGAGCCGTAGCCGGCACCCATCAGCGCGTCGGTCGCCTGGGCGAGATCGGCGTCCGGCATCACGACCATGTGGTTCTTGGCACCGCCCAAAGCCTGGCACCGTTTGCCGTGGGCCGCCGCCGTCCTGTAGATGTACTCGGCGGTCGGCGTTGCCCCGACGAAGCTGACGGCCGCCACGTCGGGATGGGTCAGAATCGCGTTCACGGCGTCCTTGTCACCGTTCACCACGTTCACGACGCCGGGCGGCACCCCGGCCTCTAGTGCCAGTTCGCCGAGCCGCGTTGGGCAGGAAGGGTCTTTCTCGGACGGCTTGAGGATGAACGTGTTGCCGCAGGCGATCGCCAACGGGAACATCCAGAGCGGGATCATCGCCGGGAAATTGAACGGGGTGATACCGGCGCAGACCCCAACCGGTTGGCGGAAGCTGGTAAGGTCGATCCCCTCGCCGACGTCGGCCGAGAACTCGCCCTTGAGCATCTGCGGGATGCCACACGCGAACTCGACGACCTCGAGACCGCGGGTGACCGAACCCCTGGCGTCCTCCAGGGTCTTGCCGTGCTCGGCCGTGACGAGCGCAGCCAACTCGTCGATGTTCTGCTCGATCAACGTTTTCAGGCGAAACATGACCCGCGCACGCTTGATCGGCGTGGTCGCCGCCCAGGCCGGCAGCGCAGATTTCGCCATCCGCACCGCTTGGTCGACCACCGCAGCGTCGGCGAGCAGCACTTCGCTGGCGAGTTCGCCCGTCGCCGGATTGAACACGGGCCCGGTTCGGCCGCTGCCACCGATCACGACCTCGCCGCCGATCAAATGCCCGATCGTCGTCATGCTGCTCCCTCCCTTGGCGCCGGCCCGTTGGCGCAGGCGATCAGCTTGCCGCGTTGGCGGGGGCGTCGTCGAGTGACTTGTTCACGATCTCGAAGACATCGCGCGACAAGCCTTCGACGGCACCGATCCGCTGCAGCTCCGCCCGCTGCAAGTGTTGGCGGCCCGGATCGTACCGTCGCCAGCGGTTGAACGCCGTCGCCAAGCGCGCCGCCACTTGCGGATTGCGTCGATCCAGCTCCAGCACCATGTCGGCGACCAACCGATAACCGGCGCCGTCGTCGCGGTGGAAACCGCGGGGGTTGCCGGTGGCGAACACTCCGACGACCGAACGCACCCGGTTCGGATTGCCGAGCGAGAACGCTGGATGATCGAGTAGACCCTGGACCTCCTCGACCGCAGTTGCGCGCTCCGCCATCGCCTGCACCGCGAACCACTTGTTGACGACCAGCGGTTCCGCCTTCCAGCGCTCGAAGAACGCCCCCAGGGTCGGCGCGCGCTCCGGCCAGTCGCGCCGGGCGACGATCGCCAACGCCGCGAGCTGATCGGTCATGTTGTCGGCGCCGACCGCCTGCTGTACTGCGTCGGGTCGAATGCGATCGGGATCGCCGTGAGCGAGGTAGGCGAGACATGTGTTGCGCAGCCGTCGTCGCCCCATCGCCGCGCTGTCGAGACTGAAGGTCTCGTCGGCCAACTCGGCCATGGTCGCGGACCATGAGGCCGCGAGGCTCTTGCCCAACGCCCGCTGTGCCGCCTCACGAGCCGCGGCGATCGCATCGACGTCGATCTGCGCCATCTGCTCGCCGAGATAGACCGCCGAGGGCAGGCCCAAGAGCTGTGATTTGAACGCCGGCTGGATCGTCGGGTCGCCCAACACCGTGCCGAACGCCTCGACGAGCCGGCTCGGCAGCACCAATGGCACGCCGCTCTGGTACTGCTCGACCAGGTGCAGAAGCGTTCTCAGCGCCAACGTCTGACCGGCATCCCAGCGGGCGAAACCATCGGTGTCGTGGGCCAGCAAATGCGCGAGTTCGTCGCCGCCGAAGCCAACCTCCAGCTTCACCGGAGCCGAATAGCCTCGTAGCAACGACGGAACCGGTGGCGAGTCGACGTCCTCGAAGACGAATCGACTCTTGTGATCCGTCAGCTCCAAAACCCGGTCGGTGCCGGCCGGCGCGTTCTCGCCGCGCAAGCGCAAGGGCACGGCTTCGCCAACGGCGTCGATCAGGCCCATGCGGATCGGCACATGGAAGGGTTCCTTCATGGGCTGACCCGGGGTGGGCGGCGTCGTTTGTTCGATGTCCAGGGTGTAGGTACGAGCCTCCTGGTCGTAGTGGCCGCGGACCGCGAGCCGCGGCGTGCCCGCTTGCCGGTACCAACGGAAGAAGTCGCCGAAGTCGCGGCCCGAGGCGTTGCTCATCGCAGCGACGAAATCCTCGCAGGTGACCGCCTTCCCATCATGTCGCTGGAAGTAAAGATCCATACCGCGGCGGAACGCGGACTCGCCGATGAGCGTGTGGATCATCCGGATGACTTCGGCACCCTTCTCGTACACGGTGCGGGTGTAGAAGTTGTTGATCTCGACGTAGCTGTCGGGACGGATCGGGTGGGCTAGCGGGCCGGCGTCCTCGGGAAACTGGCCCTCACGCAAGAGAGCCACGTCGCCGATCCGCTTGACGTCGCGATCGTGGTGGTCCGCGGTGAACTCCTGGTCGCGGAAGACGGTCAGCCCTTCCTTCAGCGTCAGCTGGAACCAGTCGCGGCAGGTCACCCGGTTGCCGGTCCAGTTGTGGAAGTACTCGTGGGCGATGATCCGTTCGACATTGACGAAATCGTGGTCGGTCGAGGTGTCGCGCCGAGCCAACGTCGCCGCGGTGTTGAATACGTTGAGGCCCTTGTTTTCCATCGCCCCCATGTTGAAATCGCTCACGGCGACGATGTTGTAGACATCGAGGTCGTATTCGAGGCCGAAACGTGCCTCGTCCCATGCCATTGCCCGTTTCAGGCTGTCCATTGCATGGGCGCACTGATCGATGAAGGCAGCTTCGCTGTAGATGCGAAGATCGACGTGGCGCCCGGATGCGGTGCGGAACCCGTCCTCCAGCACCGCCAAATCACCGGCGACCAGGGCGAAAAGGTAGGCCGGCTTGGGATAGGGGTCTTCCCAGGTCGCAAAATGCCAGCCGTCGCCGAAGCTGCCGGACGACACCGGGTTGCCGTTCGACAGGAGCACTGGCGCCGTCGCCAACGGCGCCTCCAACCGTACCCGGTAGCGCGCCAACACGTCGGGTCGGTCCAAGAAGTACGTGATCCGCCGGAAGCCTTGGGCCTCGCATTGGGTGCAGAATACGCCATTCGAGACGTAGAGACCCATGAGCTTGGTGTTGGCCGCCGGATCGATCCGGACGGCCGTCTCCAAGGTGAAGCGCTCAGGCGGACGAATCAGGACCAGTCCCTCCGCCGTCTGCCGATACGCGTCTGCCGCAGCCGGCACCCCGTCGATGCGAACGTCGAGCAACTCCAGGCCCTCGCCATGGAGCAACAGTTCGCCCACCGGGATGGCGGTAGCGCGCGCCATGTGCAGGCGAGCCCGCACGATGGTCCGGTCGGGGATCAACCGGAACGTCAGGTCGGCCGTCTCCACGCGGTAGTCTGGCGCACGGTAGTCGGCCAGCCGCACGGTTTGCGGAGTCGGTCCTTGGCTCATGATGTCCAGCGGGAAGATCGGGTCCAGTGACGTCGTATGACGGAACACCCGCTGGGTTGTCCAGCCTTGCCCACCCTCCGGCTCGCCCCACAGAGGCTGAAGCTTGCCGCGGAACCGCGGCCAATTTATGGAACCGCGCACGATCACAGAGCAAGTCGCCGAGGAGGCTGAATGGCGCGTTGCGCGTTTCTGGGACTGGGCGTCATGGGCGGGCCCATGGCCGGCCACCTGGTGGCCGCCGGGCACGAGGTCGCCGTCTACAACCGCACCGCCGCCAAGGCTGACGCGTGGGTGACGGCGCATGGCGGCCGCAGCGCCGGCACGCCGGCAGCAGCCGCCACCGGCGCCGAGTTCGTGCTACTTTGCCTCGGCAACGACGACGACGTCCGCAGCGTCGTCCATGGCGACGAGGGCGTGCTCGCCAGCACGCCCCGGAACGCCGTGATCGTCGACCACACAACCGCATCCGCCGATCTCGCGCGCGAGCTTGCCGCCGCGGCGGAAGCGCTCGGTGCCGGCTTCGTCGACGCGCCGGTGAGCGGCGGCCAGGCAGGCGCCCAGAACGGCACCTTGACGATCATGTGCGGCGGCTCGAACCAAGCGTTCGATCGGGTGGAACCGGTGCTCCGCTCTTACGGACGCGCCGTGACGCTGATGGGCGATGCAGGTGCCGGGCAGTTGACCAAGATGGTCAATCAGATCTGCATCGCCGGCTTGCTCCAAGGTCTCGCCGAGGGCGCCAACTTCGCCCGCGCCGCCGGTCTCGATACGGACCGGGTGGTCGAGGTCATCGCCAAGGGTGCTGCGCAGAGCTGGCAGATGGAGAACCGCTGGCCGACGATGATCCGCGACGAGTTCGAGTTCGGCTTCGCAGTCGACTGGATGCGCAAGGACCTGGGCATCTGCCTCGACGAAGCGAAGCGCAACGGCGCAGCTCTGCCGGTGACCGCCCTGGTCGACCAATTCTACCGCCAGATCCAGATGGCCGGCGGTGGTCGATGGGACACCTCCAGCTTGATCCGCAACCTGTCGTCCCGGCGCTGAACCAGGCCACGTTGCCGATGACCCCACCCCACCGGTCGGCCGCCGACATCATCACACCACGCGCCGATCTCAGCTATGCGGATCCGAGCGACGGTAAGCTGCGCCGGCTGGCGATCCGCTCGATCGAGCGGATGACCGGTCAACCCAAGCTGCGCCGGCTCTACGAATCGTACCTCGCCGAGCGGGATCCCGACTTCTGGTCGGCTGGTGTCCGGAAGCTGGGGCTGATCCTCGACTACGATGTCGATCGACTCGATCAGATCCCCGCCCAGGGGCCGGTCATCGTCGTCGCCAACCACCCCTATGGCGTGCTCGACGGCCTGATGATCGGCCACCTCGTGCAGATGCGGCGGCCGGACTTTCGCGTCGTCGCCAACGGTCTCTTGACGAGATCTGCCGAGGCGGCACCCTTTCTTTTTCCGATCGACTTCGCCGAAACGCCGTCGGCCGTCGCCACCAACCTGCGCTCGCGCAAGGAGTCTCTGGCGTGGCTGAAGAGCGGCGGCGCGTTGATCGTCTTTCCCGGCGGGACCGTCTCCACCGCGCCGAAGCCGTTCGGCCCCGCGGTCGACCCGCGCTGGCGGCCGTTCACCTCGAAACTGGTCCACGGCGCCCGCAGCCCCGTGGTACCGGTCTGTTTCGTTGGCCAGAACAGCCGGCTGTTCCAGCTCGCCAGCCACGTCAGCCTCACCTTGCGTATGTCGCTCCTGTTCCACGAGGTGGCCAACAAGATCGGCAGCCGGCAGAGAATCGAGATCGGTGACCTGGTCCCTTACGTAGCCATGGCGGAGCTGCGCGATCGTCAGGCCCTGGCCGACGAACTGCGGCGGCGGACCTACGGCCTGCACCCGACCCCGCGTCTCGCCAATCGGGTATGCCGCCTGCGCGGCAGTTGAACGGGCCGAACCCGGCCTCCGCGGGCGACGCCGCCCTATCCGCCGCTGCCCGCGGCCGCGAGCTCGCAGCCCTGGTTCGTCTCGGCATCCCCCTGGCGCTGACGCAGCTCGGCCAAGTCGCCATCCAGACGACAGATCTCGTGATGATGGGCTGGCTCGGTACCGAGGCGCTCGCCGCGGGCGGCCTCGCCGTCCACATTTGGGTCCTACCTGCACTCTTCGGCATCGGCCTGGCGGCGGCGGTCGCACCGCTCGCGGCGGAGGGTCTCGCCGCGCAGCGGCCGCGTACGGTCCGCCGCAGTCTGCGCCAAGGCCTCTGGGCGGTCGCTGTCGTCACCCTGCCGCTGGCGCTCGGGCTGACGATGGTCGAGCCGGGGCTGCTGTGGCTCGGCCAGGACCCGACGGTCGCACACGATGCTCAGACGTACCTGTATGCCGCCGCCGCCGGGCTACCGTTCGCCGGCGCCGTCGTTGCGCTTCGCGGCTTCGTGACCGCTTGCGGCCGAACGCGCGAGCTGTTGCTGATCACGGCTGCCGCGATCGTGGTCAACGCGGCGTCCAACGCCTTGTTGATCTTCGGCCTGTTCGGCCTGCCGCGGCTGGAGCTCGTCGGCGCCGGCTTGACGTCGACACTGGTCCACTTCGGTAGCTTCGTTGCGTTGGCGCTGGTCGTCATGCACCGGCGCCCGTTCCGACGCTATCGAGTGTTTGCACGCTGGTGGCGGCCCGATTGGACGACCTTTCGCACCGTCATGGCGATTGGGCTGCCGATCGGCTGCACTTTGCTGTTGGAGGTCGGCCTGTTTTCGGCCGCGACGTTGTTGATGGGCACGCTCGGACCGGTGCCGCTGGCTGCCCACAATGTCGCGATCCAGATCTGCACGATCGTGTTCATGATCCCGCTCGGGCTCAGCCAAGCGGTCACGATTCGCGTGGCTCTGGCGGCGGGTGCGCGCGACCCGGCGCGATTGGCGCTGATCGGCTGGCTCGCCGTCGGCATCACCATCGCCACGATGGGCAGCGCCGCCCTGCTCCTCTGGCTGGCCCCGGGGCCACTGGTCGACGTGTTCCTGGAAGACCCTGCGGGACAGGGTGACGTGCGGACGCTCGCGATCACGTTGCTCGGCGTTGCCGCCATCTTCCAACTCGCCGACGGCCTGCAGATCGTCGGCGGCGGCCTGCTCCGCGGTTTGCGGGACACCATGATCCCGATGCTCTACGCCGCTTTCGGCTACTGGGCCATCGGCTTCACCGGCGCCGTGATCGGCATCTGGTGGCTCGAACTCGGAGGCATCGGCGTCTGGAGCGGCCTCGCGCTCGGGCTGACCGTGACCGCCTCGCTGGCCCTGCGCCGCTACGCCTTGCTCGTCGGCCGGCGGCGCAGGGCCAGTTCGCTACCGTAGGTCGGTGACGTCAGACGGTAGCGTCGCGCGTCTTGCCGTTCTCACCGCCATCGGCCAGCGAGCGCGCCAAGGTGCAGATCGCCTCCTGGTGCTTGCGGCTCGACAGCGAGATGAAGTTGCGTGCCAGCTCCAAGAGCATCCGCTGCTGCGGCGTCGGCTTGAAGTCGGCGTCGCTCTCCAGCCCCTGGAAGAAGTAGCCAACGTCGACGCCGAGCGCGCGTGCGACGTGGAACAACCGGCCCGCGGCGATCCGATTGATGCCCTTCTCGTACTTGTGGGCCTGCTGATAGGTGACACCGATCAGGTCGGCCATCTGTTGCTGGGTCAGGCCCAACATGATTCGCCGTTCGCGCATGCGCGCGCCGACATAGCGATCGACGTCTTGGGGTCGTGCCCTCCCACGGGGATTGATCGTCGCCTTCACTGCGGCAGCACTGTTCATCATTTCTTCCTCACGACGTGTTCTATGCAAACGAGAGGCTGCGACCGCACGACCGACGGATGCACGGACCTCAGCCGACGACGAGACGATACGGGCACCACCCAATGCCGCGACCTACCGCCGGTCTTCAACCAACGCGTGTACCATGCCTGGCGGCTCGGACGATTGGTAAACGATAGGTTGCCGCACGCATCATGGTATCAACGGACGCGAATGTATTGGAGGAAGAGACGAAATGGACGACGTGCGTGCAGAACTCGAACGGCGCCTGACGGAAGCCTTGCAGCCAGAAAGGTTGGTGATCGCGGACGAAAGCGAACGACACCGCGGCCACCAGGGCTACAAGCCAGGCGGCAATACGCATTTCCGCGTCGAGGTTCGGGCGTCCAGTCTCGCTGGCCTGACCCGCGTCGCGCAGCAGCGGCGGGTCTACGAAGCGGTCGGTGATCTGATGAACGCACCGATTCACGCTTTGGCGATCGACGCAAGGCCGGGCGACTAGAGGCGTCAGCCGTCGCCCGTGTACCACTCCGGATGGTGTTCCTTGACCACCGGCCCGTCGCGACGGAGCGCGTGGCATCCGTCGAGGTGGCCAGGCGGACGCGTCGCCGGCGTCGGCGGCGCGGCGCGGCGCTTGAGCGGCAGGATCGCCTGCATCGCCGTGGTCGCCAGCGGTCCGAGTAGATCGACCAGGTGGGTACAGCCGCGGACACCGCCAAGCCGGGCCTGGACGGCGCGCCGCCAACCCGGCCCGATCCGCAGGCCGACGAGTTGCTCGAACGCCGGAGCGATCGCACCGCAGACGGGATAGGGACTGAAATCCGTCATCGCCGCCGCGGCGACGACCTCCAAGTCGTCGTTCAAGGTCAGTCGGAGACCCATGCCATGGATCGGTTCGCCCGGCTGGATCGGACCACGCCAACGGTTGGCGACCGGGTAAGCCTTGGTGTCGACCAGCCAAGCCTCGACGTCGAACAGCCCGTCGTCACGTGCGAACCCGCGGCAGTCGATGCTACGGACGTGGACGGGCTCGCGCGCGACCGGCGTTGGCAGCGGCAACGGTCAGCCCTTCTCGGCGTACTTGGCGATGCTCTTCGTGACGATCCGCTTGGCCTCCGCCGCATCGCGCCAGCTGCCCACCCGCGTCCACTTGTGCGGCTCCAGATCCTTGTAGTGCTCGAAGAAGTGCTGGATCTGCTCCAGGTCGATATCTGGCACGTCGCTGTAGTTCACGATGTCGTTGTAGATGGTCGAGATACGGGGCACCGGCACCGCTAGAATCTTCTCGTCCTCGCCGCCGTCGTCCTCTAGTTCCAGTACGCCGATGGGGCGCGCCTGGACCACGCTTCCCGGCACCAGTGGCAGCCGCCCGATGACCAGCACGTCGACCGGGTCACCATCCTCGTAGAGCGTGTTTGGCACGAAGCCGTAGTTGCACGGATAGTGCATCGACGTGTACAGAAAACGGTCGACGAAAATAGCGCCAGAGTCCTTGTCGAACTCGTACTTGACCGGGTCCGATCGCAGCGGCACCTCGATCACCACGTGAATGTCGTCCGGCGGATTGACGCCGGGCGATATCTTACTGATGTCCATGGAACTCTCTCGTAACGGGGTCAGGGCCAAGAAACCAGGGGCGGCAACGACATCAAGATCGCCTCCGGGTTGCCCCCCGTCTTCAGGCCGAAGGTCGTACCACGGTCGTAGATGAGGTTGAATTCGACGTATCGCCCACGGCGCACCAGCTGGTGCGCCCGGTCCTCGGCCGTCCACGCCCGCTCCATCTTGGCCGCAACGATCGCAGGATACACGTCGAGAAACGCTTCCCCCACGGCTCGCGTGAACGCGAACTCGGTGTCGTAGTCGCCGACGAGGTCGTCGAAAAAGATGCCGCCGACACCGCGCGCCTCGCCTCGGTGCGGAATGAAGAAGTACTCGTCCGCCCAGGCCTTGAAACGGACATAGGCATCGTCCCGATAGCCGTCGCAAGCGCGCTGAAGGCGCGCGTGGAAGCGGGCGGTTTCGGAGTCGTCGGGGACGATCGGGTTGAGGTCGGCGCCGCCGCCGAACCAGGCCTCGGTGGTGACGATGTGCCGCGTGTTCATGTGGGCGGGCGGCACGTGCGGGTTACGTGGGTGCGCGACCAGCGAGATCCCCGACGCCCAGAACCGGGGGTCGTCCGTGGCGCCCCGGACCTGCTTGCGGAAAGCCTCGCTGAACTCGCCCCAAACCGTGGAGACGTTGACACCGACCTTCTCGAAGACCCGTCCGCCCTGCATCACGCCCATCACACCGCCGCCACCGCCGTCGCGTTCCCACGGCCGGCGCTCGAACCGACCGGCCGGCAGAGAGCGGGTCGCAGGGTTGGTGCAAGCGTCCTCCAAACCCTCGAACGCCGCGCAAATCCGATCGCGCAGGTTCTCGAACCAACTGCGCGCCGCTTGCTTGCGAGCTTCGACGACGGCATTCATGCGCGTTCCTCTGGCCGTTGGAGCTCTGACTTCGTGTCGTTCGGGCCTTGGGGGCCGACTTGGCGCAGTGCCTCGCCTGCAACCATCGCGAGCGCGGTGACCACGTTCAGGCTGCGGGCACCAGCGGCCATCGGCACGACGACGCTGACGTCGGCGGCAGCGTGAACGTCGTCTGGAACCCCGGCACTCTCCCTGCCGGCCAACAACACGTCACCCGGTCGGTAGACCGCCTGCGTGTAGGGAGTGGCCGCGGCGGTCGTCAACAAGACGAGCCGCCGGCGGGATCGCGCACGCCAAGTCTCGAAAGCCGCGAAGCCGCTGTGGCGAGTGACCTCCGCGAGGCGCTGATAGTCGAGCGCGACGCGGCTGAGTTTGCGCAGGTCGTAGACGAAACCGAAGGGCTCGATCAACGCCAACGGCAGTCCCAACGCCGCGGCCAGTCGGGTGCAAGCGCCGACGTTCGGCGCGATGTCGGGTTGGTAAAGAGCGAGGTGCAATCGGTATTCCATGCGACCTTGAGCGGCTTGTCCGCGCGGTGGCGGGTCTTTATTTACACAACCAGACTGCAGTTGACAGCGAGGTTGCCATGGCCACCGAAGCGCCTGATTCCGGAACACGGCGCGATTTCCTGAACATCGCCGGTTGGACCGGGCTCGGCCTCGGCGCCGCCGCCTTTGCGTGGCCATTGATCGACCAGATGAACCCTTCGGCCGACGTCCTGGCGCTGGCCACCGTACGCATCGACGTTGCGACCGTCGACGAAGGTATGGCGATTTCGGTTCTCTGGCGCGGCAAGCCGGTTTTCGTCCGCCATCGGACTCCGACCGAGATCGAAGAGGCGGAAGGCGTCGACGTCGCGGAGTTGCGCGATCCGCAGACCGACGCCGAGCGCGTCATCCAACCGCAGTGGCTGGTCCAGGTCGGCATCTGCACGCATCTCGGCTGCGTGCCGCTGGGGAACAAGCCTGGCGAGCCGAAAGGCGACTACGGCGGCTGGTTCTGTCCGTGTCATGGCTCGCACTACGATACCTCCGGGCGCATCCGCAAAGGCCCGGCGCCGCGCAACCTCGAAGTGCCGGCCTACGAGTTTCTCAGCGATACCGAGATTTCCGTAGGCTGAACCAGCCTACAGCGGGAGTGAGACATGAGCGCTGATACGCCCACGCCGGAGTTCAAAGGCGTGCTTGGCTGGATCGACTACCGACTGCCCCTCGTCACTTGGGGTTACAAGGAGCTGGTCGCCTACCCGACGCCGAAGAACCTCAACTACTTCTGGAACTTCGGCTCACTCGCCGGCATCGTCCTGGTGATCCAGATCGTCACCGGCATCGTTCTGGCGATGCACTACGTGCCGCACGCCGACTACGCGTTCGCCAGCGTCGAACACATCATGCGCAACGTGAACTACGGCTGGCTGCTGCGCTACGGCCACGCGGTCGGTGCGTCGATGTTCTTCATCGTCGTCTACGTGCACATGTTCCGCGGCCTTTACTACGGATCGTACAAGGCACCGCGCGAGCTTCTGTGGATGATCGGCGTCGTCATCTTGTTGTTGATGATGGCGACGGCGTTCATGGGCTACGTGCTGCCATGGGGCCAGATGAGCTTCTGGGGCGCTACGGTCATCACCAACCTGTTCTCGGCCGTGCCGGTGGTCGGACCGTCGCTGGTCACGTGGCTCTGGGGCGGCTTTTCCGTCGACAACGCGACACTTCAGCGGTTCTTCTCCCTGCACTACCTCTTGCCATTCACCATCGCGGCGATGGCCTTCCTCCATATCCTCGCGCTGCATCAGCACGGCTCGAACAACCCGGTCGGTATCGACATCACCAAGAAGGACAAGGTGCCCTTCCATCCTTACTACACCGTCAAGGATGTGTTCGGCCTCTTCGTCTTTCTCCTGTTCATGGGCGCTTTCGTTTTCTATGGCCCGAACGTGCTCGGTCACCCCGACAACTACATTCCGGCCGACCCGCTGGTGACGCCGGCGCACATCGTCCCTGAATGGTACTTCCTGCCGTTCTACGCCATCCTGCGCGCGTTCGACTTCGACATCGGCTTGTTCGGCTTCACGCTGATCGACGCCAAGCTCGGTGGGGTGCTGGCGATGTTCGGCTCGATCGTCGTGCTGTTCTTCCTGCCCTGGCTCGACACGAGCAAAGTGCGCAGCAGCAACTACCGGCCGCTGCACTTCTGGTTCTTCTGGCTGTTCGTCGCCAATGCGGTGTTTCTCGGCTATGTGGGCGCCATGCCTGCCGAGGGCATCTGGCCGACCGCCGCGAAGATCGGCACCTTCTGGTACTTCGCCCACTTCCTCGTGGTCTTGCCGCTGCTCGGCCGCTTCGAGCGGACACGGCCGGTACCGGAGAGCATCAACAAGCCCGTGCTGTCGGGCCAAACGGTGACGGGCGCGCAAGCCCAGCCGGCGGAGTGAGGACCATGCGGACGTTCGTTGCCAGCGCTGCGCTGGCTGCTGCCCTCACCTTGCCCGTCGCTCCCGCTCAGGCTGCCGGCGAATCGGTTCCGCTCCTGTCGCACGATTGGTCGTTTGACGGTATCTTCGGCAGTTACGACCGAGCGTCGCTGCAGCGCGGATTGCAGGTGTTCAGGGAGTCGTGCTCGGCCTGCCACGGCATGAAGTACGTCGCGTTCCGCACGCTGACCGACCTCGGTTACACCGAGGAAGAGGTGCGGGCGATCGCCGCCGAGTACTTCATCCAGGACGGTCCGGACGATACTGGGGCCATGTTCGAGCGGCCTGGCATCCCGTCGGACATGTATCCGAACCCGTGGGCCAACGAGGCCGAAGCGGCGATGATCCACGGCAAGGCACCGCCCGACCTGTCGCTGATGGCGAAGGCGCGACTTGGCGGGCCCACCTACATCTACAGCCTGCTCCAGGGCTATGCGGACCCGAGCGAGCATGACGACCTGCTGCCGGGCAACTACTGGAACGAGTTCTATCCGGGCCACATCATCGCGATGGCGCAGCCCCTGTACCCGGACCAAGTGGTCTACACGGATGGCACGCAAGCGACGCTGCCGCAGATGGCCGCTGACGTCAGCAACTTCCTGATGTGGGCGGCGGAACCGAAACTCGAGGAGCGGAAGGACCTCGGGATCAAGGTCATGCTGTTCTGCACGGTCATGGCCGGTGTGTTCTACGCGATGAACCGGCGGATCTGGGGGAAGGTCAAGAAGTAGCGGTACCGGTCGATCACCAGAAGGAGAGCGCCGCCCTGGCTCAGCCGCGGCGGCGTTTTCTTCGTTGGCGGGCCTGAACTACTCAGCCGGCGCGGGCAGCGGACAAAGCTTCGTGGAGGCGTGCGGCCGGAATGGCACCGGGCAACAGTTGATCGCCGATGACGTAGCTCGGCGTGCCGTCGATCCCGAGCGCACGCGCCAGCGCGAAGTTCCGTTCCAACCTCGCGCGCACGTCGTCCCCCTGCATGTCGACCAACAGCTGGTCGGTATCGAGGTCGTGGTCTTCGGCCAGCGTCATGATGGCGGGCGCCGAGAGATCCTCGGCCGCCATCAGGGCGGCGTGGAACGCCGGGTAGACGTCTGCGTTCTGCCGCCACGCCGCGAGCCCCGCCTGAGCGGCCCGCAGGCTGTCCGGACCCAGCACCGGAAAATCGATGAACACCTGCCGGACGTCGGGGCTGTCGGCGACGACCCCGGCGACCGTCGGCGCCATCCGCCGGCAGAAGCCGCAGCGGTAGTCGAAGAACTCGACCAGTGTGACCGGCGCGTCTTCCGGCCCGACGCTCGGATGCTCGGCAGCGGTCAGTTCGGCGCGCTGCGCGACGATGTTGGCTCGAGCCGCGGCCAGCCGCGCCGCTTCCTGCTCGACCTGGTAGCGCTGGATCGCCTCGACCACCAAGCCCGGTTCGCGCTCCAGCAACTCACGGACGACCGCCTCGATGGCCTCCCGCGACGAGTTCTCGGCCATTGCCGGAACCGCCGTTCCGCAAGCCAACATGATGCCGAGTCCTAGTCCCACCACCTGACGTCGCATGGGCGTCTCCACGAATGCGCTCCGGAGGCGCGTAGCGGATGTCGCCCGCCAGCGCCAGTCACGAGGCCGTTCAGCGACGCTGCTCGCGCTCGAGATCCTCCAAGGCGACCAGCAGATCGAGATATTGTTGTCGATCGGTGCCGCCACCGCCGATCAGATCGTCAGCCCGGCCCAGATAGAGTCGGGCGTCGGGTGCCACTCCCTGAAGGATCGCGGCTTCAGCGAGAGCAAGATTGCTCCGGCCGAGATCGCCGGCACGGCCTCGGGCGATACCCAAGGTACGCCAAGCCTGGCTGTTGCGGGGCTCGGCACGAACGACACGTTCGAGCGCCGTCACGGCAGCGTTGTCTTGCCCGTCCGCGAGCAGGGCACGGCCATAGCCGAATTCGATCAGCGGCTGGTTCGGGGCGAGCGACACCGCCATGCGGTACGGTTCGATCGCTTCTGCCACCTGCCCTCGCTCGAACAGGATCTGGCCCTTCAGCTCGTGTAGGTAGGGATTACGCGGCTCTTGGGCCAAAAGCGGCTCCAATTCGCGGATCGCGGCACGAGCATCGTTCGAACGATAGGTGGCGACGACGCGCGCATAACGCGCGGCGAAGTCGTCCCGCCCCTCATAGCGGCGATAAACCTGGTCGGGCCGCTCCAGAAAGCCTGACAGCTTCGCCACCATCCGCTCGTGCCGTTCGACGGCGTCGGCCGGAAGCCGCGATGGCCGATCGCCCTGTGCACGGACGTGACGCTGGACGAAGCTCATCCGATCACGAGTCAAGGGATGGGTCTGCAGGTAGGGGTTGAGGCGCGCGCCGCCCAGTTGCTGGTCATCTAGGAACTCGAAGAACTCCAGCAGGCCCTTTGCACCGATCCCGGTCGTGTCGAGATAGCTGACCGCCGCTTGATCGGCCGCTTGCTCCTGGCCGCGATTGAAGCTCAAAACACCTTGGCGGGCGAACTGATTGCCGCCGGCGATGATCGCTGTTCCCGCTTCGGGCGCACCGATCGCGGCCACCGCAACACCGAGCACCGTCGCCAGTATCTGCTCGACGGCGGCGCGGTCGGCGGCGGCCGACAGGCGCACCAGATGCCCACCGGCGATGTGCCCGGTCTCGTGGGCGACGACGCCGGCAAGCTGCTCGGGCGTCTCGGAGCGCAGGAGAAGACCCGTGAACAAGAAGAGATTTTGACCGCCGGCAACGAACGCGTTCAGCCGATCGTCGTTGACCAGGTAAATGCCGACGCTTGACGGGTTGACGCCGGCTGCCGAGAACACCGGCGCGGAGAGGTCGCGGATCGTCGTTTCGATTTCGGCATCGCGAATCAGCGAAAGTTGCGCGCGCGCCGGCTCGACGCCTGCGACGAGCGCGACCAACGCGACGACGACGATCCGTACCCTGGTCAACACGACGCCCCCTCCCACGAACAATGTCGTTCGCTCGACCGGAGCTTGCAACCGCCATGCCGTCCTGCCGGCCCCTTACGGCCTCGCGTCGCAGCCTCGTCTCGCCGTTTCATGCGATGGAAGTCCTGGCCGCGGCCAACGCCTGTGCCGCGGCCGGCACGAACGTTCTTCACTTGGAGCTGGGCGAGCCGGGCGCAACCTTACCCGAAGTCGTCAAACGAGACGTCGTGGCCGCGCTCGACGAAGCTCCACTAGGCTATACGGAAGCACTCGGTACCAAAGCCTTGCGGGCCGGCATCGCCGAGCTCTACGCCGACTGGTATGGCGTCAGGGTCGATCCAGGCCGGATCGCCGTCACCACTGGTGCGTCCGGTGCGTTCGTCCTAGCGCTGCTCGCCGCGTTCGATCCGGGCCAGCGGATCGCCATGGCCGAGCCGGGCTACCCCGCCTACAAGACGCTGGTGGGCGCGCTCGACCTTCAGCCCGTCGCCATCCGAACGGCCCGCGAAAGCGGCTTTCAGCCAACGCCGGCAGACCTCGCCCACGTATCCCCGATCGATGGGCTGATCCTTGCCAGCCCTGCCAATCCGACCGGGAGCCTGCTCGACGACACGGCGGTCGACGGCTTGCTGGCGAGCTGTCACCACGCCTCCGTCCGGGTGATCATGGACGAGATCTATCACGGCCTCGTCTTCGCCGGCGGCGAGCGGACCATCGTCGGTCGCGCCGACGACGCCTTGGTCATCAACAGCTTCTCCAAGTACTTCGGCCTGACCGGGTGGCGTCTCGGATGGCTGGTGATGCCGGACGCCCTCGTCGAGCCGATCGAGCGGCTAGCACAGAGCTTGTTCATTTCGCCGCCGGCGATCGCCCAACATGCCGGGCTGGCGGCGCTCCGGCACCGCGGCGCGTTCGCCGGACGACGCGACGTCTACGCCGCCAACTGGCAGACCCTGCGCGACGGTTTGGTCCGGGGTGGCGTTGCCGCCAACGCCATCGTCGAAGCGGACGGCGCCTTCTACCTTTATGCCGACCTCAGCGCCTTCACCAGCGACAGCATCGCGTTCTGCAAGCGTCTGCTCGGCGAGACCGGCGTGGCGGCGACACCGGGAGTCGATTTCGACCCCACTCGCGGTCACCGCTTCGTCCGGTTCTCGGTCGCCGGCACGACCGACACCGTCAGGAGCGCCGCCGACCACTTGGCCGCGTGGCTCCCAACCCAACGGCGCGACGATCTCGGCTGATCGTTGGGGTAGTCGCCGGCCGAGCGTCGTGGCGGTCAGCGCCGCGCCGGCTCAGCCGCCGCTGCGGCTCCAGCGACTCCACCAACCTTGGCGACGTGGCCCCGGCTCGACGGCGGGCTCGGTGGGTGCCACCTCGACGGCCGCGACTTCGGCCACCTCCGGCGCCTCGGCCTCGGCCTCGGTCGGCACCGACCCGTTGCCGTCGTGCGTCGGCCCCGGCTCTGCAGCGACGGCCACGTCGTCGGCGGGAAGCACCAGCTCGGGCTCGGCGACCATCGTCGTGGCCTCGACCACCGGCTCGCTGAGCACCTCGGCTGCCGCAACTGGCAGCGGGATCGCGAGTACAGCCTCGTCCGCGGCGACGGGCTCGGCTTCAGCGGCCGATGCTGCGGCCTCCTCGGCCGGCACCTTCTTCCGCCGCCGGCGGCGTTTCGGCTTTTCCTCGGGAGGAGACGCATCAGCTGCCACATCGGTGGCGGCATCTGCGACCGGCTCGGAAGTGCCCGACGGCACGTCGGCGGCACCCGACTCCGCAGCCGCCGGTACGGGTGCATCATCGGCACCGTCAGCCGCAGCCGCGTCGGCGACCACGGGCTCGTCGCCGACTCCCTCGTCGACACCGTCAACGTCAGCTTCGCCATCGCCCGCCACAACCGCGGTGGACTCGGTCTCGGCATCGCCTTCGCCCCGTCGCCGGCGACGCCGGCGGCGGCGCTTCTTGCGCCCGCCATCGTCCGAGGTTGCGGTTCGCTCGTCCGGCGCATCGGCATCTTCGGTCGCCGAAGCCTCGGCCGTGGCGTCCACGGCGGTCTCCGCAGCGGCCGCCTCGATCGGCCGCGCCGCCTCGAGGATCTCGACCTCCAGATCGGACGGGATCATCGTCTCGCCGACCTTGACCAGCACTTCCAGATCGTAGCGGGCCTCGATCCGCTGCATCTCCAAGCGCTTCTGGTTCAACACGTAGAGCGCGACGTCGACCGGCAGCTTGACCGCCACCCGACTGGCCCGGCGCTCGACGCCCACGGCTTCGATCCGGCGGATCGCCTGGAGTGCCGCGCTCTCCGTCGAGCGAAGAAAACCCGAGCCGCCGCAGGCCTGACAGGGCTGACTGCTCAGTTCGAGGAAGCTCGGGCGCAAGCGCTGTCGCGAAAGCTCGAGCAACCCGAACGGGCTGACCTTGCCCACCTGGAGCCGGGCGCGATCGGCCTTCAGCGCCTCACGCAGCCGCTTCTCGACCTGCCGCTCGTGACGGCCCTCGGCCATGTCGATGAAGTCGATGACCACGAGCCCGGCGATGTCGCGCAATCGCATCTGCCGGGCCACCTCGTCGGCGGCCTCCAGGTTGGTCTTCAACGCCGTCTCGTCGATGTGGCGTTCGCGCGTCGACCGGCCGGAGTTGACGTCGATGGCGGTCAGCGCCTCGGTCAGGTTGATGACGATCGAGCCGCCCGAACGCAGTCGCACCGTCGTGTCGTGCATCAGATCGAGTTGGTTCTCGATCTTGTGCATCACGAACAGCGGCGTGTCGGCCTTGTACTGCTTCACCCGCCGGGCCCGCGACGGCATCAGCATGGTCATGAAGGCCTTGGCCGTCTTGTAGCCGACCTCGCCTTCGACCAGCACCTCTTCGATGTCGTTTTGATAGAGATCGCGCATCGCGCGTTTGATCAAATCGGCTTCCTCGTGGATCACGCAGGGCGCGATCGAGACGAGGGTCCGGTCGCGGATGTCGCTCCAGAGCCGCAACAGATACTCGAAGTCGCGCCGGATCTCGGCACGTGTCCGCTCTTGCCCGGCCGTGCGGATGATCAATCCCATGCCCTCGGGCACGTCGAGGTCGGCCGCGATCTGCTTCAGCCGAACCCGGTCGGTGGGGGTGCCGATCTTGCGCGAGATGCCGCCGCCGCGTGGCGTGTTGGGCATCAGCACGCAGTAACGTCCGGCCAGCGACAAATAGGTCGTCAGCGCCGCCCCTTTCGTACCGCGCTCCTCCTTGACGACCTGCACCAGCATGATCTGGCGCCGCTTGATCACCTCCTGAATCTTGTAGCCGCGCAGCAACCGAGCCCGCTCACGGCGGAGCTGGGCTAGGGCTTCCGACGATTCGGCGTCGCCGTCGGCGGCGTGCTCTTCGTCACCGTCGCCATCGAGCGAGGATCCGCCGCCTTCATCGTCGTCACTGCCGCCCTGGGCCGCGATCTGACCATCGAGCGCCGCGAGCCGGTCGCGATCCGCTTGCGGCACCTGATAGTAGTCGGGGTGGATCTCGCTGAAGGCGAGAAACCCGTGCCGGTTGCCGCCGTACTCGACGAACGCCGCCTGCAGCGACGGTTCGACCCGGGTGACTTTGGCGAGGTAAACGTTGCCCTTCAGTTGTCGCTTGTTGGCGGACTCGAAATCGAAATCGAGGAGCTGATCATCGTCGACGACGGCAACACGGGTTTCTTCCGGGTAAGCCGCATCGACCAGCATACGCTTGGTCATGTCGGGGGATCTCCGAGCGCCCGCCTGCGGTCACCGGCCCGCGGCCGGCCGTGGGCGTCGAGGCCACGGCACCTGCACCCAGACCGGCCGGACCCGCGGATCGCAGGTTTGAAGCTCGGGCTGGCGCGGGCGATTCGTGGTGGCGGGCGTTCATGCAAAGGCCTTCAGGTGGTGGACGGGCGCGGCGCGCCCGTTCCGCATCGAGGTCGGCGTGGCCACGGATATCGCATCGCTCACGGTCGAGGTCGCAATTCCGTTCCTCGTTTTCTCTATAGGGGCACAGCACCAGTGAGACAATGCGCCCGTGGCGATCAGGGCAACGCTCATCCACTCGTGAGTAGAAAACTTCGCTGCATCGATGAGCGTGATGCGCTAAGCTATTGAAAGCATCAGGAATGGAGCAAGCCGCTGATACGTCATGCGGTCTTGATTCGGCTGGTCGTCGCGCTCCTCTTGGTCGCCGCGCCGACGGTGGCCGCAGAACTGGAGCGGGTTCGCCTCGGCGTTCACGACGCTTTTACGCGGGTGGTGATCGAGACCTCGCGATCGTTGCGACCAGAGGTGCCGGCCCCGGCCGACGACCGGTTGCGCGTGGTCGTGCCGGCGCGCGCGGCCGCGTCGCTGGTGCTGCCCCGGCCGCGCGGCCTCGTCACCGCCATCACCGCGACCGAGATCGGTGCCGCGACCGAACTCGTGCTGCGGCTCAGGTCGCGGGCACGTGTCGCCTCCAGGTTTGCGCTCGCGCCCGGCAGCTCCGGCGCCCACCGCTACGTGATCGACCTCGCGGTGAGCACTCCTCCGGCGAGAGATGCCCCCGCGGCCGAGGCGCCAAAGCCGACCACGGTGGCGGCCCCGGCGCCGCTCCGCGCCGAGGCCCTCGCACCGACCGAACCGCCACCAGCGGCATCACCAGTGGACGCCGCACCAGCCTCGGACACGGGTGGCACGGTGGTGGCGGCCGCCACGCCACCACGACTGCCCGTGCCCCGGCTCCGTCCGGCGCCCGGAGCGACCGACACAATCGAACGTCGGCCGGTGGTGGTGATCGACGCCGGCCACGGCGGTGTCGATCCGGGCGCCTTGAGCCCCCTCGGCTTTCAGGAGAAACGCGTCACGCTCGACGTCGCCCGGCGGCTGCGTGATCGCCTCGTTGCCGCCGACCAAGTCGAGGTCGTGATGACCCGCGACGACGACCGGAGCCTGTCGCTGGCACGCCGGCTGACCATCACCGCGGAAGCGCAGGCCGATTTGTTCGTCTCGCTACATGCGGACAGCTTGCCGAGCGCACCCGAAGTCGCCGGCGCTTCGGTCTACACGCTCTCCGAACAGCCGTCGGACGCCGACGCGGCGCGCAAGGCGCGAACGGAGAACGCAGCCGACGAACGCTTGCAGGTCATCGCCTATCAGGAGGACGAGACGGTCCGCGACATCCTCACCTCGATGATGCGGACGAGCACGACGCATCGATCGTCGAAAGTCGCACGGATCTTCGCCACGGAGATCGCCAGGGTGACGCCGCTCGTCAAACGTGGCCAACGCTCGGCCAATTTCGTCGTCCTGCGCTCGCTGCAGACGCCGTCGGTACTGGTCGAGCTGGGCTACTTGTCGAACGTCGAAGACGCGAGCGTACTCCGCGACCCGGAGCATCTCGATCGGCTCGCCGACGCGTTGTTTCGCTCGGTGACAGCGGCCGTCGAGCTGGAGTAGGTTCCGCGGACTTCGGACGGAAGGACGCTATGGGCTGGTTGCTGCGCTTGGTGCAGGTCGGATTCGCGCTGGTGTTCGTCGGCGTGCTCGTCGGCGTCGTCGGTCTTTGGGTGATGTTCCGGCACTATGACGAACGGCTGCCTGACTACACCCAGCTCGCCTCGTACGAGCCGGCCATCGCGACCCGCATCTATGCCGCTGATGGGCGGTTCCTTGCGGAGTACGCCCGCGAGCAACGGGTCTTCGTGCCGATCGCGGCGGTCCCCGACCGCGTGAAAAACGCATTCATCGCAGCCGAAGACCAAAACTTCCGGACCCATCCCGGGATCGACGCGATGGCGGTCGTCGCCGCCGCGGTCGACAACGTTCAACGCTACCGCGACAACAGGCGGCCGCGCGGTGCGTCCACGATCACCCAACAGGTCGCCAAGAACTTTTTCCTCACGAACGAAGTGAGCCTGGACCGCAAGATCGCCGAAGCGATCCTGGCAATGCGCATGGAACGTGCGTTCACCAAGGACCGCATCCTCGAGCTGTACCTCAACGAGATCTTCCTCGGCGCTCGCTCCTACGGCGTGGCGGCGGCGGCGTTGAACTACTTCGACAAGTCGCTGGACGAACTGACCATCGGCGAGGCGGCGTTCCTTGCGGGACTGCCGCAGGCGCCGTCGGCGTTCAACCCGCGACGCAATCCGGAAGGTGCGCGAGCGCGGCGCGACTACGTGCTCGATCGGATGCTGGAAGACGGCTACGTCACCGCGGCCGAGGTCGAAGCTGCCAAAGCCGAGCCGATCGTCGTCACCGGCCGCGACCGCAGTCGCTACGCTCGGGGACCATACTTCGCCGAGGAAGTCCGGCGGCGGCTCGAAGGCGCGTTCGGCCGCGAGACGCTCTACGAGGCCGGGCTGACCGTGCGCACCACGTTGGATCCGGAGCTGCAGGCGATCACCGACGAGGCGTTGCGCGACGGCCTGTTCGCGTTCGATCGGGCGAACGGCTATCGCGGCCCCTTGGGCCAGATCGACCTGACGGCAGGCGAGTGGCAGGACCTCCTGGTCGCCGAGCGCAAGCCGATCGACCTCGGCGGCGAATGGCGCTTCGCCGTCGTCCTCGAGCAGCGCGACCGGGACGCCGTCCTCGGACTGGTGGACGGCCGCACGGTGATGCTGCGCGGCAGCGATTTGGCATGGGCCAGACCCGTCGACGAGCGGGGGCGCCGCGGGCCGGCGCCGCGGCGTGCGGCCGACATCCTGGATGTCGGCGACATGATCATGGTCCACGAGGACGACGACGGAACCATCGGTCTCCGCCAAGTGCCCAGGGTCAACGGCGCCATCGTGGCGCTCGACCCCAACACCGGCCGGGTCCTGGCGTTGTCGGGCGGCTTCAGCTTCAAGGCCAGCAGCTTCAACCGCGCGACCCAGGCGCTGCGGCAGCCGGGCTCGGCGTTCAAACCCTTCGTCTACCTGGCAGCCCTGGAGCACGGCTACACGCCGCAGACGATCGTCGACGACTCGCCGATCGCCCTCTCGCAGGGACCGGGCCTGCCGCTGTGGCGACCGCAGAACTATTCCGGCGAGTCCTACGGACCCAGCTCCCTTCGACTCGGGCTGGAGAAGTCGCGCAACCAGATGACGGTGCGGGTTGCCCACACGGTCGGCATGGAGAACGTCATGGCGACGGCCCAGACGTTCGGCATCGAGCGCGGTCTGACACCCTATCTCGCCGCGTCGCTCGGCTCCAACGAGGTCGACCTCCTGTCGTTGACCGCAGCCTACGCGACGTTCGCCAGCGGCGGCCGCAAGGTGACGCCGCACGTGATCGACCGCCTGCAGGACCGCTACGGCCGCACGGTCCAGACAAGCGACGGGCGCCGTTGCGACCACTGTGCGCTGCCCGGCTACGACGGCGGCCTGCCGCCGGTCCTGGCCGACGAGCGTGAGACCATCGCCGACCCGCGGCGCACCTACCAGATCACCTCGATGCTCCAGGGCGTGATCGAACGCGGGACCGGTCAGCGCGCCAAAGCACTCGGCCGGCCGCTGGCCGGCAAGACCGGAACCACCAACGACTCACGCGACACTTGGTTCATCGGCTTCAGCCCCGACCTCGTGGTCGGCGTTTTCGTCGGCTACGACCAGCCGCGCAGCCTCGGCCGCCGGGCCACCGGCTCCAGCGTCGCCTTGCCGATCTGGGTCGACGTCATGGGCCAGGCGCTGGAGGACGCGCCGATCCGTCCGTTCGCCGTCCCACCCGGCCTCCGCCTGGTGATCGTCCGCAGCGGCAGTTCCCGGATCATGGAGGCGTTCGTCGCCGGTACCGAGCCGGGCTCCGGCTACGAGTTCGCCGGCAACTATCGTCCGCCGTCGAGCAGCTTGCAGTCGCCGACGGTGCGTCCGGGCGCTAGTGTCGGCGTTTCGTCGGGCGGGCTCTACTGACCGCACCCGACGGCATCGAGTAACGGGCCGCGGCAGGGGTCGTGGCCCGCCCTTTCTGGAGGTCTTGACGATGGGTGCCGAGTTCGACACCAAGGTGGGTGACGTTCGCCAAGCGGCGGACCTGCTACGGAGGCGTCTTTGACTGGGACGAAGCCCTTCGCCGTCTGGACGAGCTGAACGCGCTCACCGAAGACCCGGACCTCTGGACCGACGCGAACCGTGCCCAGACACTCATGCGCGAGCGCCAAGGCCTGAGCAGCGCCATCGAGCGCCAGCGCGATCTGGAACGCACCCTGGAGGACACGGTCGAGCTGGCCGAGCTGGCGGAAGCCGAGGGCGATGCCGGCACCTTGGCCGAAGCCACGGCCGACCTCGATCGGCTCGCCGAAACGGTCCGCCGCCTGCAACTGGAAAGCCTGCTCTCGGGCGAAGCCGACAAGCTCGATTGCTTCCTTGAGATCAACGCCGGCGCCGGCGGCACCGAGAGCCAGGATTGGGCGGAGATGCTCTTGCGCATGTACACGCGCTGGGCCGAAGCCAAGGGCTACAAGCCCGAGTGGATCGAGGAGACGGCCGGTGAAGAAGCCGGTCTCAAGTCGGTCACGCTGAAGCTCTCCGGGCCGAACGCCTATGGCTGGTTGAAGACCGAGAACGGTGTCCATCGCCTCGTGCGCATCTCGCCTTTCGACAGCCAGGCCAGACGGCAGACGAGCTTCGCCAGCGTCTACGTCTCACCGGTCATCGACGACAGCATCCAAGTCGAGATCGAAGAGAAGGACCTGCGGATCGACACCTATCGGGCGTCGGGCGCAGGCGGCCAGCACGTCAACCGCACCGACAGCGCCGTGCGGATCACCCACAACCCCACCGGCGTGGTCGCGCAGTGCCAGAACGACCGTTCGCAGCACCGCAACCGGGCCCAAGCCATGGACATGTTGCGGGCCAAGCTCTACGAGCTGGAGCTGCAAAAACGGCGCGAATCGGCCGCCGCGGAAGAAGCCACCAAGACCGACATCGGTTGGGGCCACCAAATCCGCTCCTACGTGCTGCACCCCTACAAGATGGTGAAGGACCTCCGCACCGGCGTGGAGACGGGAAACCCGCAAGCCGTGCTCGACGGCGACCTCGACACGTTCCTGGAGGCGTCGCTCGCGCAAGGCGTCGGCGAGGCGGCCGAGAGCTGAAGCGAGCGACCGTGTGGGCGGAGACGTACGGAGCATTGAGGCCCGGCAAGGCACCCGGTCCAGGCTTCTAGACCGAGTTCGGCTTGGGGCGCGCGGCGCGCGGCACGGAGCCAAGGGCCGTTTAGCCCTTTGCGGACCTGGGCGACCCGCGCAGCGAGCGTTCGTGCTGAGCCCAGACTACCGATTTCAACGTATGAGCTGGACGTTGGCTGCTAGTGCACTGACGCAAACGGATCGTTCAGGTCCATTTGCGCCACTGCACGAGATTTCCTGGGAGCATGCAGCTTGGTGGCCCGTTCGGATGTGACCCATGCGAACGCGCCGCTGTAGCGATCCACGGATTTGAGACAGCGCACTTGCATCATGCCGCCGTCGCGAGGGCGGTCTGTTCGGCGCGCACCTGGGCTGGCGTGCGATAGTCGTGGCGCTGCAGGATCCAGCCTTCGTTGTAGGCGTTCTTGAAGGCGTGGAGGGCGTGGCGCAGCTCCTCGACGGTGTCGAAGCGCCGGAGCCAGAGGAGATTCTCCTTGAGGACTCTGATGAAGCGCTCGACGCAGCCGTTGCCCTCAGGCTCGCGCACGAAGGCGGGTGAGCTCTCGAGGCCGAGGAAGGCGAGCTCGGCCTGGAAGTCGTCGGCGACGAACTGCGAGCCGTGGTCGTGGCGCAGCCTGGTGCCGGCGGCGATGTCATCGCCGAAGCCCCCGAAGCTGTGGCGCACGGCCTGGCGCAGCGGCTCCAGCGCCTCGAAGCGTGTGGCGCGCCGGGCGGCATGGACGCCCAGACACTCGCCGGAGCAGTGATCGACGAGGACGAAGACCGCGGCTTGGCCCTCGCCGGTCGGCGTCGAGGTGAGATCGGTGCCCCACATCTCGTCGACCCGCTCGGTGCGGATGGTGCCGTCGTGGCCGCGCGGCCCGCGCGGCCGGCCGACGCGATGCGGCGCTTGCAGCCCGTGCTCGCGGGTCAGGCGCAGGACGCGGCGCTTCGAGGTGCGGATGCCGGCGAAGCGCAGGCGCGCCCAGATCTTGCGATAACCTTCGCCGTGGAAGGCGCTCTCGGCGAGGAGCGCGCGGATGGCCGCGACGAGCTCGGCGTCGGGCATCGGCCCGATCGGCCCTGGCCGCGATCTCGCCTTTCCACCGCTGGCCGGCGCCGGCGGTAGACGGTGGCACGGACGACGCTCCAGACGCGGCAGACCTGCGCCAGGCCATACGGACGGCCGGTGGAGGGCGAGACGGCGACGCTCATCGCCTCGACCTCCACCGGGCCAAAGGGCGGCCGCCCTCCAGCTTCGCGATCTTCGCCTCGAGCAGTTCGTTGGCCATCGTCAGGTCGCCGACCTTGCCCTTCAGTCTGCCGATCTCGGCGTCACGGTCGTCGGCAAGCCGCGTCTTCAGCGACGCCTCGCCGGCGGCGAAGAAGGCATCGCGCCAGACGCTCAGCTCCGCCGCCGTCACGCCGAGTTCGCGCGATACCACTTCGATCGGCTCGCCCTTCAACAGCCGCAGCACGGCGCCCTGCTTGCGCTTCGCCGACATCCGTCGCCGCGGCTCCGGAACCGGCGCGTCTCCGCCAGCGTGATGGCCGCGCTGCGACGCGCCGGTCCCGTCCTCCGTATCGTCCGTCATCGCGATCTCCCAGCTCCCCTTCTTCGACAACGGAACTGCGATGTCTCAGGCAACCGTAGACCGGGGGACCGCTGCACTAGGGCCTCACGGCGATTGCGTCTTGGGAAGTGGAAATGGCGTCACTTGAATCCCTACTAGGGGGCAAACCGAACTTCCTGCTGTAATCGCGGCTGAAATGCGTTGGGCTATCGTAGCCCACGGCGTAAGCGGCCTTGGAAACCGTATGGTCTCTGTCCACCAGCAATGCGCGCGCCTCGATCAAGCGAAGGTCCTTCTGATACTGCAGCGGTGTGGTACCCGTGACCGACTTGAAGTGCTCGTGAAACGACGACGCACTCATGCCCACGGATTTCGCCAGGTCCGGGACGTTTAGCGGAGACCGGAACGCGGCGCGCACCTTTTCGATGGCCCTTGCGATCCGGCTGGCGTGGCTGTCTGCGACAAGCCGATGTCGCAGCATCCTTCCAATCCGCGAGAGCAGAAGGCGGTAGTGAATCTCGCGCAAGGTAGAGGACCCGAGAACCTTTGCGTCCAAAGGGCTGTCCATCAACTCGAAGTACCTGACCAGCGGCGCAAGCCAGGCCGGATCGGCCGGCCCGGAGGAAAGGGGCCGGGCGTCGGCGTCGGACGTGGGAGCATCGGCTACTTGTTCACAGAGGCCTCGAAGCAGTCCCAGATCGAGCGACAGGATCACCGCGAGATACGGTTCCTGGACACTAGCCTCGGTGATCCGGGAAACCACGGGCAGGTCGTGGCTGACAAGCAGGGCATCACCCGGCTGGAGTTCCACGTGTTGGTCGCCGATGGACGTCACTTTGCTGCCTTGGAGGATCAGGCACATGACGGGTTCGTAAACCACGGCCTCGATATCGCTGATGGCGTCCCTGCGGTAAATGGACAGGCCAGGTAAATCCTGAACTTTTTTTGCGTTTTCATTGCTGTAGCGGATGGACAGGTCAATGAGGTTCAAGAGGTCCATGTGTTTCTCCCTGGGTGCAATCTCTATCAGAGTTTTCATGCCCGCATAGCAAATCGTTCTCTGATTCGTAGGAACTGGCAGATCTTGCGGAGGAACTGGCAGGCACGGAGTGGCGTTCCCGGCTATCGGTATCTTCGACAGCCAAGGAGGGCGTCCTATGTCGTCAATTCAAACCCAGTTCCTCGACCTCACGGCGCATCACGGCAGATATGGAGCGATCGACCCGCAGTCGGCGCTTAAGCAAAGCGCGTCGGACAAGGTCATCTTCATCGCCGGGGCGTCCCGGGGGATCGGCGAGGCCACCGCCGTTGCCTTTGCCGAGGCCGGCGCCCGGGCGATCCATCTGATAGCAAGATCAGAGGACGCACTCGAGGAGACGCGAGCCCTGGTCAGGCAGGCCAACCACGAAACGCAGTGCGCCTATTCGGTATGCGACGTCACCAGCGCGATGCAGGTCGAGGCCGCGGCCGCTGACTGCGTGGCGAGGTTCGGCGGCATCGATGTGGCCGATGCGAATGCCGGTTGCCTAGGCCCGTGGGTCAAAATCGGCGAGGCCGACCCGGCGGGCTGGTGGCGAAACTGGGAAGTGAACGTACAGGGCACCTATCACGTGATCCGCTTCACGCTGCCCCATCTCATCCAAAGCGCGAAGACCCGAGCGGCCGAAGGAAGAAGCGGCGGCCATCTCATCCTGCTTTCGTCGATCGGCGCGCAGCTCCTGATGCCGGGGGCTTCCGACTACCAAACCTCGAAACACGCCATCAACCGTCTCTGCGAGTTCGTCCAAGTCGATCACGACGACGACGACATCAAGTGCTTTGCCGTACATCCCGGAGGCGTTGCGACCGAACTTGGGCGGAACATGCCCGAAGACCTGCATGAGTACCTCATCGACGACCCGGATCTGGCGGCCAGTTTCTCCGTTTGGCTCTGCTCCGGCAAGGCGGACTGGGCCAAGGGCCGGTATCTGAGCGCCAATTGGGATGTCGGGGAACTCACCGCACTCAAAGACGAAATTCTGCGGGACGATTTGTTGGTGAACCGACTGCGCGCGAAGTCGTGACGCCTCGAGCAGTGCGTACCCGGGGGGCGGCATGGTGGCGGTTGCAAAACGGCTTTGCCGTATTGCCCAAGAGCCTCGATCCCGTCATATGCGCCAAGATGTTGACCTTGCCGGGTTCGACGTCGAGGAGGCCGGCATGGCATCGGTGAAACCCGTCGACGTTGGCGATGGTGTTGCCCGGGCATCGGGTGATCCGAGCTTGGTTGACCGAAGAAGTCGATCCGAACAGTGGCGTCGGCTCCGACGGTCAGAGCCGACGTCCAGTAAGCCGGCACCAGAGGCAGCTTCCTCCGCGTAGCAGCCGTCACGGCGATTTGCGCTGACGTCGGCTCCCCGTCCGAAGCCGAAGCGAACCACGTGGCCAACCACCCGCTCTCCGACGGGTTGCCACGTTGCGCGCTCGCGTCGAGCAGGTAGACTCATGTCGACGGGTTCGCATCACGACGGGCCGCACGGGCGGAGAGGACGATGCAGACGGTCTTCATCACCGGCGCCAGCCGCGGCATCGGCCACGCTACCGCCAAGTACTTCGTGTCCCACGGTTGGCGGGCCATCACCTGTTCGCGTGACGAGGTGCCCGAGGGCTGCCCGCGCAACGAGGTGCACCAGCACATCACCGCCGACCTCCGCAAGCGCGAGAATCTCGGTTTCGCCGCTGCGGAACTCAATCGCATCCTCGACGGCGAGCCGCTGCACGCGCTGGTCAACAATGCCGGCTACTCGCCCAAGGGCGACGACGGCGCACGACTCGGCTGCCTGGATGGTGATCTTGGCGTTTGGGACGACGTCTTCGCCATCAACTTCTTCGCCGCCGTCTATTTCTCGCGGGCACTGGCCAAGAGCCTGGAGCGCGGCGAAGGTGCGATCATCAACATCACGTCGATCGCCGGCAATCGCGTCCATCCCTTTGCCGGTTCAGCCTACAGCACCTCCAAGGCGGCGCTCTTCGCCCTCACCCGCGAACTGGCCGCCGACCTCGCGTTCATGGGGATCCGGGTGAACGCGGTGTGCCCGGGCGAGATCAACACGGCGATCCTCTCCCCCGGCACCGAAAAGCTGGTCGAGCGCATCCCCTTGAAGCGACTCGGCTCGCCGGAAGAGGTGGCCGCGGTGATTCACTACCTTTGCAGCCCGCAAAGCTCTTACATCACCGGCGCCGAAATCCCGGTCAACGGCGGCCAGGACGTCTACTGACAAAGGCGTCACGGCGCCGTCGCCTGATCGTTGAGTGACCAGTCGTAGGCGTACGCGTCGACGCGTGTCCGGCCTTCGAGGCGACGGCGAAGTCGGGGCTCGGCGGCGGCGGCCACATGGGCGATGACCGCGGCCTCGTCTGCCCCGAAATCCTCGCGAAACCAGACGTAGATCTTCGAAAGCGTCAGTCGGCCGCCGAGATCAAGAGCGACACCACGAAGGTCGTTGACGTAGGCGTGCTCGGCCGCCGCCAGGGCGTCGTCGAGGCCGATGGCGCGCCAAGCCTCCCCCCGGAGATCGGGACAACCGACCGCGGCGCAGTTCAACGCGTAGTGAATCCGCGGCTCGGCGAAGACCGGCCGGATGATCCGGTGCTCGATGTCGTTCAGACTGAGCGGCGTGCCGTTCACCGTGACCACTTGGCGGTCCCACGGGCCGAAGGAGAGTAGCCCATCGGTGATCGCGCGGATGGAGCCCACGGGGTAGGCGTCGAGGACGATCGCCACGGTCTGCGCGTTGTAGAGGTTGATCCAATAGGCGAGCTGCTGATCGCGGGTGAGTTCGCGCGGATCGACGTGCGCAAGCCGATCGAGATAGGCGCCCAACGCAGCACGATCCTCGATCGCGACCTCGGCGTAGGCCAGCCGGCTCACGCCATCCGAGGCGGCCGTTAGATACCGGGAGAGAAACGCATCCCAAGGCGCATGATCGACGTCGACGCCAGGTAGCGGCGCCGACACCGACCAAACCGGATCGAGCAGGGTCGCCTCGGGCAGCGCCGCCCGCTCGACTCTGGCGCATCCGCCGAACGCCAACACCAATCCCACTGCGAGCCGGCTGATCAACGGCGTCGTCCGACGTTGCTCGGCGCCACTTTCCGCGCGCGGCCCTTGCGGCGCTTCGCCGGCAACGCTGCTATGGCGACCGTCCCTGGTTCTGCCCGCATCGTCCCCGAACCGGCGTCCCACCAGCGTTGACCAGCTTCCGTGGCCACCGGCGTCGGCGCGAAGACGTGGCGGTCGCGCTGGGCGTTGTGGACACACATCGAGAGCGGCCCATCGCGGGTCGCGACCTTGAACACACAGCACTCGCAGCGGTCCCGCTGGAGCGCCGAGGCGTCCATGAAGTCGTGGACGAGGAGCGACAGGCGATGCACACGGCCACAATCGGTGACCAGCCCGCGCCGCAGCGCCCAGCCAAGACTGGCGACGTGGCGGAGGAGTCGGAGCACGAGTCCGGGGCGACGCCCGACCAGCCGCGCCAGGGTGGCCGGCGTGCGGAGATACGCACCGCGCCAGCGGGCCGAGCCGTCGAGACCCTCGAGCAGATCGAAAAAAAGGCCGCGATCGCGTAGGGGAGAAACCGCCTCGGCACCCGCGACCAGAACCGTGGCGTAGCGGTTGCAGCTGGCGTGACCGACCCTTGCTACGTCGAAGTCGAGAGGCGTCGCGAAGCCCACACGCAGCGCCTCGACCACGCGCTCTGGCGTCACCGCTGCCGGCCGCGACCCGAGGACGCCGCGCCCGGCGTCTGCCTGAAGTTGAAACGACGCCAACGCGATCACATCGGCATGCACACGAAAGAAGCGGGCGAGGTCCGTCACCTCGTCGATGTTGCCGTCGAACACGGTGGTATTGAACAGGACCCGCAGTCCCAGACCCCGCGCCCGGTCCAGGTAGGCCATGCGAACCTCGTTGAGCTCGGTTTCGCTGGCATGGCCGGGCCGCTTTTGGGTGAGGTCGACATGGAACGCGACGTCGTCGAGGCCGGCGGCGCGCAAGCTCGAAAGCAGTGGGCGCGTGGCCTTGATGCCATTGGTCATCAGGCACGACCGCATGCCGCGGGCGCGGATCTCGCGGCAGAGCGCGACCAGGTCGTCCGTGCAACGCAAGGTCGGGTCACCGCCGGTGAGCTGGATCGACGTGCCCGCGCCGTAGTGGTTCTCGAGCATGGCGATCCGTTCGACGAGAACCGCCATCGGCACGTCGTGGGCAGCTTCGGCGTGCTCGGAGAGATAGCAGAGCGAGCAATCGAGGTTGCAACGCTGAGTGACCTCCAGCGCCACGCAAGCCGTTGGCCAGAACCTTCCAGCGGTCTGCCCGGGGCCAAACTGACCCCACCGTACGAGTGCCGTCCGCAGACCTGCACGCCGGTCATCACCCACCGCAAGCCGGCCATCACGGCCGAACGCCGCGACGTCGTTGCCGTCCAGGAAACGCGCCATCAAGACCTCCACGTAAGGCGCGCGAACCATGCGGGTCACCGCCAGCGCTGGGCAGTCACCTCTCGGCGAGCGTTTTGTGATCTGGGGACGTCACCCTAACCGGCCCTAGGGACCGGGCGCCGTGGTCGGCGTGATGCGACGGCTCAGCCTCTGCGTTTCGTCCTCTACCCGCCGCGCGCTTCGGCGATGACTTGGTGGACAAGCTCCAGCTTCGCCACCACCGGTGGGCTCAACACGAAGGGGTAGAGGTCGGGAAGCCCCATCGCGCGGTTCAAGCTGTTCATGGCAAAAGTCAGCGGCAGCCAAGCATCGACGAGCGCTGCCGCAGAGGGCGCTCGGCAGGCGTCGACCAACTCGGCCTTGTCCACAGCCGGCGCCGTCCCCAGCGCCGGATCCACCGACAGTCCGAACGAGGCCGCAGTCTCCAGGGTGTCGACGATGTGGAGGTAGTGCGCGAACGTTTCGGCCCAATCCTCCCACGGGTGCATCGACGCATAGGCGCTGACCACACGCTCGGACCAATCGCCCGGCGGCCCCTGGAGATAGTGCCGCTCCATTGCCGCGCCGTAGTCGGCCCGCTCGTCGCCGAACAGCGCCCGAAAACGCTCCAACGACGGCGTCGGCAGCACCAACCGATCCCAGTAGTAATGGCCGATCTCGTGGCGAAAGTGGCCAAGCGGGGTGCGATAGAGTTCATCCATCAGCTCCCGCTGGCGGGTGCTCTCGACGGCATCGGCCTCGGCGATGTTGACCGTGATGACGCCGTTCGCATGGCCGGTGCGGATCGGCTGTTGGCCCGGAACGTCGGCGAGAAACTCGAACGCGAGGCCGGCTCCGGGGTCGACGCTCCGGGGCGTCAGGTCCAGCCCCAGCCGTCGGACACCGTAAAGCAGCCGGCGCTTGGCCCGTTCCAGCTGCTCCCAGCGCTCGCCGTTGCCGGCGACACTCTGGTCCGGCTTCATCTGGGTGAGCGCGCAGGAGTCGCAGAAATCGCTGCCAGGCCAAGCGTCGACGTCGACCAGCCAGTTGCAGCCGATGGCCCAGGTGTTGGCGCACCGCCGGTAGCGTCCCTCAGGCGCGTCCAAACGCCACCAAACCGAACCGTCCGGGCGCAGCGCACTGAGCGCGAGGTCCGCGGTCGCGAAGCCCAGTTCGTGGCCACAGCGCTCGCAACGGGTGTTCTCGTAGTACAGGGTCTGGCCGCAGGAGCCGCAAGCGAACAGGCGCAAACCGTCACTCCATCTCGCCCGTGTCGCGGGTCGCTTCTGCGTTCGTGTGCAGCAAGTCGCGGAGCGATGCCAGCGTGTCCGCGTCCGCGGGCCGCTTGTCGCGCCGCCACCGGGCGATCCGCGGGAAGCGCACGGCGATCCCTGACTTGTGCCGCGGCGAACGCTGGATGCCCTCGAACGCGACCTCGAACACCTGCGCTGCCGGCACCGAACGGACCGGGCCGAACCGCTCGACGGTGTGTCGGCGGATCCAGCGGTCCAGCTCGCGGATTTCGCTGTCGTCCAGTCCCGAATAGGCCTTGGCGAACGGCACCAGGCGTTCGGCTTCCCAGACGGCGAACGTGTAGTCGGTGAAGAGATTGGCGCGCCGACCGCTGCCCGCCTGTGCGTACACCAGCACCGCATCCACGCTCAGGGGATCGACTTTCCACTTCCACCAGTCGCCGCGCCGCCGCCCCACCTGGTAGGGCGCGTCACGCCGCTTCAGCATCAGCCCTTCCACCCCGCGGCCGCGCGCATCGTCGCGGCGTCGAGCCAAGTCCTCCCAGTCAGCCGCCACGACCAACGGTGAAACGCCGAGGCCCGCTGGCGCGCCCGCCAGTACCGCCTCCAACCGCGAGCGCCGCTGGTGCTGCGCCGCGGCGCGGAGGTCGACACCGTCTGCTTCCAACAGATCGTAGGCCAGGAACCTCGCCGGTGCCTCGCGCAAGGTCCGGGCATCGAGGCGCAGTCGACCGATCCGCTTCTGCAGGAGCGCAAACGGCAGCACATCGTCACGCCAGGCCAGGATTTCGCCGTCGAGCACGGTACCGTCTGCCAGCCGCCCCGCCGCGGCCACGATTTCCGGAAACCGCTCGGTCACCAAATCCTCGCCGCGCGACCAGAGGTAGGCGGCGCCCCGGCGCTTCACCAGTTGGCCGCGGATGCCGTCCCACTTCCACTCGGCCAGCCAATCGTCGAGCCGTCCGAGGCTCGTCGGCGGTTGCTCCAGCGGCGAGGCCAGGAAAAACGGGTAAGGCCGGCTGTCGTCGGCGCCGCCGTCATCGCCGGCGATCAGTCCAGCGAAGAACGCAGGCGTCGGCGCCGGCTGCCCCATCAACCGGTGGCTTACGACGGCCGGCTCCAATGCGGCCAACTTGGCGACCGCGCGCACGACCAGACCCTTGGCGACACCGACCCTGAAGCCGCCGGTCAGCAGCTTGTTCAGCAGAAACCGTTGTTCCCGGTCGAGCGCCCGCCACCACGCCACGACCTGGCGCCGCTGCTCGTCGTCACTGGCGCCGCGCAACGGCAGGATGCGCTCGTCCATCCAGACGGAGAGACTGTCAGCGGCGGGCGTGGCCGTGCCCAGCGCATCCAACAGTAGTGCGACGGTCTCCGCGGTGTCGCCTACGGCAGCGTAGCTCTCGTCGACCAGCCAGTCGGGAAGCCCGGTCGCCTCCAGCGCCCAAAGGCGCAATGTCCGCGACGAGATCAACCTTTTCAGCCGCTGACCGGTGAGGAAGAACAGTGCCCAGGCGGCGTCGGCAGATGGCACCGCCTGGAAGTAAGCGACCATGGCGTCGACCTTGGCACCGGTCTTGGTCGTCGAATCGAGGGTTGCGTACAGCTCGGCGAAGCGTCTCATCCGTCGTCGCGCTCACCTTCGTACAAGGTCTCGATCGGCCGCGCATCGAGCCCACGCTCCTCTCGAAGGAAGCGAGCGAGACTGTCGGCGTAGCCGTGGGTGGCCAGTACCTGACGTGCGCCGGTCTCCTCGACCGTACGCACGACGTCGGGCCAATCGACGTGGTCGGAGAGCACGAAGCCGCGGTCATAGCCGCGTCGGCGACGTTGGCCGCGCACCCGCATCCAACCCGAGACGAACGCCGTCGACGGGTTGGTGAACCGCCGCATCCAGGTGGAGGCCATCGCCGACGGCGGCGCCAAGACGAACTCGCCACGAAACCGATCTGCCTTAGGCTGATCGCTCACGGCCATCGTCGACGCCAGTTCGACCCCGGCGTCGCGATAGGCGTCGACCATCGACAGCAACGCACCGTGCAGGAAGACGGGTCGATCGAGCCGCGCACCGATTTCTGCCAGCAGACGTTGGGCCTTGCCGAGCGCATAGCAGAACACGATCGACGTCCGTCCTTGGCGAACGTTTTCGTCCCACCACGCCAAGACCTCGTCGATCACCCGAGCGCCCGCATCCCAACGATAGATCGGGAGAGCGAACGTGGCTTCGGTGACGAAACCATCGCACGGGACCAGCTCGAAGGGCGTACAACTCGGGTCGGGCTCGCGCTTGTAGTCGCCGGAGACGACCCACACCTCGCCATCCACCTCGATCCGCACCTGCGCAGAGCCGAGCACGTGGCCTGCCGGATGGAACGATACGAGGGCGTCGCCGATGCGGAAGGCTTCGCCGTAGGGATGGCCTTGATACGCGATGTCCGTGCCCAGCCGCCGCCGGACGATCCCCTCGCCCAGCGCCGAACCTTCATAGGCGGCGTGGCCCGGCCGGGCGTGGTCACTGTGGCCGTGGGTGACGACAGCGCGGTCGACCTGGCCCCACGGATCGACGTGGAACCCGCCAGCGGGGCAGTAGAGCCCGGCTGATGTGAGTTCCAGGACCGGCCGGCGCAGCGCAGGGGATCGAGAGTCGAGCATGTGCCAGGATTTTGGCGGAAACCCGTCGCCCGACAAGGGCGGCGCTTGACCCTGGGTCGCGTTGCACCGTACGGCGGTCCGATCCTCAGGGAGAGCACCGGTGAGCCAGACGACCGCCGAACTGTTCCGCGACGACGCCTACGCTCGCCGCTGCGACGTGGTGGTGGTGGATGTCGTCGAGCACGGGGTCGTCCTGGACCAGACCGTATTCTATCCCAAGGCTGGCGGCCAACCGGGCGACACCGGCCAGTTGCTGATCCACGAGCGTGAGCCGCTCGACGTGGTCGATACGCTCTGGGAGGATGAACGGCTGGTCCATCGTCTCGCCGAGGGCACGCTGCCTCCCGCGGTCGGCGACCGGGCCGAAGCGCTCCTGGACTGGCCCAGGCGACACCGGCTGATGCGCATGCACAGCGCCCTGCACCTGCTGTGCAAGGCCGTCGATGCGGCAGTGACCGGCGGGCAGATCGGCGCCGACCGCAGCCGCCTCGATTTCGCCATCACCGGCGAGGTTCCCGGCAGGGACGAGGTCTCCGCGACTCTCTGTCGCTGGGTGGCCGAAGACTTGCCGATCAGTCACCGCTGGGTCGACGCAGCCGCGCTCGACGAGCAACCCGACCTGGTTCGCACGATGTCCGTGAAACCGCCACGAACCGGGGGCCGAGTGCGCCTGGTGGCGATCGAAGGCGTGGATCTCCAAGCCTGCGGTGGCACCCACGTCGCACGGACCGGCGAGATCGGCTCGCTGGCGGTCGTGAAGATCGAGAGCAAAGGCAAGCTCAACCGAAGGTTCACGATTGCTCTAACGGACGACGAACCGGTAAGTTGACGCGTTGTTGAGATTTTTGCTGCTTGGTTGACTCATGGCCTCGCTCGGGAGGTCTGGATCAAGCTGGAACCGCCCATGTTCGCCCGTCGAGCGCGCTTCGTTTGGCATTCCGGTCCTGCTGGCGTCCTCCCGCCCGCAGAACTCGGCGCGTGGCTCAACCTCGACGAGAAGACGCTGGGCCGGCCGGTCGTCGCACTCTGGCCGGACCAAGGCTCGGCCTGGGGTGATCTTCCGGCACCGAAGCACGGCACCCACGGTGCGTCGGCACTGGTCACCCGTCGGCCCGACGCGGGAACGGCGACCAGGGCCGCGGGGTTCGGCGCCGACGACGTGCTGGTCGTCGACGACGCTCCGACATTGCTGGAGGCGCGTCTGCGGCGGCTCGCCGACCTCGCCGTCCTACGACGGGAACTGGACCGCCGTCGTCACGTCGCCCTGGAGTTCGCAACGCCATGCGGGCCGGGAACCGAACCCTCACCGCAGCGCCCGGCGATCTTGTTCGTCGGCAGCGCCGGCGGTGATCAGCTGCGCGCCGTCAACGCCCTGAGCGGCTGGAGCATCGCCGCCTACGCGGAGACCGCAGAGCAGGCGTGCCGGCACCTGGCTGCCGCAACCTACGCGACCATCGTGGTCAGCGGCGTTGCCCAGGAACCCGAGCTCCAGCAATGCATCGCCGGGCTCGCTGCCTGTCGACCGAACGTCGCGCCATCCCTGGTCGTGATGAGGCCCCGCGACGCCACCTTCGACGCCAGCACGGCCATCGCGCTCGGAGCCGACGAGGTCATCGAGGCCGGCTCGCCGCAAGACCTGGTCCACCAACGGCTGAGCCGCGCCACCTTGGAAGCTGGCCTCCGCGCGCGGTTGCGTCGCCACGAGGACTTCGCGAGCGGCCGCGACCCCGTCTCGGGCGCGCTGGGTCACAGCGCTTTCCACGCCTATCTTGGCTCACGGCTGGTCGAGGACCGCCCCCGCAGCGGTGCACTTCTGGCCGTTGAACTCGACGGTCTGGACGAACTCAACCTGCGGCACGGATTCGTCACCGGTGACGCCGCGTTGGCAGCCGTCGTCCATAGCCTAGCCGAGAATCTGCGAGCCGAAGACCTGATCGGCCGGCTCGGCGGCGCGGCCCATGGCGTGTGGATCGATCAGATCGAGGACGAAACGTTGCCGCTGTTGGCGCGGCGCCTGGAAGAGGCGGTCCACGCCACGCAGGTGCGAGGCAGCAGCGAAGCACTCACTGCCCGTCTTGGTTGGGCCCGGCCGATGCCGGGCACCAACGTGTTGGCTCTCGGCCGATCGGCCCGGGCGCAAGCGCGTCGCACTGCGCTCCGGGCCGTCAGCTGAGACACGGATGGGTCAGGCGAGGTACTGACCGCCGTTGGCGCTGAGCGTCGAACCGGTGATGAAGCCGGCGTCGTCGCTCGCGAGGAAGTTCACGCAGCGCGCGATCTCCGAGGTCTCACCGAGGCGGCCCACCGGGATCTGCGGGATGACCTTGCTGTCGAGCACTTCCTTCGGCACCGCCATCACCATCTCGGTGGCGATGTAGCCGGGCGCCACCGCATTGACCGTGATGCCCTTGGCCGCCGTCTCCTGCGCCAGCGCTTTGGTGAAGCCGATCACCGCCGCCTTGGCCGCCGAATAGTTGGTCTGACCGAACTGGCCCTTCTGGCCGTTCAAGGAGCTGATCGAGATGATCCGGCCGAAGTTCCGCTCGCGCATGCCATCGATCACCTGACGGGTGATGTTGAACAGGCTGTCGATGTTCGTGCGCATCACCGCGGACCACTGCTCCGGCTTCATGCGGTGGAACGGCGCGTCGCGCGTGATGCCGGCGTTGTTGACGACGATCTCGAGCGGACCGACGTCGGACTCGATCTGTTTGATCGAGGCTTCGCACTGCTCGAAACTGGAGACGTCGAACTTGTAAACGGGGATGCCAGTGGCCGCTTTGAAGGCGTTCGCCTTCTCGTCATTCCCGCCATAGTTGGCGACGACCGTGTAGCCGGCCTCCTTCAAACCAATCGAGATGGCCTCACCGATCCCGCGCGAACCGCCGGTAACCAAAGCAACGCGACCCATAGGTGTCCTCCGTGTCTAGCGTCCCCAGGCCCTCACCTTAGGTGGCAAAGCTCGTGGATACGATGCCCCTTAGGTCGCGTTGAGTTGTCGCAGGCGGCGATGTCATCGTCCAGTCGCGTCGCCGACCGGACCGAACGCCGCCGACCGCCATGCTCAATCGGCGGCGGCTTCCAGACCGATGAACCCGCCCGACTGCCTGGCCCAAAGCCCCGCATAGCGACCACCCAGCGCCAGCAGGTGGCCGTGGCTCCCGCTCTCGACCACCCGACCGTGCTCCATGACGACGATCCGGTCCATGCGCGCGATCGTCGACAGCCGGTGGGCGATGGCGAGCACGGTGCGCCCGGCCATCAGCCGTTCGAGGGCGCGCTGCACCTGCGCTTCGGTCTCACTGTCGAGCGCCGCGGTAGCCTCGTCGAGGAGCAGGACCGGCGCATCCTTCAAGATCGCGCGGGCGAGCGCGATCCGTTGCCGCTGGCCGCCGGAGAGCTTCACCCCTCGCTCCCCCAAATGCGCGTCGTAGCCGCGTCGTCCACGGTAGTCTTCGAGCTCACCGACGAACCCGTCGGCTGCGGCCTCGCGCGCGGCGGCGACGGCAGCTTCGCGCCCGGCATCGGGGCGGCCGTAGAGGATGTTGTCCAACGCCGATCGGTTGAACATGGCAGTGTCCTGCGTGACCATCGCGATCTGGCTGCGCAGGTGATCTTGCGCGTACGCGCGCACGTCGACGTCGTCGACCGAGATCCGCCCGCCTTCGACGTCGTGCAGTCGGGTCAAGAGCGCCAACGCGGTTGACTTGCCGGCACCGGAATGCCCGACCAGCGCCACCTTCTCGCCTGGCTCGACGAGCAGATCGAGGCCATCGAGACCCCCACCGCGCTCCTTGCCGTAGCGGAAGACGACACCGTCGAACCTGACGCAACCACGGATCGGCGGCGGGCCGGCAGCGATATCCAGGGCCTCGGGGGCGTCGATCAGCGCGTGCGGCCTCGCCAAGGTCCGCATGCCATCCTCGACGACACCGACATTGGCGAAGAGGTTCATGGCCGTGAACGAGATCCAGCCGCTCATCTGTCCGAGCCGCATGGCGAGGAAACCAGCCACCGCGACCGCACCGACGGTGCCCAGGCCCTCGGACCACAGCCAAAGGGCGGTGCCGACCAACAGCACCGGCAACACGCCGGCGAGCAACGCCAGCGAGCCGCGAAAGTGCTGGACCGTCCGCCCGAACGCCAGAGCGGCCTCGCGGAAGCGTGCGAGCGACTGACGCGCTGCCTCCTGCTCACGTGTGGCGTGGGCGAACAGCTTGACCGTCGCCATGTGCGACAGGCTGTCGACGATCTGTCCGGAGACCTGTGACCGACGCTCGGCGCGCGCCTGAGACAACCGGCGGATTCGCGGCAGGAAGCAGGCAACGAGCCCCACATAGACGATCAGCCAGCCGACGAGGACCCACGCCAACACACCATCGACGACGGCCAGTGCGGCAACCGCACCCAATGCGGCAGCCGCAGCGAAGCCGACCGAGTTCATCGACTCGACGACGATCTCGGAGAGCGCCGTGGCGGTTTGCATCTGCTTTTGCGCGAGCCGCCCGGTGAAGTCGTCCTCGAAGAACCGCAAGCTCTGCCCCAGGGTGTGATTCTGCAGGCGCAGGATTCCCAAGTGAAACAAGCCGGGGCCCAGGCTGCGGCTGACCAGCGAGCTCGACAGGATCATGAGCGCCGGTCGTAAGCCGGCAAAGAAGAGGGCGATGCCCACCAACGCCCAGCCGTGATTGGTGAAGAACACGTCGGCGCCCATCGCGGCCTCGTCGACGACCCAGCCGACCAACCATGCAGCCGCCGCCTCGGAAAGGCCGACGGCGAGCGAGACGACGCCCAACATGGCCACCGCCGGCCAAGAACCCGAGAGCATCCAACGCGCGAACGCACCCAGGGTTTGCGGCGGCGCGTCCGGAGCTGGAAGCTCGGGATCGAACAGCCGTTCCGTCCATCGCATGAAGCGCAACCTTCGCGGCATCGGCGGCGATCGAATGACCGCCGCCACTTGGACCTAGAGCGCTAGGCGCGGTTCGGCCACGGACGCCTCCCGTCCTTCAGCGCTGCAAGCGGCGAACGTTCTTGGCGATCCGCTGGCGGTAGGGACGCAACGCCCGCGACAGCCTTGCCGACGTCGAAGCGGCGGGTGAGCGCGCCTGCCGTTTCCCGATGCAGAAGGCGGCTGGCGTCGACCTCTCTCCTGCCGTCCGCAGCCGTTCCCTGTCAGACAGGGACCCCGGTTCGAACCACTCTCGGCCGACCTTGGCCATCCGCTGGCCGATGACCACCGGCGCACCGCCAGCCAGAGCGGCCATCTCGATGTGCAGGCGGATCAACGTCGACGGGAACCACCAGCCAGCGACGAGGAGATGCGCAGGCATCATCGACGATGCTCGCTTCCGACCGCGAGACGAGGAACTTGAGACGCGACGAAAAAGGGGGCGGTCGCCCGCCCCCTTTCCGAACGATCGTCAATCGGTCGGGTCAGCGCTCGAGGCACATGGCGATGCCCATGCCACCACCGATGCAGAGCGTGGCGAGGCCCTTCTTGGCATCGCGCTTCTGCATCTCGTGCAGCAGCGTGACGAGCACGCGGGTGCCGGAAGCGCCGACCGGGTGGCCAAGGGCGATGGCGCCGCCGTTGACGTTCACCTTGTCGGTGTCCCAGCCGAGCTCGCGATTGACCGAAATGGCCTGGGCCGCGAACGCCTCGTTGGCCTCGACCAAGTCGAGATCCTGATGGTTCCAGCCGGCCTTCTCCAGCGCCTTCCGCGACGCGGGGATCGGCCCGGTGCCCATGATCTCCGGCGGCACGCCGGCCTGGGCCCAGGACGCGATGCGGGCGAGCGGCTTCAGGCCACGCTTGGCGGCCTCGTCGGCCGTCATGACCACCACCATCGCTGCACCGTCGTTGATGCCCGAAGCGTTGCCGGCGCTGACCGTGCCGTCCTTCTTGAACGCCGCGCGGATCTTGGCGATCTGATCCTTGGTGACGCCCATCCGCGGGAACTCGTCGGTGTCGAACGTCACGTCGCCCTTACGGGTCTTCATGACGTGCGGGACGATCTCGTCCTTGAAGCGCCCGCTGGTGATCGCCGCTTCGGCCTTGTTCTGCGAACCGGTCGCGAACTCGTCCTGCTCGTCCTTGGTGATCTGCCACTTCTCGGCGATGTTCTCGGCCGTGCCGCCCATGTGGTACCCGCAGAACGGGTCCATCAGAGCGTCCTTCAACATCGTGTCGACGAAGCCGACGTCACCCATCTTCGTGCCACCGCGAAGATGCTGAGCGTGCGGCGCCATGCTCATGCTTTCGATGCCACCGGCAACGACGATGCTGCTGTCGCCGTCGCTGATCGCCTGGTTGGCCATGGCAACGGTCTTCAAACCCGACCCGCAAAGCATGTTGATGCCGTAAGCCGGCACCTCGACGGGCATCCCGGCACCGAGCGACGCCTGACGCGCCGGGTTGGGCCCCTGGTTCGCGTTGAGGATCTGCCCCAGCATGATCTCGGAAACATCGCCCGGCTCGACGCCTGAACGCTCCAGAACGGACTTGATTACGGTGCTGCCCAGCTCATGGGCGGGAACGTTGCCGAGCGAACCATTGAACGAACCAATGGCCGTACGCGCGGCGGCGACGATGACGACGTCGGTCATGCCAGTCTCCAGACGTGAGTGGTGCCCCCTGAGGCAGAGCGCCACTACCATCCTTCGTGCCGCCCCTGCCAGACGCCAATGTGGGGCGGCAGTCAGATGACTGCAAAACCTTTTTGCTGCGCTGCAGGACGTCATTGGCGGTGCTGCACTGCACTGGCGCGGCGGCGCGAAGGGGCTGTCGACTCGCCGTCAAAGCCGCAGATGTCATGGCGTTTTTAGCCGTGATTCGGAGCCGCAGACGCTCTGCGGACGGCGGAAGGTCGACCCAGAGCGACGTCGAATGCGACCGTCCGCAGCCGACAACGGCGGGCGTTATGAGACAACTCGTCGCATGAACGCGGCCGACGGCCGGATGGTCCGACGAGGCGCCTCAGACCTCGACGATCTTGCCCAACAGAGCGGGACGAGCGGCACCGGTCACCGTCGGCAGGTTCGCCGGCAGCTTCGCCATCCGGCACGCCGCTAGCAGGGCAAAGGCCATCGCCTCCTTCGCGTCCGGCGGCATGCCGTGGCCGCCGCTGCTCTCGACGATCACCCCGTTCCCCAGCCGCCGGGCCAGCTCGGCCATGAGCGTCGGGTTGTGGACCCCACCGCCCGAGACGATCAGGCGCCGCGTCCCAGGCGCATGCAGCCGCAGCGCCGCAGCGATGCTGGCCGCCGTCCAGGCCGTCGCAGTGGCGAGCCGATCGCACCAGTCCTGGTCCGAGCGCGGCGGCGCCTCGCGCAACCACGCGTCGACGAACGCCGGCCCGAACTGCTCGCGCCCGCACGACTTGGGCGGCGGCAAAGCGAGAAACGGGTGAGCCATCAGGCGATCGAGCGCGGCCTCGTCGATCCGTCCGGCTGCCGCCGACGACCCGTCACGGTCCTCCGTCATGGCCCCGTCGCTGGCGCGGCGCGCCAGCTCGTCCAGGATCATGTTGCCTGGGCCCGTGTCGAAGCCGAGCACCCGGCCGCCGGCCGACGGCATGACCGTCAGATTGGCGATGCCGCCGATGTTGAGCGCGGCGCGCGGCTCGGCCGGATCACTCAACAACGCGGCATCGACGAATGGCACCAATGGGGCGCCCGCGCCGCCAACGGCGATGTCGCCCTGGCGGAAGTCGGCCACGATCGGGCAACCGAGGCGGGCGGCAAGATGGGCGGCTTCACCGGCTTGCCAGGTACTGCGCCCGCTCGCATGGAACACGGTCTGGCCATGGGAGCCGACCAGCTCAGGGACGAAGCCGTGGTCGCCGCAGACCGCCGCCGCGGCATCGGCGAACCAGCGACCGAGCTCGGCGTCGAGCTGCCCGAGGGCCTCGACGTCGAGCTCATCAAGGGTCGCCAGCCGCTCGCGCAAGGTCGCCGGCATCGCGACCGTGGCGAATGCCACCAGTTCACAACGCATCGTCGGCTCGACCTCGATCTCGCAAAGGGCGACGTCGAGGCCGTCCATCGACGTGCCCGTCATCAGCCCGACGACGCGCATCACTCAGAGCGTGCCGGGGTAGTTGCCGCCGTCGATCAGCAAGTTCTGGCCGGTGATGTAGCCGGCCTGGGCCGAGCAGATGAACGCGCAGTACTCGCCGAACTCGAACGGCGCGCCGTAGCGCTGGGCGGGATTGAGCTTCTTCCGTTCCTCGAACACCTCGTCGAACGGCCGACCGGTGTTGTTGGCGACGGCGGTGGTGGTGCCGCGCAGTCGGGCAGTGTCGAACGGACCCGGCAAGAGACCGTTGATCGTGACGTTGCTAGCCACGGTCTTCCGCGCGATGCCGGCAACGAAGCCGGTCAACCCGGCGCGGGCACCATTCGAGAGCCCCAGCACGTCGATCGGCGCCTTCACCGCGCTCGACGTGATGTTGACGATCCTACCGAACTGCCGCGCCATCATGCCGTCGACCGTCGCTTTGATCAGCTCGATCGGTGTCAGCATGTTTGCGTCGACCGCCTTGATCCAGTCGTCACGGGTCCAATCGCGGAAGTCGCCGGGCGGTGGCCCGCCAGCGTTGTTGACCAGGATGTCCGGCTCCGGACAGGCGGCAAGTGCGTCCGCACGACCGTCAGGTGTGGTGATGTCGCCAGCCACCGTTACCACGGTCCGACCGCTGTCGCGTTCGATCTCGGCCTTCGCCGCCGCCAGCTTCTCGGCGGTCCGCCCGGTGATGACGACGTCCACGCCGTTCATGGCCAGCGACCGGGCACAGGCCTTGCCGAGCCCTTCGCTCGCCGCGCAAACCAGCGCCCTCCGTCCAGCGATCCCCAAATCCATCGGTCGTTCTCCTTCGTGACGATCGGTGCGACCGACGTGGTGGCGACGCACCGAGCGGCGGCTTTGGGCCAGCCACGCCGCCCGGTCAACGCCCAGGCGACGAGGAACGATCGGTCAGGCAGCCTGGCCGCGCAGATGGTCGAGTGCATCTCGCGCCAAGCCGGGCGTTATCGGCCGTCGCGTCTTCAACGCCGCGGCGTCGATCAGCGCCACCACACGTCGCGCGGCGGCGAACGATCGCTCCATTCGAGGTACCAGATAGTGGATGACCTCCGGCGGCACCCGTAGCTGGCGGTCGGCGAACTGCTTGACGAGAACAGCGCCGAGCAATGCGTCGTCGACGCTGCCGATAGCCACGGCCGGCGCCGCGAGCAGACGTGAGCGGAGATCGGCGAGCTGCGGCCGCCAAAGCGCCACCGGAAAGCTCGACGTCAACAACAGGCCGCGGCGCTCTGCCCGGGCGAGGTTGACCAAGTGGAAGAGGAACACCTCGTCGCCGAAGCGCTCGGCGTCGTCGACCACCCACGCGGGCGCCGCGATCCACCCCGCAGGGTCCTCCGTGTCGGATGCCGTCGCCGCGAGCCAAGCCGCGCCGGTCCGCGCGGCGGCGATGCGGGCGAGATGGGTCTTGCCGGAGCCGACGGCGCCGCTCAGGACGAGGACGGGATCGCCCTCGCCCGGCCAGGCCCCGACCTGAGCGTGGGCCATCGCGTTGCACGGCGCCACCAGAAAGTCCTCCGCCCGCATACGATCGTCGACGGGCAGGCGCAGCCGCAATTGCTCAGGCTCGGCGAACAGCGTCTGGGGAAAGAGATCATCGGCGTCGCCCGGCCCGACGGTCACCGCGCCAGGGCCCAGCCATAGGCCGTGAGCGACGCCAACCCCGTCGCCACGACGACGATCCCCAACGGCTCGACCCAAGCGGTCGGCACCCAGCCGGAAGCAGCGGCAACGGCCGTCAACAGCAGGCAGAAGGCGAGCGCCGTGTGCGCTTTGCCGAGCACCGAAGGCTCCAGCCGGCCGCTGCGCCTCGGCCGAGCGCGCCGCCGCCAGAGCAGCGCGCCGGCGCCGACCATGAGTTCGCGGGCCACCAGCACGGCGACGATCCAAAGCGGCAGTGCGGCCGTCCAGCAGAGCGCCGCCAGAACGACGGCGATGAGCAGCCGGTCAGCCGCCGCATCGAGCCAGCTACCGAACACGGTCGGGCCATATCGGCGGGCGAGCCAACCGTCGATCGCATCGGACACGCTGGCGAGCGCGATCGCGGCGAAGGCCAGCGGCCCTTGGCCAGCGACGATCAGGCCGCCAGCAGGGATCGCCAGAATCATCCGCGCGAACGTCACCGCGTTGGCGGCCGCCGGCCGCGTCGTCACGGTGACGGGGCGAACGCTCCCGGACCTGCCGTCGTGCTCGGGTTCGACGTGCTCCCGCGCTGCAGACGCCAACCCGTCCCCGGCTCCTCGATCAAACTCCACCCCGATCGTCCCAGAGTTGCCTGCAGCCGTTCGACACCACCGACCACCTGCAGGTCCAGCGTGGCTTCCCGTCGTGTGAAGCGTGTCAGCGTCGACGCCTCGACCTCGGCCAGCGCGTTGATTTGCGTGTAGAGCTGTCCCCAACTACCGAGGTCGCCGACCGGCGCAACGACCACCACTTGGGACCGCGGCCCAACCGGCACCGTCGACGCTTCGCGCTGGCGTTGGTCGTAGGTCGCCTGCATCGCCGCGACCGCCCGCTGCAGGCTCGCCTCCAAAGGCTCGCCTGGATTGCGCTGCACGACCGCGCGATAAGGCGGCTCCGGTGACGCGCCGTAGCGTTGCGCGTCCACCACGAGTTCCCCTCCGGGTGCCGCGGAACCCGACAAGGTGGCGACCACCACGTCACGTGTCCCGTAGCGGGCCGCGAGCGATTGCAGGGCCACGGCATCGCCGCGCGCCGCGGCGTCGGCACTCAGCAGCGACAGATCCTGGAGGTCGCCGAGTGGCACCGTGAAGCGCACCAGGCCGTCAGGCGCGACCGACCGATCGACGGTCTCCTTCCAGACGTTCTCCCGCTCCCAGAGCAACAGGCTGTTGCCGCTCGCCCACACCGGCACCAACACAGTGGGCTCGGCCGCCGGAGCGGCCACGGCAGTGCCACTGCTGCGGAACAGTCCGTCAACCGCGCCGGGTCGATAGGCGATGGCGAGCGTCGCCGCGTAGCTGGTCGGGCCGACGGTCTCGCTCAACACCTCGAAGCTGGAAACGTAGTCCTCGATCGCCAAACCGCCGGTGCTGGGAGGTGCTGCGCCGCTCTCCGCCGCCAGCCGCTCGACGAGCTGTCGAAGACCGCGGCGCTGGCCTTCCTCCAGCGCGATCACCTGGGCCTGGACGGCATCTGCCGCCGACGCTTCGACCTGGACGCCGCTGACGCTGTAGCGTCCCTGGGCAAAAGCGCCTTCGATGGCGCCGAGGCCGACGATCAGCGCGGCGATGGCGAACACGGCAAGCCAACCGCGAACCGAGCGATCCTTCAGGGCCTGCCGCTTTGCGCTCGTGAACATGCCACCTATGGTGCAATCCTCCCGCCGACGCCGCGTCCTTCTATCGAGCAGGCCTGGATGACACAAGCGCCCCCCTCCCCCACGACGACCGAAGATGCGTACCGGACTGCGGGCGTCGACATCGCCGTCGGCAACGCATTCGTCCGCGCGATCGGCCCGGCGGTGGCGCGGACCGCACGCCCGGGTGTGGTTGGCGAAATCGGCGGTTTCGGCGGGCTGTTCGACCTCGCCGCGGCAGGTCTCCACGAGCCGCTTCTGGTCGCCGCCACCGACGGGGTCGGCACCAAACTGCTGCTGGCGGAGGCAGTCGGCAGCCATCGCGGGCTCGGCGTCGACTTGGTGGCGATGTCGGTGAACGACGTCGCCGTGCAGGGCGCACAGCCATTGTTCTTCCTCGACTATTTCGCCACCGGCAAACTGGAACCGGAGGTTGCGGCCGCGGTGGTCGAGGGCGTCGCGGACGCGTGCGTCGACGCCGGCTGCGCACTTCTCGGCGGGGAAACCGCGGAAATGCCCGGCGTCTATCCACCCGGGCGCTTCGATCTTGCCGGGTTCTGCGTGGGCGCTGTGGAACGCTCGCGCCTGCTGCCGCGACGGGAGCGCGTCGCCATCGGCGACGCCGTGATCGCAGTCGCCAGCAGCGGGCTGCACAGCAACGGTTTCTCGCTGGTCCGCCGCATCATCGATGCGACCGGCGCGGATCTCCATGCACCTGCGCCTTTCGCGGCCGAGGGAACGCTCGGGGCCGTTCTACTCTCTCCCACCCGCCTCTACGTCGCCAGCGCCCTGACGCTCGCCGACGCCGGAGCGGTCGCACTTGCCCACGTCACCGGCGGCGGCCTTCTGGAGAACCTGCCGCGGGTGATGCCGCCCGACACCATCGCGGTCATCGACCTCGACAGCTACGAGCTACCGCCGCTGTTCGCGTGGCTGGCCAACACCGGCAGGCTCGGTCGCCAAGACTTGGCGCGGACGTTCAACTGCGGCATCGGCCTCTTGGCGATTGTGCCCGAGAATGCGGTCGGCGAGGCCGTGGCGCGGCTGGCAGCATCGGGCGAGACCGTTTGGCGCTGTGGCCAGGTCGAACGCGGGCGCGGTCCGGCGACGGTGCGGTTGGACGGCGGCACGACGTGGCCACGCGTGTAGCGGTCCTCGCGTCGGGCAGCGGTTCCAACCTGCAGGCGCTGCTCGATGCCGCCAGCGCCGACGCACCCTTTCGGATCGTCCGGGTCGTCGCCAACCGGCCGGACGCCTTCGCTCTGGAGCGCGCCGCCGTAGCTGGCGTGCCAGCGCGACTGATCGATCACACCGAGTTCGCCGAGCGCGAGACGTTCGAGGCCGCGGTGACGGCGCAACTGGCCGACGACGGCGCCGAGTGGATCTGCCTCGCGGGGTTCATGCGGGTGCTGACGGCGTCGTTCGTCGAGCGCTGGCACGACCGGATGCTCAACGTCCACCCGTCGTTGTTGCCGGCGTTCAAAGGCTTGAACACCCATCGCCGCGTCCTGGCGGCCGGGCTTCGCGTCACCGGCTGCACCGTACACGTCGTCCGGCCCGCCTTGGACGATGGACCGGTGGTGGTCCAGGCGGCCGTGCCGGTGCTGGAGCACGATGACGATGCCAGCCTCGCCGCGCGCGTCCTCGCCATGGAGCATCGCGCCTACCCGCTCGCCCTGCGCCTCGTCACCTCGGGCGCCGCGGTGATCGAGGGCGACCGCGTGCGGCTCGTCCGCACGCCGCCCCCGGACGCACGGAACGCGCCGTCCGGTTTCCTCTGGCCGGCGGCCTGATCAGCCGACGATCTCGATCCCCGCGAAGAAGAACGCGATCTCCGTGGCGGCCGTCTCCGGTGCGTCGGAGCCGTGTACGGAATTGGCTTCGATGTTGCGGGCAAAGTCCTTGCGGATGGTGCCGTCGGCCGCCTTGGCTGGATCCGTGGCACCCATGACCTCGCGGTTCTTGGCGATGGCGTCCGGACCTTCGAGCACCTGCGCGACCACCGGGCCACTGGTCATGAAGGCAACCAGATCGCCGTAGAACGGGCGCTCTTTGTGCACCGCGTAGAATGCGCCCGCTTGCGCCTCCGAAAGGTGCAGGCGCTTTTGAGCGACGATCCTGAGGCCGGCTGCCTCGAAGCGCGCATTGATCTGCCCGGTCAGGTTCCGCTCGGTCGCGTCGGGCTTGATGATCGAGAGGGTTCGTTCGGTGGCCATGGCGCTCTCCGCAGCGGCGTTCGTGATCGTTCGCCGCGGCTTATAGCGGGCGCGGGAAAGAGCTGGAAGGGCAGGACGGGACGCCCTATGTTAGCCTGGCTAACATTCGGAATGGAAAACACCTTGCGCTCTCTCGTTACGCTGCTTGCGTTGACGCTGCCGGCAACCGCGCTGGCTCAGCCCGCCTCGGTCGAACGCGGGCCGTGGGGCGCCCTGATCCAAGGCGGTTACGTCCACCAGTTCGACAGCGACATCGACGGCGGCGGCTCGTTCAGCGTCGATCGCTTCTTCGTCGAGGGCGGCCCGAACTACTCGTTCGATCGGCGCACCAGCGTCGGCCTGAACGTCGCCTATGGCTACGACGGCTACGATTTCTCGTCGGACGGCGCCGGCTCCTTCACCGGCTGGGACAGCGTCAACGAGGTTCGCGTCGGCGTGCCGGTCCGCTTCGGCATCGGTGAGCGCGTCAACGCCTTCGTCGCGCCGCAGCTTCGCATGACCGCGGAGAGCGGCGCCGACTTCGGCTCCGGCGCCACGGGCGGCGCCGTGGCTGGCTTCAGCTACACGTTCGGCGAGCGGTTGAGCATCGGCCCGGGCATCGGCGTGTTCAGCCAGATCGAAGACAGTGTCGCGGTGTTCCCGATCCTCTTGGTCGATTGGAAGATCACCGACACGCTCTCGCTCGAAACCGGCCAAGGTCTTGGCGCCACGCGCGGGCCTGGGCTGGTCGCGAACTGGCAGCCGATCGACGACTGGACCTTTGGCGTCGGCGCTCGCTACGAGAGCTTCCAATTCCGGCTGGCCGACGGCGGCGTCGGCCGCGAACGCGCGTTTCCCGTATTCTTCACGGCCGGCTATTCGCCCATGCCGCTGGTGAGCGGCGCCCTGGTGGTCGGCGCCGACGTCGGCGGTGAACTCACGCGTGAGAACGGCTTCGGTCAGACCGTCGAACGCGAGGATTTCGACCCGGCACCGTTCGTCGGCGTCACCTTCCGCGGTCGCTTCTGAGGCACCGTCCGAACTCCGGAGGTGTCGGCCGGGCGGCGGCCCAACGTCGATCGGCAGTCCGGCGCGCAGGGAACTACCGGCGCCCCCGGCGCGCTTGCTGCGCTTAGGGGCGCATCACCCCGCGGTAGGCGAACCGAAGTTGCGCTCGAAAACGTGAGCGATCTTCGGCAGCGTCTCGGTCGTCCTGGCGATGGCGAGGAGCTTGGGCGCCTCGGCTGCAAACCAATGGCGACCGGGCTCCCAGTAGGACATGGCAGCGACGTAGAGATCGAGCGCCGAGAACCGTTCGCCGAGAAACCAAGGCATCGCTGCCGTGCCATCGAGCATGGCGTAGAGCCTCGCTCGGTAGTCGCCGACCGTCTGGGCGAAGCCCGATCGCGCGGCCGCGTCGGGCACGAAGCGCGCCGGGTCGTCGACGTAGGTGTAGGTCGGGTAGACGTTCGCGACCAGGAAAACGAGCCACCTCAGAAACTGCGCCCGTTCGGGCGCGTCAGGTGCCGGAACGAGTTCAGCGCTGGCCGTTCGCTCGGCGAGCCAAAGCGTGATGGCGGCACTCTCGGTCAACAGCTCTCCGTCCGCATCCACCACGGTCGGGACCTGGGCCAGCGGGTTCACCTCGGCCAACCGCTGCCGTGCCGCCTCCTCGACGAACAGATCGCCGACCTCGGCAATGGTGAAGGGGATGCCGTACCAAACGAGTTGAGCCTCGATCAGAACGGAGCCCCAGCCCGGGCGGCCGTAGAGAGTCAGACTGGTCATGTTCACGTTCCCCTTGGCTTCTCACGCCAACCCGCCGACCCTCTCGCCACGGCTCCGTCAAACCGGCTGCCAGGCCCAGCGGTCAGTCGAAGCTGCCCATCCGGGCCTGCCACCGCTTCTCGCCGATCAGACAATCGTAGCCGGTGGCCGCCCTGATCACCCGCGCGGGCGGTGCGTGGCCAGCGATTTCGGTGACCAGCTTGCGGCGAAGCGCGCTCTCGAATGCGGTCATGGACTGAATGGCGAGGCTGAACGCCGCGAAGCCGCCGACGACGCAGTTGTCGTAGTAGGCGTCGAGGTCCGGGATGTTGTACCAATCCGCGGGTAGCGGATCGAGCATCAGCGCCAAACCGTTGATGGTGATTCCACGAGCGACCACCGCATCGCGCGTTTTCGCAACCGGCGCACCCTGGTTGTTGGGACCGTCGCCCGAGACGTCGATCACCTGCCGAAAGCCGGCATAGCCGTTCTCGTCGAACAGCGTCGATGCCGTCATCAACGCACCGGAGATCGAAGTCCGCCGGGCGCGCTGCAGCGGCCGCGCCTGGATCGCGGCCGCGAACGCTTGCGCCTCGTCGGCGGAGCCGATCACGTGCCACGGCAACGGCCGCGGCGGCAGGTGGACGCCTGCCCACTCGACGAAGGTGACGGCTATCCGCCCCTGGTAGCCCGACTGGATGGCCGCCACCACCTCCGGCGATTGGATCGCCGCGACGTAGCCGGCGCGCTGCAACGAGAGTTCGCGGAGGTCCATCGACAGCGAAACGTCAGCCGCCAACACCAGTTCGAGGTCGACGGGGAGGTCTTCGGCTGCTGCCGGCACGGCGACGGCCAACCAGCCGCACAACCAAGAGGCGGCGGCTCGACGAACGATACCCTGCATCGGCATGGCCTCCCGCGTAGGCTCCCGGTTCGTCACCTCACCTTGGACGTGGGTGGGGCTCTGGTCACGGGCGCAGTGCACGGCAGATGGTCGCGGTGCCCGCGCGCCGATGCGGAGCGCTCGTCTTGGCCGCTGAACGACGTGGTCGAAGCGTGTCACGCGACTGTCGTCCGGCGCCGATACGACGCCACCTATACAAGGAGGTCGCGATGTATCGACGTACTGCTGCCAAGCTACTGGTCGCGTCCGGCGCCGGCTTCGGGTTTGCAGGATCAGGTTGGGCACAGTCGCGCTTTACCAAGGATCCGTTCACCCTGGGCGTCGCGTCGAGCGTACCGCGGCCGAATGCGGTCACGATCTGGACACGACTGGCGCCGGAGCCACTGACGCCGACGGGTGGGCTCGACCCCGTCGATCATGCCGTCATGTGGGAGTTGGCGACGGACGACGCATTCGGCAGCGTCATTGCCCGCGGCGGCGCTATCGCGCGGCCTGAGTTGGCCCATAGCGTCCGCGTCACCGTCGATGGGCTCGAGCCCGGCCGGCACCACTGGTACCGGTTCGTCTCAGGCGACGCGACCAGCCCGATCGGCCGGACCAAAACATTGCCACCGCTCGGCGGCCGCCTCGACTCGCTCCGTTTCGCCACGGCCTCCTGTCAACATTTCGAGCAAGGCTACTTCGTGGCCTTTGACCAGATGATCGAGGACGACCCGGATTTCGTCGTCCATCTCGGTGACTACATCTACGGCGTGTCGCGAGGCGACTTCCGCGATCACCTACGAAAAGAGGTCCCGACGAGCCTAGAGGACTATCGCCTGCGCCACGCGCTCTACAAGACCGATCCCAGCCTACAGCGAGCCCATGCGTCGTTCCCGTTCTACACGGTGCTGGACAACCACGACGCGCTGAAGAACGTGCCGCTGTCGCCCGAACAGATGGCGAAGAAGCGCGCGGCCTATCAGGCATGGTTCGAGCACATGCCGATGGAAGGCGGCTACGTTGTGGGCGGCGCAAGCCTCATGACCCATGCGGGGATCGATTTCGGCGACTTGCTGCGCCTGAACATTCTCGACACTCGGCAGTTCCGCGATGACGAGTCGCTCTGCCTCGAGCATGCTGATCCCGATTACGGTTTCACGATCTACCGCCCCGCCTGCGATGCGGTCGTCGAAGAGCAGCGGACGTGCCTCGGCCCTTCACAGGAGGCTTGGCTCGCGCACCAGATGGCAAGCTCCGAACAGCGCTGGAACGGTTTGGCGTCGACCGTGCTCTTCTCGCCGTTCGCGATGCAGCACCGCGGCGACACGTTCCGCTACGAGTCGAGTTGGGACTACTTCCCGACCAACCGGCGGCGGGTGCTAGACACGATGCGCTCGACCGGCCTCACCAATCCCGTGATCCTTTCGGCCGACGTCCACTCCAACTGGGCGATCGACGTGAAGGCCGATCCGGACGATCCGGAGAGCCGCACGGTCGGCACCGAGTTTCTGGCGACGTCGATCGCATCCGGTTGGCCGCCGCCGTTGGACGAGCCGATCCGCGCCAACCTCGCCAACAATCCACACGTGCATCACTACGATGGCTCGGCCCGCGGCTATTTGCTGCACGACGTCACGCCGACAACATGGGCGTGCACGATGCGCACGGTCGATGACGTGCGCTCCCCGGCCGCCAAAGCTGCCGTTCAAGCGGCGTTCGTGGTCGAAGATGGCATTGGCGGGGTTAAGCGCGCTTGACCGGCACGACGGATTGGCGCGACCGGCTCGACGGCCACATGTCGGAGCGGTTGGCGACCGAGCGGGACGGCGGTCACGACCTTGGCCATCTGCGGCGGGTCCGGCGCAACTGCTCGTATCTGCGCCGAGCCGAGGCTACCGCCAGCGACGCGTTGATCCTCGTCGCCGGCGCCTACCTCCACGACCTCGTCAATCCGCCCAAGGACTCCGCGGACCGCCGTCGGGCATCGCGACGATCCGCCGAAGCGACCGTCACGACGTTGACCGACATGGGATTCTCGAACGAGCGATCGGCTGGTGTCGGCCACGCGATCGAGGCGCACAGTTTCTCGGCCGGCTGCCCACCTGAGACCGTGGAAGCCTGAATGCTCCAGGATGCGGGCCGCCTCGACTCGCTTCGCGCGATCGGCATTGCGCGGACGTTCTGCGCGGCGGGTCGCATGAACGGCCGGCTCGCCGACGTCGACGACCCCTGGGCCGAGCACCGCACGGCCGACAGCAGGGCGCGAGCGGGCCGACGTCGGACGCTACAACAGCCGGGGCTGCAGTTCGTCACCATCTGGCCGCACGAACAGGTCCGTCCTCAGTTCCCGGCGCGGTCGATCCAAACCCAGCCGGCGCCGCGCCAGAGCGAAGCGCTGGTGGAGCATGTCGGCGTAAACCCCCTCGCCTACCATCCGGCTCCCGAAGCGAGGGTCGTTCAACCGACCACCGCGCGCCCGACGCTGCAAGGCGAGCACACGCGCCTTCTTCGCAGGCGCGTGCTCGTCGAGCCAATCGTCCCAGAGCTCCTTCAACTCATGCGGCAAGCGCAACAGCGTGAAATGCGCCGAGCGGGCGCCCGCGGCGGCGCCAGCTGACAGGATCGCCTCGGTCTCGTGATCGTTCAGACCGGGGATGATCGGCGCCTGCAGGATGCCAACCGGCACGCCGGCATCGGCGAGGCGGGCGATGGTCTCCAGCCGCGCTTTGGGCATCGCCGTTCGCGGCTCCAACCGGCGCGCCAGTGCCGGGTCCAACGTCGTCACCGAGACGAAGACCTGCACCAGGTCCGCCGCCGCCAGTGGAACCAACAGATCGAGATCCCGGCAGATGAGCTTGGCTTTGGTGACGATCCCCACCGGGTGACGGGCCGCCAACAGCAGCTCGAGGACGCCGCGCGTCAGCCGCTCGATGCGCTCCAGGGGTTGATACGCGTCGGTGACCCCCGAAAGGTAGATCGGTTCGGGCACGTAAGCAGGATGCGCCAACTCGCGCCGCAGCAACGCGACGACGTTCCGCTTGGCGAACAGCTTGGTCTCGAAGTCGAGCCCGGGCGAGAGCCCGAAGGTTCCGTGACTTGGCCGAGCATAGCAGTAGATGCAGCCATGCTCGCAACCCCGGTACGGATTGACCGCGCGGTCGAACGGCACGTCGGGTGACGCGTTGTAGGACAAGGCACGGCGGGCGCTGTCGTCACGGATCTCGGTGCGTGATGGCGGCCTCGCGGCTTCTTCCTCCAACGTCGCCCAGCCGTCGTCGAATGCTTCGCGACGCTCGCTGGTGAACCGATGCGCCGGCTGCCGCGAGGTGCCGCGGCCCTTCCGCCCCCGATCGGCCAACCTGCCGTCCATGCGCCACTCCCGTCACGGGCGTTTCTCTGCCCAGAACGAAAAGAGAACACGAACGTCCTTGGCGGGTCAAGCGTCGTAGCGGCGCCACGGCTCCAACAGTTGACGCGCCTCGTCGCGGCCGGCGTCGGTGAGCTCCAGCACCGCGCCGTCGCGCGACACCAGGCCTGCCGCGAGGCTGCGCTCGAGCACCGCTGCCGCCTGCCGCGGTTTCCACGACAGATGATCGCGCAGCGCCGAGACGACGTTCTCCTCGGCGCGGGCAGCGGTCGCCTCGTGGTCGAACAGATGGACGAGCAGTGCCCGCTGCTCGTCGGCGTATCGCTGCCGCCACGCCGACCAGGCTTGGGCGAGCAAGCCGTAGCGTGGTCCGAGGACGAACGCGGCCGCCAGAAAACCGCCCGTCACCACCGCCATCATCCCACCGATCGAGACGTCGTAGCGGACCGCAAGCCCGTAGCCGGAAACGCTCGAAGCGACGGCGATGGCGGCCGCGATGCCCAGCATGGCGAACAGCCGATCGGTGAGCAGATAGGCGGCGGCGGGCGGGATGATGACGAACGCGATGAACAGCACGGCCCCGACCGCCTCGAAAGCGGCGACGGCGGTGACGCTGGTCAGAGCCAGGAGGCCATAGAACAAGAGGCGGGGCACGAAACCCAACGCCGTGGCCAGCTCCGGATCGAACGTCGCGAGCTTCAGCTCTTTGAACAACAAAGCGACGAACAGCGCGTTGATGAGGGTCACGACCGTCATCCAGACGACCGCCTGCGGCACCTCCATGCCGGCCACGGTCATCGTCTTCAGCCACACGAAGCCGATCTCTCCCAGGAGCACCGTGTGCGTGTCGATGTGGACGTCGCGCGCGTACAAGTTCAGGAGCAAGACCCCGGTCGCGAACAGCACCGGGAACACCAAACCGATCGCCGCGTCGGTCTTCACCTTGCGCGTATTGGCCAGCAGCTCCGTCAAGAACACGGTCAACAGCCCGGTGAGTGCGGCACCGACGATCTGGACGGGGCCGCTTTGCTCATGCGTCAACAACCAGACGATGACGACACCGAAAACGATCGAATGGCTGATGGCGTCCGACAGCATCGAGCTGCGTCGCAGGACCAAGAACGTCCCCACCAACGACGCCGCGACACCGACCAGGGCGCCCGTCAGCACGATCATCAGCGCCGCGTTGGAGAAGAGGTCCTCGAGCATCACACAGCCTCGGGCGCGACGTCGGTGAGCACGCGCTCGGCCTCGGAGAGCCCGGCTTCGGTCAGCTCCCAATGCTGCCCTTCGTCGGGCATGTGGTGGACCGGCCGAACCAGACCGCGGCGCTCCAAACGCGCCAGGGCCGCTCGTGTGTCCAGGCCGTGGAAGACGTCGACGGCGCCGCGTTCGACGGGGTAGCTCGGATCGCGATGATGCGCCGCCAGCTGGTAGAGCATCACCAAGACCTGGCGGCCGCGAAGCGTACGCCGGTCTCGCCAGCGCTTCAGTTCCTCCCACAGCACGCCCCGGCCAGGAGCAACCAGAATGGAGATGATCACCAACGTCGACACCGCCAGCACGATCAGCGGACCGGTGGCGAGATTGCGGCCGACGGCACTGAGCCCGGCCCCGACGACACCGCCGACGATGCCGACGATCGCGGCGAGAATGACCATCGATTCCAGGCTCTTGACCCATTGCCGCGCCGCCACCGCCGGCGCGATGACCATCGACGCCATCAGGACGACACCCACCATCTGCAGGCCGATGACGACGGCGAGAGCAATCATCGTCGTCAGGACGACGTCGAGCAGCGCCACCGGCAGGCCGATGGCGCCAGCAAAGGTCGGATCGAAGGTGACGAGCTTGAACTCCTTCCAGAACACGGCGACGAGGGCGATCGAGACCACCATTACGCCAGCCATGATCCAAAGGTCACTTCGGAGCGTCGCCGCCGCCTGGCCGAACAAGAAGCTGTCCAGCCCGCCTTGCGAAGCGTTGGGGGTGCCTTGAATGTAGGTCAACAGGACCACGCCGACGGCGAAGAAGAAGCTCAGGGCAATGCCGAGCGCGGCATCGGTCTTGAGGCGCGAGCGGCGGGTCAACAGCAGCATGAGCAGCGCCGCCAGCACTGCGGTGAACAAGGCACCCCCGAGGATCGGTCCGAGCTGACGGCCGCCGGCCACGACGAACCCGAGGCAGACCCCAGGCAGCGCCGCGTGCGCAAGAGTGTCGCCGAGCAGACTCTGCTGACGGAGGACCGCGAAGCTGCCGAGCACGCCGCTCGTCACGCCGAGGAAGACGGCAGCGGCAATCACGTTCTGGACGGTGTGGTCGGCGAGCAGCGCGAAGACTTCACTCACCTCCGCAGCTCTAGCGGTGCCTCGGGTCCGGGTTGGTCGTCGAAAGCGGCGCGCTCGATCAGAGCGATCTGCCCACCGTAGGCGCGCCTGAGGTTGGACGCGGTGTACACGTGGTCCACAGGACCTTGGCTGATCACGCGGACGTTCAGAACGACCAGCCAGTCGAAGTAGTCACGGACCGTCTGCAGATCATGATGAACGACGATGACCGTGCGACCAGCATCGCGCAGATCCTTCAAGAGCCGCACGATCGCGCGTTCGGTCGGCGCGTCGACTCCGGCCATCGGCTCGTCGAGGAAGTAGATCTCGGCGTCCTGGGCCAAGGCACGGGCCAAGAACACCCGCTGCTGCTGGCCACCCGAAAGTTGGCTGATTTGGCGACCGGCATAGTCCGCCATACCGACCCGCTCCAGGGACTGAATGGCAATCGCCCGGTCACGCGCTCCAGGCCGTCGGAACCACCCCAAATGACCGTAACGCCCCATGGTCACGACATCCAGGGCGGTGGTCGGGAAGTCCCAATCCACGGCCGAACGCTGCGGCACGTAGCCGACGCGCCGCCGCGCGGCGGCGTAGCGCTCGCCGAACAAGCGGATGTGCCCCGCGGTTGGCTTGACCAGCCCAAGCACGGCTTTGATGAGCGTGCTCTTACCGGCGCCGTTGGGCCCGACGATCGCGGCCATCACACCCGGCGGCACGTTGACGTCGGCATCCCACAGAACGGGCTTGCCGTGATAGCTGACCGTCAGGTCCTCGACATGCAGCGCGTAGTCGGGTTCGTGAAGGGTAGCGGCGGACATACTTACTCCGAGAGTGCCGGCGCTCTCGTCGCCGATGCCCAGACACCCGCACAGCCCGTCCGGTCGCCCAATAGGATCATGCCCGGGCGGCGTGTGCGGGTGGCCTGGCACGTCCACGAAAACAGACGACATGCAGGCGGCCATTCACAGCCCGCCTGCATGAAGTCGTGAAGATAAGTCAATTGGTGGTCACGTCGACGGACCACTGCTCCGCCCAGCCCGTCAACGCCTCCGGCCACGGCGCCGGCTCGCCGCCGAGCGCGGTGACGATCTTCATCGTGTTGGCGTGCAGCATGCCGATGTAGGTGCCTTCGCCCGTGCCGGTCGCACCCATGGCATCGGAGAACAGCTCGCCGCCGATCGCCACCTCGTGATCTTGCGCAGCGGCGCCGTCGACCACCGCCTGGATGGTGCGTGGATTGATCGTGCTCTCGACGAAAACCGCCGGAACACCAAGCTCGACGACGAGATCGACGACCGAGCGGATGTCGGCGATCCCCGCTTCGGCCTCGGTGCTGATGCCTTGGATGCCGCGGACGTCGATGCCGTAGGCGCGGCCGTAGTAGGCGAACGCGTCATGGGCGGTGACGAGCACACGCTGCCGCTCGGGAATGGAGGCGATACTGGCCTCGATCCAGCCGTGCAAAGCATCGAGTTCGGCCGCGTAGTCGTCCGCGCGAGCACCCATCTCGGCGGCGCAGGAGGGCGCAACGTCGGCGAAGACGCCCGCGATCGTCGGCGCGATCCGGCCCCACAACGACACGTCCATCCAGAGATGCGGATCGATCCCGTAGACATCCTGAACGGTGATGAGGTCGGCCGGACTGATCGACGCGGGCGAAACGGCCACGGTCGGCTTCCGCTCGGCCATGGCGCCCAGCACCTCGCCGAGCTGCCCTTCCAACGAATAGCCCGAGTAGAGGATCGCGGCAGCATCCTGGAAGGTCGCAACGTCGCCGGCACTCGCCCGATAGAGGTGCGGATCGATCCCGGCCCCCATGAGGTCGGTGACGTCGACGCAGTCGCCGGCAACGTTGCGAGCCACGTCGCCAATCATCGCGATGGTCGCGACGGCAGGTGGTGCGTCCGCCCGCGCGGCGGTCATCGGCGTTGCGGCAAGCAGCAGCGCTGCTGCGCAGGTCACCCGTAACACCATCTCGCTTCTCCAAGTGAAGCCACGACATCAATTTTTAGCACAAGCTAAAATGACCCGCCGCCTACCGATCGTCAAGACGAGTCAGCGCTGCCGGCGTGGCCTCCCTCCTCGCGCGCCTTCTGCCAGCCGCCCTCCGGTCGTTGCTGCCAGTAGACCAGCCGCACGCCACGCTCGCGCCACACTTTCCAGCGCTCGCGCGCGGCCGCAACGGCCGCTTCCTCGGTCCCGTCGAACAGGTCCAAGCAACGCTCGAAGGGTGCGTCCGCCGGGGGCATCAGGCCGTCGACCGTCAACAACACCGACGCGCCGTTGGGGTTGGCCACTGCCCCGGCCAACCACACGGGCTGACGTTCGGGAAAGCCGCTGCCGTCGGCGCCATGCGGCAGGAAGCTGTCGGGCCGGTAGGTCCAAAGCCACTGGTCGAGGTGCTTGCGCCGCTCGGGATCGCGCACGACCAGCACGGCACGGACGCCGCGCTCCACCACCTTCTCCAGCAGCGAGGGCAGCGCCTGGTCGAGTGTAGCCCGCGTCAGGTGATAGAAGGCCGCTTCGCCGACCGGCATGGCGCTCAGCGCTCGTAGTGATCGCGGACCAGCCGGTCGACCAAACGCACGCCCCAACCCGTACCACCCTTGGTGCCGAGCGGCGGATCGCTGTCGACGAAACTCGTCGCCGCGATGTCGAGATGCGCCCAGGGCGTGTCACCGACGAACGCTTCGAGAAACGCAGCCGCGACCGAAGAGCCCGCCTGCCCTGGTCGGCCGATGTTGCGCAGATCGGCCACGCCGCCTTCCAGTTGCTTCGCGTAGCCGCTGCCGAGCGGCATCCGCCAGACCGTTTCGCCGGTTGCCGCGCCAGCGGCGACGATCCGCTCCGCCAGCGCCTCGTCATTGGCGAAGAGACCCGCGTGCTCGTAACCGAGCGCCACGATGATGGCGCCGGTAAGGGTGGCGAAATCGATGATCGCGCCCGGCTCCACCGTCTGACGGACGTGCCAGAGGACATCGGCGAGCACCAGCCGGCCTTCGGCGTCGGTGTTCAGGACCTCGATGGTCTTGCCGGACAAGGACGTCACCACGTCGCCCGGCCGCTGGGCGTTGGCAGCCGGCATGTTCTCGACCAGACCGATCGCGCCGACGACGTTGGCGGCGGCTTTGCGGCCGGCGAGCGCATGCATGGCACCGAGCACTGCGGCCGCCCCCGCCATGTCGCACTTCATGGTCTCCATGCTCTTCGCTGGCTTCAGCGACAGGCCGCCGCTGTCGAAGACGACGCCCTTGCCGACCAGTGCCAACGGCGCCTCACCGGCGCCGCCACCCTGCCACCGCATCACCACGGTGTAGGGTGGCATGGCGCTGCCGCGGGCGACACCGAGCAGCGCGCCCATGCCCAGCGCCGCCATTGCGTCTCGGTCGAGCACCTCGACGCTGACACCCAGTGCTTCCAGCTCCTGCGCCGCCTCGACGAACGCTGTCGTGTCCAAGCTGCTGGCAGGTCGGTTGACGAGGTCACGGGCGATGTGAACGCCGCCAACCAAAGCGGTCCGCGCCGCGCTCTCCGCGGCGGCCTCTGCTGCCGCCGACGTCAACACCACGGCGCTCGTCGTGGAACGGGTCGGCTCGGCTTTGCTTTTCATCGCGTCGAAGCGGTAGGTCCTGAGCATCACCCCCTCGGCGAGGCCGGCAGCCAGCGCCGCGGGCGTGAGCTTAGGTACGGCAAGGTCGGCGGCGACCGTCACGGTCTCCAGCTTCAGGCGGCTGGCGAGCCGCGCCACCGCCGCGCCGAGCTCCACTGCTTTGCCTGCATCGAGATCGTCGCCAGCACCAAGGACCACAACCCGGTCGAAGCCAGTGGTCGAGTCGGTCGGACACACGACGTCGACCGCTTGCCCGAAGTCGAGCGGCGGCGACGCCAAGTCCACGGCCCGGCGGATCAGCCCAGCCAAACTTTCGTCCAAGATGGCCGCGGTGCCCGTCAAGTCGCCAGACTTGTCCATCAATAGGACCAAGGTCCCGCTACCCGTCGCTCGCAAGCCCTCGAAGCGAACGTCCATCACCTGTGCCCCCAACGCCTCACCTCCCACATGACTACGTCGCAACGCAGCCTCACAGGCTAGCCCGCCTGCTCGACTCCGCTAGACTACGACCATGAACGTTCTGACCCGCTACATGCTACGCCAGCTGATCATGCCGGCCCTGCTCGCGCTGGTTGCATTCGCTGGCGCCGTATGGCTTTCGCAGTCGTTGCGCTTCGTCGACCTCATCGTCAACAAAGGTTTGTCGATGGGTCGTTTCCTCTACCTCACGAGCCTGCTGGTTCCCTCGCTGGTGTTGGTCGTCCTGCCGTTCGCTGCATTCATCGGTGCACTCGCCGGCTACCTCAAACTGCGCGGCGACAGCGAGATCAGCGTCTGCCGGGCGACCGGCCTGTCGGACATGCAGATCGCCCGCGGCGCCATCTGGCTCGGCATGGGCTTCGCGCTTGCCAGCTACACGGTCAGCCTGTGGTTGATGCCGGTGGCCTACCAGCAGTTCCGCGACCTTCGCCAGACGATCATGAGCGACTTTTCCGCGGTGTCGATCCAGGAGGGCGTGTTCACCCCGCTCAGCCCCGGCCTGACCGTGTTCGTCCGCGACGTCCTGGCCGACGGTGAACTCGCCAGCGTCATCGTTCACGACACGCGGGTACCGCCACGCGAAATCACGGTGATCGCCACGCGGGGTGAACTGGTGCAGAGCGGCAACGGTCCGGTGTTGCAGCTGCGCGACGGCAGCTATCAGGAGCGCACCCCGGCCGGTGGTCTCTCGCTGGTCTACTTCGACGACACGACGTTGGAGCTCACCAGCCGCAGCGGCACGCCTAGCGAGCGAATCGAGAAAACCCGCGAGATGTCGATCGGCGAGTTACTTTGGCCGGCAGAAGACGTAACCGATGCTCACCAGCGCAATTTGATGATTGCGGAGGGCCACGAGCGTTTGTCTTGGCCATTGCTGTCGCTGGCGCTGCCGCTCGTCGCCGCAGCAGCCACCCTACGCTACCAGGCGGTGCGGCAGAGTGGGCTGGCGGCATCGGCGGTGGCTTCGCTCGTCGCGGTTGGGCTGGTGGTCGGTTCGTTGACGGCGCTCAGCGTCGTGAAGGCCGATCTCCGCCTCGTCCCGATCCTGTACCTGATCCCGGGACTCACCGTGCTCATCGCTTCGACGGTGTTGGCGTCGGCGCCCAGCCGGGGTTCGCGGGTGGCGACGTCGTGAGCGCGGTCCGCCGGACGGGCGTCGGCGTCTGGTTCCCGGCGACACTGGTGGGCTACGTCGCTCGTGCTACCTGCGCCGGTATCGGCTGGGTCGCGCTCGGCTTCGTCACCCTCGCCTTCTGCATCGACCTGATCGAACAGCTGCGCAGCTTGAGCGATGCCGACGTGTCGATGTTGCACGCGTTCGAGCTCGCCGCTTGCCACGTACCGGCGCAATTGGATCGCATCTGGCCTTTCGCCGTGCTGTTCGGGTCCATGGTCGCGTTCTGGCGCCTCAACCGCGCCAACGAATTGGTCGTGGTCCGCGCCACCGGCGTCTCCGCCTGGCAGTTCCTGATGCCGGCGTCCGCCGTTGCGGCTCTGATCGGCGCCGTCGTCATCACCACGTTGAACCCGCTCGCGGCAGCACTCACCCAGCGCTACGAGCGGCTGCAGGCGTCGCTGACCGGCACCAACGAAGAAGTCCTGATCGTCTTCCCCCGCGGGATCTGGCTGCGGCAGGTCAATGCCGACGGCCAGCACATCGTCCATGCCAGCAACATGGAAGGTGAAGACCCGCTACAGCTCCAATCCGTCGTGGTGTTCCGCTACGATGCCGACGGCCGTTACCTCGACCGCCTCGACGCGCCGTCGGCGGCGCTGATCGACGGTACGTGGCGGCTGCAGGACGCGCGACTGTCGGACGGCTCCAGCCTGGAGCAACCCGTCGGGACCGTCGAGTTCACCACCGACATCGACCCGGCCCGGGTTCGTGACGGGTTCCGGGATCCGGCCACGCTCTCGTTCTGGGAGCTGCCGGACTACATCGCGCTCTTGGAGAGCCTGGGCTTCTCCGGCCGCGAGCACCGGGTCCACTTGCAGAGCCTCTTGGCGACGCCCGTGTTCTTCGCGGCCATGCTGTTGATCGGCGTGACCTTCACCTTGCGATTCGAACGACGCGGCGGCCTGGGGCTGCTGCTGGTTGGCGGTCTGATCGGCGGATTCGCTTTCTTCATCGCGGTCGACGTCGTCAAAGCGCTCGGCGTGTCCGGCCAGCTCCCACCGGTGCTGGCCGCCTGGGCACCCACCGCGGTCGCGCTGACCCTCGGCAGCGCCGCGTTGTTCCAGCTGGAGGATGGCTGATGCGCCGGCATCACGTCCTTCGACCGCTGGTGCTGGCCGCGGCGGCCGCTGCCCTCTTGCACACCGCGCCGTGGACAGGGGCGAGCGCCCAGACCGCCGACGACGAACGCATTCTCCTAGAGGCGGAGAGCCTCGCCTACGACCAGACCGCCGACCTGATCACGGCCGAGGGCAGCGTCTACTTCTCGCGAGGGCTCACGACGTTGACCGCTGACCAGGTGGTCTACGACCGACAAACCCGGCTGGTCACGGCTATCGGCAACGTCGTGTTGGTCGACGAGGAAGGCCAAACCTACTTCGCCGAGCGCCTGCAACTCGACGACGCGATGGCCAAAGGCTTCGCCGAGAGCGTTGCCTCGCGCCTCGCCGATTCCTCGCTCATCGTCGCCAGCCGCGGCGACCGTGAGGACGAGAACCGGACGGTCTTCCGCGACGTCAGCTACACACCCTGCCAAGTCTGTGCCGAGGACGACGATCCGACCTGGAGGCTGGAAGCCGACACGGTGGTCCACGACCAGGAGGATGAGACCGTACGCTACCAGAACGCCACGTTGCGCCTCGGCGACGTACCGGTCTTCTACACCCCCTACCTGCAACATCCGGACCCGCGGGTAGACCGGCAGTCCGGGTTCCTGACGCCGACGGCAGGCTACAACGACGACCTCGGCTTCGCAGTGGAGACCCCTTACTACGTGGTGCTGGCGCCGAACCGCGATCTGACGATCCGGCCGACGTTCCTGACCAACGAGCCGCCGGTCCTGGCTTTGGATTTCCGCGACCTCCAGACCTTCGGCGCCACGCGCGCGACCGTCAGCGGCACCTATGCGAGCTTCACCGATTCGGACACCGAGATTACCGACGACCGCTTCCGTGGCCACATCGACGCGGGCGGCCGCTACGTACTACCCCGTGGCTGGGTCACCGGCTTCGATCTCCGCGCGGCCAGCGACAAGTCCTATCTCCGCCGATACCGCATCACCGACGACAACGTGCTGAACAGCCGGCTGTTCGCGGAGCGCTACCGCAACGACAGCTTCGTCGACGTCTCGACGCTGGGGTTCCAGGGCTTGCGCACAACCGACGTTCAGCGCGAGATCCCGATCGCCCTGCCGCGGCTTTCCTCGTCCTTCTCCGGCCGCGTCGATGCGATCGGTGGGCGCTGGCGCCTGCGCCCGAACCTCCTCGGCCTCTACCGCAGCGATGGGGTGGACAGCGGGCGTGGCTCGATCGAAGCGGCCCTGGAAATCCCGAGGATCAGCCCCTATGGCGACGTGTTCAAGGCGGAAGTCAGTCTCCGCGGCGACCTCTACGTCACCGACGGCGACGTTCAGACAGGCAGCCGCCAGGGGGGCACGCAGACCGAGGCACGCCTACTGCCTGCCGGCCTCTTGGAATGGCGCCGGCCCTATGCGCGGACGCCCATGGACCCCTTGGGCGTCACCTATACGATCGAACCGATCGCCAGCCTGTACCTCTCGCCGACGGGGCTGAACGACCCCAACATCCCCAACGACGACAGCACGAGCTTCGAGTTCGACGAGACCAACCTGCTGCGCGCCAACCGCTTCACCGGCATCGATCTCTGGGACGAAGGCTCGCGGATCAACTACGGCCTGCGCACAGCGGCCAACGGCTTCGACCGCGATCTCTGGTCGGTGTTCGTCGGCCAGAGCTATCGGTTCTCGCAGACCGACTTCTTCGAAGACTTCAGCGGCTTGGAGAACGACGCCTCGGACGTGGTCGGCCGGGTCGCACTCAGCCCACACCCCTGGATCGACGTCGACTACAGGTTCCGCGTCGGCTCGGACTTCGGCAGCCTGCCGAAGAGCGATCTGCGCTTGGTCGGCGGTCCGCCGCGGGTCCGAGTCGCGCTTGGCCACCTGTTGCTCGACGAGGAGGAGAGCGGCACGACCACGTTCGGCCGCCGTGAAGAGGGACGCGCAGCGATCAGCCTCCAACTGACGGACCGCTGGTCGGCAATCGCCGGCACCCGCCGCGACCTGGAAGGCGGCGAACCCATTTTCGAGACCTATGGCTTGGTCTACGAAGACGACTGCTTTCGGTTCGTGTTCGGTGTCGAGCGTGATTTCACCGACTCCGGCGATGCCAACGCGGGCACCACGGTCGCCTTCAGGGTGAGCCTGAAGAACCTGGGTGAGTTCGGCTTGGCCGACATCGGCCCTGCTTCCTTCGGGGCCAATGACGGCGACAGTTGAGCGACGAGGGATCAGGGAGAACCAGTTGCGCGGACCCGCACCCAACCGCCTGTGGCCGCTGCTCGCCATATTCCTGACACTCGTCTCCGCAGCGCCGGGTACCGCTTTCGCACAGGCGATCGTCGCAGTCGTGAACGACGGCCTCATCACCGATCTCGATGTCGAACAGCGGCTTCGGGTCGCGCTGATCGTCACCGACCTGCCACGCACCGACGAGAACGCGGCGCGGTTGCGGCCGCAGGTCATCAGCGCGCTGATCGACGAAGAGCTGCAGCGCCAGGAAGCTGAGCGGTTGGGAATCGGTGTGCCGGAGGAAGAGATCGACGCCGCCATCGCCGAAATCGCGGCGAGTAGCGGCGTGTCTCAGGACGCGTTCCTCGCCCGCTTTCGTGCCGCCGGTGTTCGCGACGACACGCTTCGGCGCCAGCTCGAAGCCCAGATCGTCTGGGTCGAGGTGGCGCGGCGCCAACTTGCCGGCCGCGTGATCATCACCGAAGCGCAGGTCGACCAGGCGCTGCAACGGTTGAGCCGTGGCGAACGGCAGTTCCGAATCGCCGAGTTGGCGTTGCCGGTCTATGCGCCGGGCCAGGAGGAGCGGGTCGTCGCCGACGCCGGCCGCCTCCGTGAGGCGCTGCGCCGCGGCACGTCGTTCGCCGCCCTTGCCCGGCAATTCTCGGCTTCGGCGAGCGCCGAACGTGGTGGCGATCTCGGTTGGGTATCGGCTTCGGCGCTGCCGGCGGAGCTGGTCAGTATCCTGGAGACCCTTCCAGATGGTGGCGTGAGCGAGCCGATCGTCACCCAACAGGCGGTGTTTTTGTTCCAGCGGCAAGGCGAACGCACGACCGGCGCCGGCGAGATGCGGGTCGATCTGCTGCTCGCCGATTTCGGCGAGGCGACGACCTTCGGCGACGAGAATCTGGCCGCCTTCGTCGAGCGCGCCCGGGAGGAGGCACTGAGCTGCCCGGCGTTCGAGGCGCTGCTGGCCGAGCAGCCTGGGATCGTGGTCGACGTCCAGAGCGACGTCGAACCGATCGGTCTCGACGAGCCGCTCGCCGGCACTGCGTTCAGCCAACCCATCGGCGTCGCTTCACGCCCGCTGGTCACCGACGAGGGTACCCTGGTGGTGATGGTCTGCCGGCGCGAGGGCGGCTTCGACGAGGAGCGCCGCCAGCAGGTGCGCGATCAGCTCAGAACCGAAGCGATCGAACGCTTGGCATCGCGTTACCTCCGCAACCTCCGCCAAGACGCGTTCATCGAAGTCCGCGCTTGACCGACCCGGCTCTGGACGACCTGCCACCGGTCGCCGACGTCATCCGAACGGGTGGTCTCGCCGCCGACAAACGGCTCGGCCAGCACTTCCTGGTGGACCCGGCCATTCTCGACCGCATCGCTGCCGCCGCAGCCCCGCTGGGCGACGCCACCATCCTCGAGATCGGCCCAGGCCCAGGCGGCCTGACCCGCGCTCTGCTCCGCGCCGGCGCCAGTCAGCTCGTCGCGATCGAACGCGACCGCCGCTGCGTCGAGCTGCTCCAGCCGTTGATCACCGCCGCCCAGGGCCGGCTCCGCGTCATCCAAGGCGACGCGCTGGCTCTCGATCGGCGATCACTGCTCGCCGGCCCGACCATCATCGTCGCGAACCTCCCCTACAACGTCGCCAGCGAGCTGATCGTCCGCTGGCTGCGAGAGCCGGCGGACCTCCGTCGTTTGGTGGTTCTGGTGCAGCGTGAGGTCGGTGCCCGGCTGGCCGCTGCTCCCAACACCGATGCCTACGGCCGCCTGAGCGTGCTCGCGCAATGGGCCGCCGCGGTCGACACGTGCTTCGATTTGCCGCCCGGCGCCTTCCGGCCGCCGCCGAAGGTCCACTCGCGCCTGGTGCGGCTGACGCCCTACACGACGCCGCCCCACCCGGCGCCGCTGACGGCGCTCGAGCGGATCACCGCCGCTGCCTTCGGCCAACGCCGTAAGATGCTGAAAACCAGCCTGAAAGCTGTGGTGCCCGACCCGTCGGCGCTGTGCGTCGCCATCGACATCGATCCCACGCGCCGCGCCGAGACCCTGACCATCGCCGAGTTTGCGAAGCTGGCACGGACCGAGCGAGCCATGGCCGCTTCCCGGAGCGGCGACGCGACGCCATAGGGAACGTGGAACCGGACGGAGACTGACGATGGAACATTCGTCGCGAAGCAAGCGGGTGATCACAACCAGGCGACACTGCCTCAGGGTCACACATGGCTGACGAACACTGCCACGTCGCCATCGTCGGCGCCGGCCCGGCGGGTCTTTCCGCCGCACTGACCCTGGCCCGATCCCTGCAACCGACGATCGTGTTCAACTCCCGGCACTCCGCACGGAACACGGCATCGCCGGGCTTCGGCGGCCTCCTCGGCCGCGAGCTCGCGACCTCTGAGGACCTGCGCGGCATCGCCCTCGGTGAGATCGAGCGTTACGGCTCCGTCCGGTTCCACGAGAGCGACGTCGTGCGGATCGGGCGGGAAGCCACGGGCGGGTTCACCCTCGTCGCCGCCGACGGCGCTGCGGCGCGGGCCGAGCGTATCCTTCTAGCCTGCGGCATGGTCGACCTCATGCCGCCGATCCGCCGCCTCGACGACTTCTGGGGCACGAGTGTCATCAACTGCCCGTTCTGCCACGGCTTCGAGCTACACGGCCGTCCCTGGGGCGTGATCGTCAACCGCATACAGATGCTCGACGTCGCGGCGGTCTACACCACCTGGACCGACGACTTGTTGCTTTTCGTCGCCCCGGACGTCCCACTCGACGCCGACCGCCAAGCGCAGCTCGAGGCGCAAGCCATCCGCACCGAGCGGCGCCCTGTTCGGGGTCTGGTCGGTGACGGCACGAACTTGCGGGGGATCGAGCTGGCCGACGGCGAGGTGATCGAGCGGCAAGCGCTGGTCCTCTGGCCGTTCCAGAAGCAGGCCGACGTCGTTGCGACGATGGGCGTGCCGCTGGACGAGCAAGGCTACGTGATCGTCGACGACGGCTATCGCACGCAAAGGTCCGGCATCTATGCGGCCGGCGATCTGATCTACGCCGGCCACCAGAACGTCAACACCGCCATCCACATGGGTGCGCTGGCCGCCGCCGCCATGGTGCTGGACCGCTCGCTCGGAAGGGACGCGGACTAACCGAGGACCGCCTGCCGGCCACCGCGGTTGATCCGCGTTGTGTCAGACGAAGTTCGCAACGTGTTCGATGACGGTCTCAGGTGCTTCCAGTTGCGGCAGATGGCCAACCCCTGGCATCGTCTCGAATTCCGCATGCGAGATCAGAGCGTGAAGTGCCCTGCCGCGTTCCAACGGGATCCATGGATCGTCTGCGCCCCACAGAATCTTGACGGGGCAGCGGATGCTACCGAAGCAAGGTTCGACCTCTGCCGTGTACCGCTCGTCGGCCTGGGCAAACTGTCGGTAGAAGCTGGCCCGGCCTTCTTCCGTCAGCCAAGGCGCGACGAGGGCCTCGAAATCGCGGCGATCGACCGCCGTCACGAGCGCACCTTGGATGTAAGCCTCGACGACCGCCTTGTGGATGTGCGGGGGAAGACCAGCAAACGCCGCCACATGTCGGCCGACATGGTCGAAGAACTCCGACCCCCACGGACGGATCGCCACGACGTTCATGAGCACGTAGCGATCGAAGTCGCAACCATGCAACAGATGCGCACGCAAGGTGGTCGCACCGCCAAAATCATGGGCGATGACGCTGGGGCGGCTCAGCCCCCAATGAACAAGCATTTCAGCAAAGACTTCGCCCTGGACGTCCAGCGAAGTCCGCTGGTTCGCAGACTTCTCTGATTGGCCGTATCCCGGCATGTCGTACCAGTGAACACGGTAGTTCTTGGCGAGTTGTGGTACCATGCGATGCCAGGAAAACGATGACCAAGGCCAGCCGTGAGCGAGGACGACGTCCGGCCCTGCTCCACATCGTCCTGCCGAGACGCGGCCGGCAGACGTCATGAACTCCTCGCTCAGGCGCCATCCGCTCACTGCTTCGTTCCTCAGCTCGTCGCCACGAACACACGGCACGCGTGCCGCCAGCGGAAACCAGAGATATGGGATGGTCGACGATCGGAAGGCGCCCGACGTGGCTGGGCCCGTGGCCGGTCCATCATCGAGTGCCCGTCGGCCGTCCTGGCGACCGGTCTGTCGCTCTCGCGGCAGGACCATTCGAACGCGTCGGCGGACTAGGTTGATCCACCATCGATCGCGCCGCGCACCGCTGGCCGCGACGCCGACATCATCCTCGGAACCGCTCGACGAACCGAAAGAGGCTCGGCTGGCGCGCCCAGCGGAGGCGTTCGGCGATCAGCACGGCGCGGACTTGGGCGAGCGAGCGTTCCAGGTTCTCGTTGATGATGACGTAGTCGTACTCGGGCCACCGGGTCACGTCGTCGGCCACCTGGTCGAGCCGCCTTTGGATGTCGTCGGCCTCGTCGCGGGCGCGGTCGGTCAGCCGCCGATGGAGTTCCGCGGCGTTGGGCGGCAAGATGAACACGCTGACCACGTCTCCCTGCGCCGACGCACGAAGCTGTTGGGCGCCCTGCCAGTCGATGTCGAACAGCACGTCGCGGCCGGCCCGCAAGGCCGCCTCTACCGGCACCCGGGGCGTGCCGTAGCGGTTGCCGTAGACCTGGGCGTGTTCGAGCAAGGCACCGTCGTCGATCATCCGGACGAACGCAGCCTCGTCGATGAAGTGGTAATCGCTGCCATCGCGCTCGCCCGAGCGTCGGGTCCGTGTGGTCACGGACACCGAGATCTGCAGGTTCTCGTCCTCGGCCAACAACGCCCGGGCGATCGTCGTCTTGCCGGCGCCTGATGGCGATGACAGAACCAGCATGAGGCCGCGCCGAAGACCCGCCGGCAACAGCGCTGCTGCTTCACTCGTCATGGTGGTACTCACTCGGTCGTCCATCGGCCAGTGACTAGCGCGTGACCAGAGCCGGAACAACGCCGACATGCCATGCCATGGCGCAGCACCGCCGCCGACCCACGTCCTGATCACCGGCGCCAGCAGCGGCCTGGGCGCCGCCCTCGCCCGCACCTACGCACGGCCGGGCCGACGGCTGACGCTTTGGGGGCGGGACGCCGGCCGGCTCGACGCCGCGGCAGCCTCCGGCAAGGCCAAGGGCGCGGTCGTCGACCAGACCATCGTCGACGTTACCACCGAGCCGCAGGTGGCCATGGCCATGGCGGCAGCGGACGCGAACCAGCCGCTCGATCTGGTCATCGCCAATGCCGGAATTGCGGGTGCGAACGACGCACCGGCCGCAGGTGCCGACGTGATTGCCGTCAACCTGCTAGGCACCTGGCACACGGCCACCGCCGCCATCCGCTCGATGCGCCCCCGCCGCCGGGGCCAGCTCGCCCTATTGAGTTCGCTCGCCGGCGAACGCGGTTTGCCGGGTGCCGCCGCCTATTCGGCCAGCAAAGCTGGCGTCAGGGTGCTGGCCGAGGCTTGGCGGGCCGAGCTGGCGCCGGTGGGGCTCAGGGTCAGCGCAGTCTGCCCGGGGTTCGTCGATACTCCGCTCACCCGTCGCAACCGATTCGCCATGCCGTGGCTGCTCGAAGCCGACGATGCGGCAGAGCGCATCCAGCGGGGCTTGGCCGCGGATCGCGCCAGGATCGGCTTTCCTTGGCAGCTCGACTTGCTCACCCGCCTCGCCGCACGGCTGCCCGCCGATCTGGTCGACCCCGTGCTGCGCCGCCGGCGGCGCCCCGATCGCTCAGCCGCCGGGTGACTTCGCCTTCTCGCGGACCAGTTGGCGCCACGCTTGGACATTGCGGTTGTGGCCGTCCAAGGTACGGGCGAAGGCATGACCGCCGGTACCGTCGGCGACGAAATAGAGGTACTCCGTGTCAGCCGGGTTGAGCGCTGCGCGGATTGCCTCCCGCCCGGGATTGGCGATCGGCCCGGGCGGCAGCCCCGGATAGCGGTAGGTGTTGTAAGGATCGTCGACTTGTAGATCGCGCCTGGTCAGCGCCCGCCCCAGCGGTTCGTCGCCCTTGGTGAGCGCATAGATCACCGTCGGATCGGTCTGCAGCAGCATCGACTTCCGCAGTCGATTGACGAACACGCCGGCAACGATCTCGCGCTCTTCGGCGACGCTGGTCTCCTTCTCGATGATCGACGCTAGCACCAGCGCCTCGTCGGCATCGGCAAATGGGACGCTCTCGTCGCGCTCGGCCCAGGCCGCGTCCAAGGTCTCAGTCAGTGCCCGCTCGACCCGAGCCAACAGCCCGGCACGCGTTTCGCCGCGCTCGAAAAAGTAGGTGTCCGGCAGCAGCCGTCCTTCAGCCGGCGCGTCCGGCAGGTCGCCGACGAGGACCGGATCGGCGGCCAACGCCTCCATCACCTGCGCCACGGTCCAGCCCTCCGGTACGGTGAACCGGTGCTGGATGCTCTGGCCCTGGCGGACCGTCTCCAGCACCCGTGCCATCGGCACGCCAGCCGGGAAGACGTACTCCCCGGCCCTCAGTGGGCGTTCGTCGGTCGAAAACCGCGCCGCAGCCTCGAACAGCCAGGGCGACGAGACCACCCCAGCGTCGGCGAGTTGGCCGGCGATACCGCGCACACCGGTACCACGCTCGATCAGCACCTGCACCGGCTCGGCGTTCGGACCCGGCGACTCGAGCGACGACTGGAGACCCACGAGACCGACGATCACCAGCACCGCGCCCACTAGGGCAACGCCGGTGAAACCGCTCAGCCAACGAAACACGCGCGTCGACCCGACCGCCGGCCGTCAGGCTTCGTGACGGACGAACACCAGGCTGGAGTTCGTTCCGCCGAAGCCGAACGCGTTGGACATTGCCGCGCGAATGTCACGACGCCGGGCCTCGTGTGGCACGAGGTCCAGATCGCAACCCTCCGACGGCTCGTCGAGGTTGCGGGTCGGCGGGCAGACGCCGTCGCGCAGCGCGAGGATCGTGTAGATCGCCTCGACCGCGCCGGCAGCACCCAGGAGGTGACCGATCGCCGACTTGGTCGACGACATCGACAGCCGGTAGGCGCTGTCGCCGAACAATCGCTTCACCGCGCCCAACTCGATCTCGTCGCCCAGCGGCGTCGAGGTACCGTGAGCGTTGACGTAGTCGATGTCCGCCGGCGACAGCCCGGCTCGCTGCAGCGACGCCCGCATCGCCCGAAAACCGCCGTCGCCGTCCGGTGCCGGAGCGGTGATGTGGTAGCCGTCACCGCTCAGCCCGTAGCCGGTCAGTTCCGCATAGATCGTCGCGCCGCGCGCCAACGCCCGCTCGCGGTCTTCCAGAACGACGACGCCGGCACCTTCCGCGATGGTGAACCCGTCGCGTTGCTTGTCCCACGGGCGCGATGCCCGCTCCGGCTCGTCGTTGAACGACGTGGTCAGGGCGCGCGCCGCGGCGAAGCCCGCCACGGCCAGCCGGCTTAGCGCAGCCTCGGCGCCGCCAGCGACCATCACGTCGGCGTCGCCCAGTTGGATCGAGCGCGCCGCGTCGCCGATGGCGTGGGCGCCCGTCGCACAAGCCGTCACCGCCGAGTGGTTCGGCCCACGGAAGCCGTGGCGGATCGACACCTGGCCGCTCGCCAGGTTGATCAAGGCGGACGGGATGAAGAACGGGCTGACCCGACGCGGGCCCTTGCCCTCCAAGATCAGCGTCGTCTCGGCGATCTCCGGGAGGCCGCCTATACCCGAACCGATCTGCACACCGATCCGCTCGCGGGTCGCGTCGTCGAGTTCACCGTCCAGACCGGCATCGTTCACCGCCTGCTGGGCGGCTGCCATGGCATAGATGATGAACAGCGCAACCTTCCGCTGCTCCTTCGGCGCCAGATAAGCGTCGGCATCGAAGCCGCCGTCCTCGTCCTTGCCAGGCACCATGCCGGCGACCTTGGAAGGCAGATCCGACACGTCGAAACGATCGATCACCCGCAACCCGCTCTGGCCCGAAGCGAGGCGCCGCCAATTGACATCGACCCCGTCGCCGAGCGGCGTGACCATGCCCAGGCCCGTGACGACCACGCGCCGCAGTTCGACCACGTCGGTTTCCCTCAAGCAGCGTGTTCTTTGATGAACTCGATGGCGTCCTTCACCGTCGAGATCCGCTCCGCCGCGTCGTCGGGAATCTCGCAGCCGAACTCTTCCTCGAAGGCCATCACCAGTTCGACCGTGTCGAGGCTGTCCGCCCCCAGGTCGTCGACGAAGCTGGCGCTCTCCGTCACCTTGTCCTCGTCGACGCCCAGGTGCTCGACGACGATCTTCTTCACGCGCTCGGCGATGTCGCTCATGGAAAGTTCCTTCGTTCGGGTGCACGGAGACCGTGGTTGGAGTGATGGCGTCGGCCGCCAGAGTTGGTCACCGCGAGGCCCACCGGGGTCGTAGCACACGGTTTCCCGCACTGCCTAGCGGATCGCACGACGACGACAAGGCTCACGGCATCGCCATACCGCCGTTGACGTGCAAGGTCTGGCCCGTGACGTAGGATGCTTCTTCGCTCGCAAGAAAGACCGCCATCGCGGCGACGTCCTCGACCGTACCCATCCGTCCGGCGGGGATCGCCTGCAACAGCTTCTCCCGCTGGGCGTCGCCAAGGCCATCCGTCATCGGCGTGGCGATGAAGCCTGGCGCGATGCAGTTGACGGTGATCCCACGGCTGGCGACCTCTTGGGCCAGCGATTTGCTCATGCCGATGAGTGCCGCCTTCGACGCCGCGTAGTTCGACTGGCCGGCATTGCCGGTGACGCCGACGATCGACGTTACGTTCAAAATGCGACCGAAGCGGCGTTTCATCATGCCTCGCAGCGCCGCCTTGGACAGGCGAAACGCCGCCAACAGGTTCGTTTCCAGCACCGTCGTCCAGTCTTCGTCCTTGAGCCGAAGCGCGAGGTTGTCGCGCGTGAGACCCGCGTTGTTGACGACGACGTCTAGCGAACCTGCCGCCTCGGCATTCTTGACGAGATCATCGGCGATCGCAGCGTCCGCAAGGTCGGCGGTGACACCCGTCACGCGCTCGCCGAGCGAGGCGACCAGGTCGTCGAGCGGTTCTTGCCGACGGCCGGTCACGATGACCTGGGCGCCTCGTGCATGGAACGCCTTGGCGATCGCCCCGCCGATGCCGCCGGTAGCACCGGTGACGAGCGCGGTTCGTCCGCTCAGATCGAACATCGGCCGGAACTCCTGCTCAACGCGCTCAGCCCTGTAGTGCGGCAGCGAAGTCGCGGACGTCGTCCATCGACTGCAACGACACCACCCGAGCGCCGGGCACGCCCCGCTTCGCCATCGCCGCCAGCACCTTGCCAGCCCCGGCCTCGACGACCTCACCAACGCCGGCGGCGGCCATGTACGCCATCGTCTCGCGCCAGCGCACGCGCGCGCACACTTGGTCGACGAGGCCGGCCTGAACCGCTGCGACGGTCTTCACCGGAGCGGCGCTGACGTTCGCAACCAGGGGAACGGTCGGGTCGACCAGCTGGACCGCGGCAAGGGCTTCGGCCATCCGCTCGGCGGCCGGCCGCATCAGCTCACAATGGAAGGGCGCGCTCACTGCAAGTTCGACGACACGTTTGGCGCCTGCGGCTTTTGCCAGCGCTCCCGCCCTGGCGACGGCGGCGGCGCTACCGCTGATCACCACCTGGCCCTCGGCGTTGTCGTTGGCGATGGCGACGACGCCTTCTGTGGACGCCTCGGCGACGACCGATTCGAGTGCTTCGACGGCGACGCCGAGCACCGCCGCCATGGCACCGTCGGCGGGCCCGACCGCCGCCTGCATCGCCTCGCCGCGCAGCCGCAGGAGCCTCGCCGCCGTCGCGACGTCGAAAGTCCCGGCTGCGGTCAAGGCGCTGTACTCGCCGAGAGAATGGCCAGCCACCACGTCTGCGAGGGCCGTAAGCGGCCGCCCCGTCTCGGCTTCGAGCGTGCGGACGGCGGCAATGGAAACGGCCATCAACGCCGGCTGCGCATTGGCCGTCAGGGTCAAGCTCTCAGCCGGTCCGTCACGCATCAATCGCGACAGAGGCTCGCCAAGCGCCTCGTCGACGGCCGCGAACACCTCGCGGGCGGCAGCACTCTCGGCGGCCAAAGAGCTACCCATCCCAACGGCTTGAGACCCCTGGCCGGGGAAGACGAATGCGCGTGACATTGGCGGCTGACGGGTTCCGGATCGCAACTTCGAAAGGCGGCTTTGGCGCGCTTGTCTGAAAGCGACACCAGAGGCTGTCAAGGCGCTTGCAGTCGAGATCGGCTCGGCTATAGTCCGGCGCCCAACGCGGACGCCCCGCGACCCATTCGCGTGCGCGATCGAGCGCCACCGCGCCAGGATCGCCCGAGCCGCTCAACCTTCGAGAGTGAACCGAGCCGGATGCCGCTCTACGAACACACCTTCATCGCGCGTCAGGATCTGTCGGCCCAGCAGGCGCAAGCCTTGGGCGAGACCTTCACCCAACTCGTCAGCGATCAGGGCGGCGCGGTCGGCCGCACCGAGTACTGGGGCCTGCGCAATCTGACCTATCGCGTGAACAAGAACCGAAAAGGTCACTACGTGCACATGAACATCGACGCGGCGGCTGCGGTCATCGACGAATTGGAGCGGACGCAGCGGATCAACGAAGACGTGTTGCGTTATCTGACGGTCAAAGTCGACGCCCACCAAGACGGGCCGTCGATCGTCATGCAGGCGAAATCGTCGCGCGACGAGCGGCAACGCCGTGACCGCCCCTGATCGCCAGCGCCGACCAGCCCCACGCTCTGCCGAGTAGTCCGCCATGTCCGAACCCACGACCCGCCCCACAGCAGCGCCGGCACGTAGCGATCGGCCCGACCGTCCGGACCGCCCCGACAGGGGCGATCGGCGCGAGCCGCCGAACATCACCATCCGTCGGCCGTTCTTCCGGCGGCGCAAGGCGAGCCCCTTCGCGCATCCCGACGCGCCGACGATCGATTACAAAGACGTGAAACTGTTACAGCGTTTCATCTCGGAGCGCGGCAAGATCGTGCCGCGGCGGATCACGGCGGTGACCGCGAAAGAGCAGCGAGCGCTTTCGCGGGCAATCAAGCGCGCTCGGCACTTGGCGCTGCTGCCGTACGTGGCGCGCTGAGCCATCTTTGACCATCGGCCGTCGGCAGGCGTAGGCCGGCCGACGCGGAGACGACGATGAACGTGATCCTCTTGGAACGGATCGACAAGCTCGGGCAGATGGGCGAGGTCGTGCGGGTGCGTGCCGGGCACGCCCGGAACTTCCTGATTCCGCAAGGCAAAGCCGTCCGGGCGACCAAGGCCACCGTTGAGGGCTTCGAGCAGCGGCGTGCCGAACTCGAAGCGCAGAATTTGACGCGGCGCAGTGATGCCGAAGGCCTGAAGATGATGATCGAGGGCCGCAGTGTGGTAATTCTTCGCCAAGCCAGCGAGATGAAGCAGCTTTACGGGTCGGTGTCGGCGCGTGACATCGCCGAGGCGTTCGCAGCCGAAGGCGTCACCTTCGATCGCCGCCAAGTGCGGATCGACACGCCCATCAAGACGCTCGGCATCGCCTCGGTGCGGGTGGCGCTACACCCAGAGGTCGACGTCACTTTGGAAGTGAACGTCGCCCGGTCCATCGAAGAGGCCGACATCCAGGCGGGACGTGCCGAGGCCGTCGTCGAAGACGACGGCACCGAGCCCGACGACCTCGCGGACTCGCCCGATGCGGACGGTCGCGAGTTCATGGACGCCGAACCCAACTGACACGCGGGTAGCGACAACGCCCGTTTGGTGCTAGCCAAAACTGACGTCGGCGATGGCCGACGCGTCAACTAGGAACGCGCGACGATGGCACCGACAACGCCCTCAACGACCAACACGACTCCGGTCCAGCCGCCTATCGTCGTCAAGAAGTATGCCAATCGGCGGCTCTACAACACGAGCTCGAGCAGCTACGTCACGCTCGAAGAGCTTGCGCAACTGCTTCGCGACGGCCGCGATTTCGTCGTCTTCGATGCCAAATCGGGCGAAGAAATCACGCGGTCGGTCCTCACGCAGATCATCCTGGAAGAGGACAGCAAAGGCCGCAACCTCTTGCCTGTCGGCTTCTTGCGCCGTCTCATCGGCTACTACGATGACGGGCCTCAGGCGTTCTTGCCTCGGTATCTGGAAATGAGTATGGAGCACTTCATCCAGAACCAAGAGCAGATGCAGCGCTACTTCGAAGGGACGATGGGACGGTTCTTCCCAGTCAACCCGCTCAATGACATGACCCGACAGAACATGGCGTTCCTGCAGCAAGCAGCAGCGATGTTCCGTCCGTTTCCGTCGGGCAAAGAGGGCAAGGAAGCCAGCGACGTCGTCGACGAGCGCGAACAGGAAATCGCCGACCTCCGCGGTCAGGTCGAAGCTCTGCAAGCCGAGATCGACTCACTCAATGGCAACGTCGGTGCCGCCAATGCTTCTGCCGGCGGGCGTCGCTCTTCGTGAGTTCCCGCGCCCAGCCGTTCAGCGCATGTAGCTTATATAACTGCTCCAGTAGCGCTCGATCGCGACCAAGGACTGATTGATCGTCTGAAGCTGATCGCCGGTGACCACGCCGCCCGCCAAGTCATCGGCATTGCGCTGATACAGCTGGTCGATCTTCTGAGTCAGATCCAGCCCCTTCTCCGAAAGACGTACGCGTGTCATGCGGCGATCGTGCGGCGAGCGTTCTTGTTGTAGGTAGCCGTTCTCGACCAGCTTCTTGACGTTGTAAGAGACGTTCGACCCAAGGTAGTAGCCGCGGGCGGTGAGTTCGCCGACGGTCAGCTGCTCCTCGTTGATGTTGAACAAGATCAGCGTTTGCACGTTGTTGATGTCTTCGATACCGAGCCGATCGAGTTCGGTTTTGATCACATCGAGAAAGCGGCGGTGCAGCCGCTCGATGAGTCGGATCGTGTCCAGATAGTTCTGCTTCACGCCATCACCGATATTTATCACCATTACGCCGAAGAAAGAGCAGATAGGGGCCGCTCGCATCAGGACGACGTAATGTTCCCTTCTATCATCTTGATGATGTACGAAAAGTCCTTTTTTCCATGGCCGGTTGCACGAAGCAGCTCGTAGAGTGCCGTAGCTGAGGCGCCGAGTGGGCTGCACGTGCCGCTCTCCAGCGCCGAACTCATGGCCAATTTGAGGTCCTTCAGCATCATCTCGGCTGTAAACCCTGGCGCGTACTCGCGATTGGCCGGCGACGTCGGGACCGGCCCCGGCACCGGGCAGTACGTCGTCAACGACCAACACTGCCCGGAGCTGGTCGACGCGACGTCGAACAGGCGTTGCCGCTCCAGCCCGAGTGCGTCAGCGAGCACGAAGGCCTCGGCAACCGCCGTCATCGAAATCCCGAGGATCAGGTTGTTGCAGATCTTCGCCGCCTGGCCGGTTCCGGGACCGCCGGTGTGCACCACCGTCTTTCCCATCGCTGCCAACACCGGTCGGGCCCTGGCCACTGCGTCGTCCTGACCACCGACCATGAACGTCAGACTCGCCGCTGCGGCCCCGGTCACGCCGCCCGACACCGGGGCGTCGGCCATGGCCAGGCCGCGCACCGCGGCGCATTCGTTGACGGCGCGCGCGGTGGCGACGTCGATCGTCGAAGCATCGATCAACAGCGCGCCTGCCGGCGCCCGCTCGATGAGCCCGCCAGCCCCCTCGTAGACGGCGCGCACCGCGGCCCCGGCCGGCAACATGGTGATGATGGTCGTCGCGCTCGCGGCCGCGTCGCCTGGACTAGACGCCGCCCGGGCGCCGCCGGCAACTGCGCGGGCCAACGCGGCAGCATCGAGATCGAACGCCACCACACGATGGCCGACCTTCAGCAGGTTGGCGGCCATTGGCCCACCCATGTTGCCCAATCCGACGAACGCCACCTCCGTCATCGCCTTCACTCTCCCTTGGCGGTTACGCCGGCACCCAGTCGAGCGGCAGATCGCCACCGTCGAGCGGAGCGAAATGGGCGTCGATGGAGGCATCGTCGACCGCCTCCAAGGCCGCCGGTCGCCAGCGCGGCTGGTTGTCCCGGTCGACCAACAACGCCCGCACGCCCTCGAAAAAGTCTCGGCCGGCAAGAACCCGCCGAACCATGCGGTACTCGAGGCGCATACAGTCCTCGAAGTCCAGCTCACGGCCGCGGGCCAGTTGGGCAAACGCCAGCTTGACGCTGGTCGGCGAGCGGCTGAGCACCGCTGTCCACTGCTCCCGCCCCCAGCCCGAAGGCTCGACCGCTGCCGCCGCCGCCACCTCGTCGAGGCCCGGCTGCGTGAACACCGCGGCGATCGCATCCCGGTGCCGCTCGATTTCGCTGACGCCTTCCACACTCCCAGCCAGCCCCGCCACGACCTCGTCGACCTCGGCAGCGTTCCGCACCCGACCGAGCTCACCAATCAGCGTGCCGGCGGCGGCAGCGGGGATGAAATGCGTCGCCACCCCGGCCGCCAGGCTGTCGACCGGGCCGAGCCGCGTGCCAGCCAACGCCAGCCACTGCCCGACGCCATCGGCCATGCGGCTCAACACGAAGGTGCCGCCGACATCGGGGAACATGCCGATCAGCGTCTCCGGCATGGCAAACGCCGTTCGCTCGGTGGCGATCCGGTGGCTACCGTGCACCGAGATGCCCACTCCACCGCCCATCGTGACCCCGTCGAGCAGCGCCACATAGGGTTTCGGGAACCGTTTGATCCGCCAGTTCATCCGGTACTCGTCGAAGAAGAACGGCGCTGCCGCGTCGACACCTTGGCGCTGCGCCAACCGGCAGACCTCGTGAACGTCGCCGCCGGCGCAGAACGCGCGCTCGCCTTCGCCAGTAACCATCACGGCAACCACCTCGGGATCGTCCTTCCAGGTGGCCAACGCCTGGCTCACGGCAAGGATCATCCCATGCGTCAGGGCGTTGAGCGCCTTTGGCCGCTGCAAATGGATGTGGCCAAGCGCGCCCTCGCGGCGGATCTGCACCTCGGCGTCGGCGGTTCCCACCTCAGCGGCCCCCGATCAGATCGCGGGCGATGATCAGGCGCATGATCTCGTTGGTTCCTTCGAGGATCTGGTGAACCCTGAGGTCGCGGACGATCCGCTCGATGCCGCAATCGCGGATGTAGCCATAGCCGCCGAACAGTTGCAGCGCCTCGTTGGCGACGCGAAACCCGACGTCGGTGGCGAACCTCTTGGCCATCGCTGCAGCCACGGTCCGGTCGACGGCACCGTCGTCGAGCTTGGCCGCTGCTCGGTGGACCATCATGCGCGCCGCCGTCAGCTCGGTCGCCATGTCGGCAAGCTTGAACTGGGTCGCCTGGAAGGCCGCCAGCGGCTGGCCGAACTGCCGGCGCTCGGTGGTGTGCAGGCCCGCGGCCTCCATCGCCGCCCGGGCGCCTCCGAGCGAACAGGCCGCGATGTTGACCCGGCCACCGTCCAGCCCCGCCATGGCGATCTTGAACCCATCGCCCTCCTCGCCCAATCGCTGGCCGATCGGGACTCGGCAGCCGTCGAAGTTCACGGCGGCAGTCGGCTGAGAGTTCCACCCCATTTTGTGTTCCTGGGCGCCGAACGAAAGGCCCGGCGTTCCGGCTTCGACCACCAACGCCGAGATCCCGGCGGACCCAGCGTCGCCGGTTCGAACCATGCACAAATACACCTCACTCCGGCCACCGCCGGAGATGAAGGCCTTCTGACCGTCCAGGACGTAATGGTCGCCATCGCGCCGGGCGCGGGTCGCGAGGCTGGCCGCATCCGAGCCGGCCCCGGGCTCCGTCAGGCAATAGCTGGCGAAGCCGTCCATCCGGCACAGCTCGGGCAACCAGCGCAGCCGCTGAGCACCGCTGCCGAACCGGTCGATCATCCACGCGACCATGTTGTGGATCGAGAGATAAGCCGCGGTCGACGGACAGGCCGCGGCCAGTTCCTCCAGCACGACCGCCGCGTCGACCCGACCGAGCCCACTGCCGCCGACGTCGTCGGCGACGTAGAGCCCGGCGAAGCCCAAGGCTGCCGCAGCCCGCAGCGTGTCCTCGGGGAAAATCCTGTCCGCGTCCCAACGCTCGGCATGAGGCGCCATCGCGTCACGAGCGAAGGCCGCGGCGGTCGCCCGGAACGCCTCCTGGTCGTCGGAAAGCCCAAAGTCCAAGCGTCAATCCTCCCGGAAGCGAGATATCCGACCGTGGGAAGCGGCCGTCAATCGCAGCGGTGCTCTTGTCGGGCGGGTCGAGTGGCGCTAGCCCGGTTCGATGCCAGCGCGACGGGTGACCGGGGCGGCCGGCGAAGAGGAGGCGGTGAGATGCAGACCGGCCTGGGGCGGTTCCCGACCACGCGGATGCGCCGGCGACGCACCGACGACTGGGTCCGGCGCGTAGCCCAGGAACATGTCGTTACCCCGGCCGATCTGATCCTGCCGGTTTTCGTCATCGAAGGGGTCGACCGCGTCGAGCCGGTGCCGTCGATGCCCGGGGTGGCGCGGCTGACCATCGACCGGGCCGTCGCCGTCGCCCGCGAGGCCCGTGGCCATGGCATCCCAGCGCTCGCGCTCTTCCCCTGCAGCCCCGACCGGGTGAAGACCGAGGACGGCCGCGAGGCCACCAACCCCGACAATCTGATTTGCCGCGCCGCCCGGGCGCTCCGCGAGGCCGTGCCCGAACTCGGGCTGATCGGCGACGTGGCCTTGGATCCCTACACCTCCCACGGCCAGGACGGCATCCTGGAGAACGGCGTCATCGTCAACGACGCGACCGTAGCCGTGCTGGTCGAGCAAGCTCGGGTCCAGGCCGAAGCCGGCTGCTGCACCGTGGCGCCTTCGGACATGATGGACGGGCGCATCGGCGCCGTCCGCAAACGGCTCGACGAAGCCGGCCTCCACGATACTCGAATTCTCGCCTACGCCGCCAAGTACGCGTCCTGCTTCTACGGTCCGTTCCGCGACGCTTGTGGCTCTGCCAAGGCACTGGGCCAGGCCGACAAGCGCACCTACCAGATGAACCCGGCGAACGCCGCCGAGGCGCTGCACGAGGTCGCGATGGACCTGGAGGAAGGCGCCGATCTGGTGATGGTCAAGCCCGGCCTCCCCTATCTCGACATCATCCACCGGGTGAAAACCAACTTCGGCGTCCCCACCCTCGCCTATCAGGTGTCCGGTGAGTACGCGATGCTGAAAGCCGCGACCGACAATGGCTGGCTCGACGGCGACAAGGCCATGTTGGAAACCCTCATCGCCATGAAGCGCGCCGGCGCCGATGCCATTCTCTCGTACGCCGCGATCGAGGTGGCCAGGCGACTGCAGGAGTAGGCGAGACACGACTGCGCTTCGCACCATGGCGCAACGTGCGATCGGACCGGTTGGCGCCGTGCCACCGCTACGTCGCGTCTGCCGCGCTCCCGGCGTTCACTGGTCGTCGAGAAAAAACCGTACCATTTCGGCGGAGGCGTCGGGACCGGCCGCGTCCGCGTAGCTGCCGGCGGGGTTGCCGCCGGACCAGGCATGGCCAGCGCCCTCGACCAGCCACAGCTCGGCGACGACGCGGCCGTCCTCGAGCTGGCGGGTGCGCGCGTAGCCGCGACGCCCGGCGCCGACACCGTGCTCGATCGACGCCCTGGATGCGGGGTGTGCGTTTCGCGCCAAGCTCATGAACCTGTCGGCGTTGGCCGGCGCCACGATGGGATCGTTGGTGCCATGGAACACGATCAAGCGCGGGGGCCTGGAGTCGGGTCTCGATGTCCCTTCGGTCGTAGCACCGTCGCCGCGCATGGCGGCGAAGCCGGAGGCGAGGTCGGTGGCCAGACCGCAGGGCACCCCTGAATGCACGCCGACCGCCGCGTAGAGTTCGGGAAAAGTCTCGCCCATCACGGCGGCCATCGCACCGCCGGCCGACAGGCCAGCAACGAACGTGCGGCCAGGAGGCACGCCGAACTCCGCGACCATCGCGTGGGTCAGTGAGGCGATGATCAGCGGCTCACCGTCGTCACGTCCCTGGTGCGCCGGCTCGAACCAGTTCCAACAGCCGGTGAGGTTTGCTCGCGCGCTTTGGCCGGGATAGACGACGATCAGCCGCTCCCGCTCGGCGACCACGTTCATGTTCGTTCCCGCAGCGAAGTCGTCCGGATCTTGCTGACAGCCGTGCAGCATCACCAGTAGGCCCTCCACAGCTTCGGCCCCACACGACGGAACGTACAGCCGGTAGGCGCGGCTGCCCGCGGCGCAGGAGAAGGTCCGCGCCTCGAACCGAGCGCCTTCGACAAGTGTCGTCTCGCGAGCCCTGACGGCACCAGCCGAGGGCGTCGGCGCCTCGACGAGTCGACGTGCCTGCTGCAGCGCACGCACCACCTCGCCGAGTGGGCGGCGGGCGCGGCGCGGGAACTTGCGCGCGGGAACTGCGGCCTCCGTTGGCGCATCGGGCTGGTCCGCGGGGCCCACCAAGCGCAGATTCGGTGCCGGACGAGGCGCCGGCTCGGGACCATCCTTCGCGGCCACCGCCCCGGTCGTGCCCGGCGCGGCAGCAGCCAGCGCTTCCTGGATGATGGCGGTCGCTTCCAGCGGTTGCATGGCGCGTACGGAACCGAGTGCCCGGCGCATGGCGTCAGCGAATCGCTCGTTCATGGGCGGCTTCCTCCTCCAGGGCGAATGGTGCGGTTGATCGGCACGGGCGACCTAGCGGATGCGGTCGGCAAGGGCAGCGCGAACCTCTTGGCTCGCCTGCAAAGCGCCCAGTACCGTGATCGTGCCGATCGTGGCTCTGGCCAGTTCCGGGGCTACGTCGGTGGCGATCCGCGCGAGCCCGACGACCTTCAAATGGAGCATTTCACCGGCAGCGCGGGCAGCCTCCAAGTCGACGGAGGTGATGTCGCGCAGGCCCAGTTCCAGGCTGTGGCGGTCGATGGACCGCGTCACCTCGGGCGCGTGCGTCGTAAGCTGGTTGCGGATGGCCGTCCGGATGAAATCGGTGCGGTTCTGATAGAAGCCTTCCTGCACGAGGAGATCGACCCGCCCGAGGTCGACGTAGCTCAGATTGATCGTGACCTTCTCGGAGTCCGGGGCCCGCTCCCGGAGCTGGCGTACGTTGCCGCTCATGGCATTCTCCATCCACACGGATGGTATATGGATGGTAAGCGGATGGCCTGCAAGAGCATGGTCGACGCCTGGGAGTCCAAGGTTGGTACGATGGATGTGCCAGGGACGCTGTGCTTCCGAGCGTTCGCGTTGCCGTGCCCGAGATGCACGCACGTCCCAGGGACGTACGTCCTCAGGTCGCGCAGCCGGTTCGGCGATGGTCGTCGTTCGTGCAGGAAGTGCCAGGGCCTAGCAGTCTGGCTCCAGCGGCTTCAGCATTCTTCAACCACCCGGTGCGATGCTGCTCGAACCCAGCACGCAGGTGGCCGTGAGCAACGTTCAGCCGATCATCAAGAAGGTCAAGAAGGGCGGCCACGCCCACGCCCACAGCTCGGCGTGGAAGGTGGCGTACGCCGACTTCGTCACTGCGATGATGGCGTTCTTCTTGATGCTCTGGCTGTTGAACGCGTCGACCGAGGAGCAGCTCTCGGGGATCGCCGACTATTTCATGCCGACGACCAGCACCAGCGCGCCAACAGGCAGCCTCGGCTTCTCCGGCGGCGTCGCCACCGATATCGACGGACCGTTGAACCTACCGCCGATGGGGATGCCGAGCGTCGTCGTCGGCTTGCCGCCTGGGGAGGATGGCGGCGAGGACGAGGCGAGCGAGAGCGCGGCCGTCGAGGACGCGAAGTTCCAAGACATCGAAGAGCGGCTGCGCGAGGCGATCGACAAGGACCCGGAGCTGGCCGGTCTGGAGGACCACTTGATCATCGACCGCACCGACGAGGGACTGCGAATCCAGCTGGTCGACCAGGACGACCGCTCGATGTTTCCCCGCGGCAGCGAGGCGATGCTCCCCCACACCCACGCCTTGCTGGCGCAGGTTGCCAAGGCCGTGACCGACACGTCGAACCAGGTCGCCATCAGCGGCCACACCGACGCGACGCCCTACCGCGCCGGCAGCGCCGGCGACAACTGGACCCTCTCGAGTGGCCGGGCCAACGCCGCCCGTCGCGTCCTGGTCGAGGGCGGTCTTCCCGAACAGCGTCTCGCCCGGGTCACCGGCAAGGCCTCGACGGAACCACACCAACCGGACGACCCGACCGCCGCCAGCAACCGGCGGATCGCCATCGTGCTGCTCTACGCCGGCGGCAACCGCCCGGAACTGGCCAACCCGGAAGTGGCTGTACCGCCGGTGGTAGCGCCGCTGGTCGGTGAAACGTCCGCGGCACCTGGCATCGAGACCTGGCGCCCCTGACCGGAGGGCACGGTTGGCGTTGACGTCTGCACTCGCTAGACCCGGTTCCACCCATGACCGACATCCCCCCCTGTTCGCCGCGCCGCCGCAAGCGACCGCCGAAGCTGCACCACCGCCCGCTCGCCGTGGCGACGATCAGTGCCACGGCCGCCACGGGCCTGCGCGGCGTCTTCGGCAGCTGTCGGATCAGTGCGGCGTTCCACCCGGAGGCGTTGGCGCTGCTGACCGCGCGCAACACGGGCATCGGTGTCTTCTGGCACCAACGACTGCTCGGCATCCCGGCGCTGTGGCGTGTGTTCTGCCGCGCGGCGGGGCACGACTGGCTGTCGGTGAGCGCCATGGTCTCGCACCACGGCGACGGCGAGTTGATCGCTCGAACTCTGGAGCGGCTGGGCGTCGACCAGGTCCGCGGTTCGACCCGTCGCGGGGCGGTAGCCGCGGCCCGGCGGGCCGGCGCCGCGATGGCCGACGGCGCCTATCTGGCGATCGTCGTCGATGGCCCGACGGGCCCTCATGCCAGGGTGCAGCCGGGCGCGTTGTTCCTTGCCAAGCGGAGCGGCCGGCCGATCGTGCCGATCACGTTCGCCACGAGCCGCGGCTGGCAGGCCGGCAGCTGGGATCGGCTCCTCGTGCCCCTGCCTCTCGCCAAGGTCCGCTTCGTCGCCGATGCGCCGATCTGGATCCCCGACGACACCGATGCAGAGGCTCTCGACGCTCACCGGTTGGCGCTCGAAGAGCGGCTGCGGCAACTCAATCGGGCCGCCGACGAGGCGGTCGGGATCGTCCGCACGTGACGCATTGGCAACGTTGTCGTGCTCGCGCGCCAGAGGCAAGCTAGCGGTAGAGGTCCGCCCGGGTCGGCGGCACGGCCGGCGGGCCTTTCGCCGACTTGGCGGCGACGGTCTGGAATATGCGCGCCGAACCGCGCTCGAAAGCGATGGCGCAACCGGCGAGATACGCGACCCAAATGCGATAGGTCTCCGGGCCGACCAGCTGCTCGGCTTCGGCGCGCCGCGCGGTCAGCCGCTCGCACCACAACCGCGTCGTTCGGGCGTAGTGCCAGCGCCAACCCTCGACGTCGTGCACCTCGAAGCCGACCTTCTCCATCTCCCGCAGCGTGTGGCCGATGTCGTCCAGCTCGCCGCCCGGGAAGATGTAGCGCTGCAGCGCGCGTTGCTCGGGGCGAGCGCCGAAGCGCCGGCGATGGCGCTTGGCGCCGCGGCTGATCGCATGGTTGAGGAACAGTCCGCCGTCGGCGAGCAGGCTGCGCATCTTGCGGAAGTAGGCCTCGATGTTGGCGATACCGATATGCTCGTACATGCCGATCGACGCGATCTTGTCGTAGCTGCCCTCGACCTCGCGGAAGTCCTGGAGCGCCACTGTCACCCGGTCGCCGAGGCCCAAGTCGTCGATTTTCGCCGTAGCGAAGCCGTGCTGCACCGTCGACAGCGTGACGCCGTGGCCGATGGCGCCGTGATGGCGCGCGGCATGGCACAAGAGACCGCCCCAGCCGCAGCCGATGTCCAGCAGCCGGTCGCCCGGCCGCAACCGCAGCTTGCGGCAGATCATCTCCAGCTTCGCTTGCTGCGCGGTCGCCAGATCCGCGTCGAAGCTCGGATAGTAAGCGCAGGAGTACTGCATCTCTGGATCGAGAAAGAGCGCGTAGAACGCGTTACCGACATCGTAGTGAAAGCCGATGAACCGACGATCGTCGCCGGACTTCCGCTCCGCACCGGCGACGTCGCCGCCGAACCCGCGGGTCGCGTCCGGCGAGACCGCCGGCGCGAACAAGAGCGGCCAAAGCCGACGGGCCAACTGCCAGCGGTCGACGGCCCTCAAGCGGCGTCCGACCGAGCCGTCGCCGAATGCCGCAGCTATGTCCAACAGGGTCCCGCCCGTGAAGTCGATGCGGCCGTGGGCGTAGTGGCGGATCACCCGGTCGAGCGTTGGCCGCCGCAATAGCGACGGCAGCACCCCAGGCGAGGTGACGTGCAGTTCCAACCCCGGCGCCGGATCAGGGCCCAGCGGCTCCAGCGAGCCTTCCCACAAGCGGACCGAAAGCGGCGCCTGCAGGCGCTCGCGAAGCAACGCGATCAGCCGCCGCGTCGCCTCCAGCACCCGCGGATCAGCGACGTCTGGCGCAGTCTGTCGCTCGTCGTCCAAGGCCCGTCACCAGCGCGCGCACCATCAGGCCGGCGTCGACTGTTTGCGGATTTCCAGGCTGCGGCGCGCCACCTCGCGGCGCAGCTCGCGGCGCATCTGGGCGTTGGCGTAGCGCCGGCGGTCGACGTCGTCGACGACCTTCAAGGCCGGCACCCGAACCGGCCGCCCGTTCTCCGCGACCGCGACCATGCTGAAGTAGCAGGTGATCACGTGGCGCTCGCTCTTCTCGATGATGTTCTCGGCGATGGCCCGGATGCCGATCTCCATCGACGTGTGGCCGGTGTAGTTGATCGACGCGAAGAACGTCATCAGCTCGCCGACGTGCACCGGCTCGCGAAAGAAGACCTGATCGACGGAGACCGTAACGGCGTAATGATTCGAGTACCGCGACGCACAGGCGTAAGCGACCTGGTCCAGCAGCCGCAGGATTGCACCGCCATGCACATGCCCGGAGAAGTTCGCCATGTCGGGTGTGGCAAGCACCGTCATGCGGAGCGTCTTGTGCTGGGGGTCGTTCTCGTACATCGCGGCCTCGCTGTGATCGCCCCTCGACGCACGAGACTAGCGCGATACGCTGCAGCGCACCACGGCCATCGTCGAGTGGTCGTCAGTCCCAGTCGGTCTGGCGGAAGGTTGCGAGCACTGTGCCGGCTTCGTCGAACAGGGTCAGCGCGATCCCGTCGCGTAGAAAGCTGGCCGTCGAATCCATGGCGCCGAAGAACGCCTGCTCGCGCTCCATCGCCACGGGTGGGCACATCATCCTCGTGGCGGCGAGCGGACCGATCGTAAGCGTCGTGCCATCGACCGTGTAGCTGCCGGTGAAACGGTTGCAGCCGCCGGTCCCACTGACTTGACCCTCGTCACCGAACTGGACGAACTGCTCGACCTCGTCGGACACCACGACGTCGCCGAACGTGACCGGGACCCACTCACTGCCAGCAAGACTCTCGGCCATCACCGGTGCCGGCGCTCCTGCCAGCAACAACGCCAAGACCATAGGCCGCACCAACTCGCGCATCGCTCTCCCCCGAGAATCACCGGAACGCCGGCTCGTCGAAGCTCCTGAGCTTCCGTGAATGCAAGACGTCGGTGCCGCCTTCACGCAGGATGCGCAAGGCTTCGATGCCGATCTCCAGGTGCTGGCTCACCCGCTCGCGGTAGAAGCTGTTGGCCATCCCCCTTAGCTTCAGCTCGCCGTGGAGAGGCTTGTCGGAGACACAGAGCAACGTGCCGTAGGGCACGCGGAAGCGGAAACCATTGGCGGCGATGGTGGCGCTTTCCATGTCGACGGCGATGGCGCGGCTCTGGTTGAGCCGCTCGTAGAGCTCAGCGTAGCGCAGCTCCCAGTTGCGGTTGTCCGTGGTCGCTACCGTACCGGTGCGCATCCGGGTCTTGAGGTCGCGCCCGGTGAGCCCGGTCACGCGCGCCAGCGCTTCCTGCATTGCCACCTGTACCTCGGCGATGGGCGGCACCGGTACGAACAGTGGCAACTCTTGGTCGAGCACGTGGTCGTCACGCACGTAGCCGTGGGCCAGCACGTAGTCGCCGAGCTGCTGGGAGCGCCGGAGCCCGGCGCAGTGCCCGAGCATCAGCCAGCAGTGTGGGCGCAGCACTGCGAGATGGTCGGTGACGGTCCGGGCATTGGAGGGGCCGACGCCGATGTTGATCAAGGTGATGCCACGCCGGTCGCCACGGAAGAGGTGATAGGCGGGCATCTGCGGCAAGTGCTGCGGCGGTGCGCCGATCGGCCCCGGTGCCCGGAAACCGGCCGGCGCGGTGATGTCGTTGCCGGGCTCGACCAGCGCTTCGAACTCGTCGCCGTCCTCGATCGCCTGGCGGCCGAAGGCGACGAACCGGTCGACGTAGCGCTGGTAGTTGGTCAGCAGCACGAACCGCTGGAAGTACTCCGGCGCCGTCGAGGTGTAGTGGTAGAGCCGCTGCAGCGAGTAGTCGGTGCGCTCGCCCGTAAAGAGCGCCAACGGCTGAATCCCCTGGCTCCGCTGCAGGTAGAGGCCGTTGGCGATGCTGTCGTCGGTGAGCCGGAGATCAGGTAGGACGAAGCGGCCGAGGAAGTCGGCGGCGCGGGTCCCGGCGAGATCGACGCCAGACTCCTCGACCACGAACGGCAGCGGGATCGGTCGGTCCGAGTGGCCAACGACCATCGGCACGCCGTGGTGTTCCATCAGCCGCCGGACGTTGTCGAGCAGGTAGCCCTGGAACAGCTGCGGCCGGGTGAGCGTCGTGCCGAAAATGCCGGGATCGACGATGGCGCCGAACGCAAGCCGGGCGTCGATGTTCAGGCGCGACGCATCGACCCGGAGCCCCAAGAACGGGTAGGTCGCATGCCGCGTAGCCGCGACGTCCAATCCGTTCTCGAACGTCTCGAACGCTCGCTCGATGGCATGCGTCGACTGCGCGTAGAGTTGGTCGATCCGCGCCACCACGTCGGCCGGATCATGGATCGCCACCGGCTCACGGACGCCGAGCGCGACGAAAGCCTCCTCCAATGCGTTCATCCACCCTCCAGCTGCGGTCGCGGCTGTCTAACGTGGATGGGAGGCGCTGGGAATGGCGGCGACGTTGACGATCCCAACATCGGACGTCTAACGCTCCGCGTACCGACCCATCAAACAGCGGCACCTCATGGCTCCACTCCTGACCCTCACCGATGCGCGCTTGGCGTTCGGGTCGCGGGTGCTCTTCGACGATCTGGCGCTGACGTTGGACGAGGGCTCCAGGATCGCCCTCGTCGGGCGGAACGGCGCCGGCAAGTCGACCCTGTTGCAGACCCTCGCCGGGCGCATCGAACTCGATCAGGGCGAGCGGGCGACGGGCCCCCGCACACGCCTCGCCTACCTCCCCCAAGCCCCGTCGTTCGACGGCGCGGTCGTGGCGCGCGAATGGCTCTGCCGCGCCGACGGCGAGGCGCCAACCGGCGTCGCCGCACACGTCGCCGACGCCATGCTCGGTCAGCTCGATCTCGACGGCGATGCTCCGCCGGCAACCCTTTCTGGCGGACAGCAGCGGCGGCTGGCGCTGGCCCGGACGTTGGTCGTGGACGCCGACGCGCTGCTGCTCGACGAGCCGACCAACCACTTGGACATCGACACCATCCGTTGGTTGGAGGAACGGCTGGCGAGCACTCGGCAGGCCGTCGTGCTGATCAGCCATGACCGCGCGTTTCTCGACCGCGTGGCAACACGCTGCTGGTGGCTGGACCGCGGTCGCATCCGGGCGCTCGACGTGCCGTTTCGCGAGCTCGACGCAGCGATCGACGACGCCCTCGCCATCGAAGCCAAGACCACGGCAAAGCTGGAGAAGCGCATCGCCACGGAGACCGCGTGGTCGCGAGCCGGGATCACCGCACGCCGCAAACGCAATCAGGGACGGCTGCGCAAACTGCACGAACTCCGTGCGGAGCGCGCCCGACTGATCGGGCACGGCGGCAAGGCGAAGCTCGAGACCGGCGAGGCGACACCTTCCGGTACCCTTGCCATCGAGGCCGAGGCGATCACCAAGTCGTTCGACGGCCGTTGCGTGGTGCCGGCGTTCTCGACGCGGGTGCTGCGCGGCGATCGGATCGGCATCGTCGGTCCCAACGGCGCCGGCAAGTCGACGCTGCTCGATCTCCTGACCGGCCGGCGGCGACCCGACGCCGGCTCGATCACTCATGGCACCAACCTTCGGACCGAGTTCTTCGCCCAGGACCGAAGCGATCTCGACCTGGAGCGGACGCCATGGGAGGTCCTCTGTCCGACCGGCGGCGATCAGGTCGACGTCCGCGGGCAACCGCGGCACGTGATGGGCTATCTGAAGGACTTCCTGTTCGACGAAGCCCAGGCTCGAGCACCCTGTCGCGCCCTTTCCGGCGGCGAGCGCAACCGGCTGCTGCTGGCGGGAATACTGGCGCGGCCGGCGAACCTGCTGGTCCTCGACGAGCCGACCAACGACCTCGACATGGAAACGCTCGACGTACTCGTCGACGCGCTCGACGGCTATGGCGGCACCCTATTGGTCGTCAGCCACGACCGCGACTTCCTCGACCGCGTGGCGACCTCGGTGATCGCGTTCGAGGCGGGTCCGCGGTTGATCGAGTACGCGGGTGGCTACACCGACATGGTCGCGCAACGCGCCTCGACGGTCGTCGATGACGTCCCGGCCCGAGCCCTGGCGCGGCCCGAGACGCCCGCGAAACGTGGTTTCACCACCCCCGGCAAAGAACGGCAGCGGCAAGAGCGGGCGGTACAGAAGGCCGAACGCGAGGTCGAGACACTGCACGCTGCCATCGCGGCGATCGAGGCCCAGCTCGGCGATGCCACGCTCTACGGCCGCGATCCGAACTTGGCTGCGCGTCTGGCAGAGGAGCTGGAGAACCTTCGACGTCAAGAAACCGAAGCCGAGGCGCGCTGGCTCACGCTCGCGAGCGCGCTTTGATCGGTGATCTCGTTCATGTCCCTAGCCGCAACGTCGGTGCGGTAACGCGTGGCCGCCGGAGCAACGCCGACGGATCTGGCGCCAGCCGCGACGAAGCTCGACCGATCCGGCAACCGGTGGCACATGCTACGCCGCGCCGCGCCCAGCAGGGCCGCCGGCGGCACCTCAGCAACCTCATGGACCCTTGATGATCCCCGTTCCTGCGTTCGAGATCGTGCTGCTGACGATCACCGGCGTCTTGCCGATCATGAACCCGTTCAGCACGGCGCCGCTGTTCCTGTCGTTGACGACCGGGATGGATGACGGCGAGCGCAATCGGCAGGCGCTGAAGGCTTGTGCTTATGCCTTCACCATCCTCGCGACGTTCTTCATGGTCGGCTCGTACATCATCGACTTCTTCGGCATCTCGCTCCCTGGGATCCGTGTCGCCGGCGGCTTGATCATCGGCTACATCGGCTTTCGCATGTTGTTTCCCGAAGCTGAACCCGAAACCGAAGTCGTCGACGCCACCAAGTACCAGGCCGTCGACGTCTCGTTCACCCCGCTCGCATTGCCGATGATGGCGGGACCTGGAACGATTTCCGTGTTGCTGGCGGGTTCCGCAGAAGCCCAGGCGGCAGCGCCCGACAGCTTTTTGTGGGTGGCGCTTTTCGTGATGCTGGGCCTGTCGGTCTGTGTGGCCGTCGCATATCTGACGTTCCGCACGGCGGCTCTGGTGCTCGCGTTCATCGGTCAGTCCGGGATGGACGGGGTAACCAGGTTGTTCGGTTTTCTCCTGGTCTGCATCGCCATGCAGTTCGTACTGGTCGGCGTCGACGACTTTTACGGCATCACGGCCTCATGAGCGCCGGTCCGGCCAAGGAGCAACAAGTCGGGCTGGTGCGCGCGATCGTCGCCGAGCGCCCGTTCCTGGCCGGAGCGGCGACGACGATCCTGTTCACGCTCTACGGCAACGTTTGGCTCGCCGATTTGGCCAACCCTTGGACCACCGGCCTGCTCTTCGCCTGGCTTTTCGCGGTCATGCTCTGGTCGGCGTTCGGCGTGGTCCGACATGCGGACGGCTTGGCGGACCTCGTCGGCGAACCGCTGGGCACGCTGGTGCTGACCTTGTCGGTGATCAGCATCGAGGTGGCACTGATCTCGGCGATCATGCTCACCGGGGACGCCGTTCCCGAACTGGCCCGCGACACCATGCTGGCGGTGGTGATGATCGTCCTGAACGGCATGGTCGGCGTGGCGCTGCTGATCGGCGGCTTCAAGCACAAGGAGCAGGCGTTCAACCTAGAAGGCGCCAGGATCTATCTGGTGGTGCTGGTCCCGCTGGCGACGATGGCGCTGATCCTGCCACGGTTCACGACGTCGACCCCCGACCCGACGCTGACACCGTTGCAGGGCATCCTGTTCGCGCTGATGACCATAGCCCTCTACGCCACGTTCCTCGCCATGCAGACCCGCCGCCACGCCGGCTACTTCGTCCAGCCGGACCAAGGCGGCCTCGGTGACGACGGCGGTCATGGCCATGCGGAACCTCGGTCGGTGCCGTTCCACGCGGTGTTCTTGTTGCTGACCATGCTACCGATCGTGCTCTTGTCGAAGAAGCTCGCGTTGCTCGTCGACTTCGGCATCGGCACCCTCGGTGCGCCGGCGGCCCTCGGCGGCGTGCTGGTGGCCATCTTGGTGCTGACGCCCGAAGGTTTGGCGGCCTTCTCAGCGGCACTGGCCAACCGGCTCCAGCGTTCGGTCAACATCTGCCTCGGCTCGGCGTTGGCGACGATCGGCCTGACCGTCCCGGCGGTGGTCACCATCGGCCTGCTGACCGGCAAATCGGTGGTTCTCGGGCTGGACTCCGCCGAGATCGTACTGCTGGTGCTGACGCTGTTGTTGAGCACCATGACCTTCGGCGGCGTGCGGACGAACATGCTGCAGGGCGCCGTCCATCTCATCGTGTTCATGGTCTACGTGGTGCTCATTTTCGCCCCCTGACGGACGTCTCCGTGAACCGAAGCCCTGCCCGCGGCAAACCTCAGGTCAGGTGATCGCCCCGAGCCAATCACGGATCGCCAAACCGATCGCTTCGGCGGAGTCCTCTTGAACGAAGTGGCGACCGCTCACGGTGACCTCGCGCTGATGCGGCAGCCGGCGGGCGTCGGCCAACGGCGCGCCGGTCAGAATGGCACCCGGGTCGCCGGTGATCAGCAGCTTGGGCACGGCCGCGACCTGCAGCCATTGCCAGTAGTCGGCGACGATCGCCGCGACGTCGGCCGGCTCGCCGTCGAAGGGAATTTCGCGCGGCCACGTCAGGGTCGGCCGTCGGCTCTCACCGGCAACGGCGAACGGCCGCCGGTACTCGGCCAATTCGTCTTCGGTCAACGTCCGGGCGATCGACGCCGGCAAGATCCGCTCGACGAACAGGTTGTTCTCCAGGACCATTTCCTCGCCGACCTCGGGCGTACGCAACGCCTCGAAAACCGGCTTGAACGCTTCCGGCCATTCGTCCGCCCAGCTCAGCGGCCTGACGAGGGCTTCCATGTAGGCGATGCCGCGGACGCGCTCAGGATGGCGGCGCGCCCAGTCGAAACCGAGCGCGGACCCCCAGTCGTGGACGACCAACACGACCGGCTCGGCGGGCAGCACGGCCTCGATCCAACCGTCGAGAAACCGTCGGTGGTCGACGAAGCGGTAGCTCCCAGGTCCCGGATCTCGCAGCGCCTCGCTGTCGCCCATGCCGATCAGATCGGGTGCGAGCACCCGACAGGTCGGTGACAGTAGCGGCATGACGTTCCGCCAGAGGTAGGAGGAGGTGGGATTGCCGTGGACGCACAGCACCGCGGCCCCCGCGCCCTCCTCGACCCAGGCCATCCGCTGCCCGGCAACGTCGACGAACCGCTTGCGCTCCCGCCAGGACACCATAGCCCGTTCCCCTGATCCAACGCCGACAGTCATGCGCGAACGGCAACGGACCGGCAAGCGCGCGAGCAGGTGACGACATCGCCAGTGCGGCGCACTACATCTAGTAGCGCGCAGCGGGAGACGATCATGAACGCTCAGCCGGTCCCACGGACCACCCAAGATCGCCAGTCGGACAAGTTCGACTGGGCGGATCCGTTGCACTTCGACGAGCAGCTGAGCGAGGAGGAGCGGCTGATCGCGGACTCAGCCAGAGCCTATGCACAGGGCAAGCTGCTGCCGCGGGTGACCGACGCCTATCGCCACGAACGGTTCGACGTCGCGATCATGCACGAACTCGGTGCCCTCGGGCTGCTCGGCTCGACCATCCCCGAAGCCTATGGCGGCGCCGGTGCATCCTACGTGAGCTACGGCCTGATCGCCCGCGAGATCGAGCGCGTCGACAGCGGCTACCGTTCGGCGCTGTCGGTTCAGTCGTCCTTGGTGATGTACCCGATCCACGCCTACGGCGACGAGACGCAGCGGAGGCGTTGGCTGCCGAAGCTCGCCACCGCCGAGCTGATCGGCTGCTTCGGCCTGACAGAGCCGGACTTCGGCTCGGACCCGGCCGGCATGATCACGCGGGCGAAGAAGGTCGACGGCGGGTACCGGTTGAGCGGCGCCAAGAACTGGATCACCAACAGCCCGATCGCCGACATCTGCATCGTCTGGGCCAAATCAGAGGCGCACGGGAACGCCATCAAAGGCTTCGTCGTCGAACGTGGCGATCCGGGCCTCGCCACGCCAAAGATCGAAGGCAAGATGTCGATGCGCGCCTCGGTCACCGGCATGATCCAGATGGACGACGTGTTCGTGCCCGACGCCAACCTCCTGCCCAACGTCGAGGGCTTGAAGGGACCGTTCGGTTGCCTCAACCGAGCGCGCTACGGCATCGCCTGGGGCGTGTGGGGCGCTGCCGAGGCCTGTTGGCACGCGGCGCGGCAGTACACGCTCGACCGCCAGCAGTTCGGTCGACCGCTGGCTGCCAACCAGCTCATCCAGAAGAAGCTCGCCGACATGCAGACCGAGATCGCGCTCGGCCTGCAATCGGCACTCCGCTCGGGCCGGCTGATGGACGAGGGCCGCCTCGCGCCGGAAGCGGTGTCGCTGATCAAGCGCAACGGTGCCGGCAAGGCGCTCGACATCGCGCGAATGGCCCGCGACATGCACGGCGGCAACGGCATCGTCGACGAGTACCACGTCATCCGCCACGCGATGAACCTGGAGACGGTCAACACCTACGAGGGCACCCACGACATCCACGCCCTGATCCTCGGCCGGGCGCAGACGGGACTGCAGGCGTTCACCGGCGGCTGAGCAGACCTCGGCGGCCAGTCGGCAGCGCCGCGCTTCGCTAGGCCAAGTCCAACCGAGCACCGTCAGCGCGAGCCGAGCGGTCGATGGCGTGGATGACGCGCTCGATCTCGAGCGCATGGGCGAAGCTCGGGTAGAACGGCTCTTCGCCGATCACCGCGCGCAGGAGGTGCCACACCTCGATCGTCTTCTGCTCGTTGAAGCCGAGGCCGTGCCCTGGCGCCGGCACGAACTGGCCGTAGGGCGGGTGCGCCGGGCCGGTCAGGATCGTCTTGAAGCCTTGCGTGGCCTTGGGCTCGCGCGCATCGAATAGCAGGAGTTCGTTCATGCGCTCCTGGTCGAAGGCGATCATTCCCCGGTCGCCATGGACCTCCCAGGCGAGCTTGCCCTTGCGGCCCCAAGCAACGCGAGAGGCGGCGAGCGACCCTTGGGTGCCGTCGGCAAAGCGGACCAGCGCCGTCGCCAGATCCTCGTTTTCGACCGGGCCGGGTGGGCCGCCCTCGGAGCGAGGTCGCGTCGCATGGACCGTCTGCTGGTCCGCCAGCAGCGAAACGATCGGGCCGACCAGATGGTGGGCGATGCTCACCAGATGGCAGCCGAGATCGCCGAGCACGCCGAGGCCGGCCTCGGCACGCAGGCAGCGCCAAGACCAAGGCAGCTCGGGGTCCGCCATGTAGTCCTCGTCGACCACGCCACGGAAGTGAACGACCCTGCCGATGGCGTCGCGGTCGATCAGCGCCTTGGCATGACTCAGGGCGGGATTGTGAAGGTAGTTGTAGCCAACGATCGTCCGTCCTCCGGACTTGGCGGCGGCGGCCATGGCCTCGGCTTCGTCCAGGGTCAGCGCGAGCGGCTTCTCGCAATGGACGATCTTGCCGGCGGCTAGCGCTGCGAGCGCGATGTCCTTGTGCATCGCGTTCGGGGTCGTGATCGATACGAGGTCGACCTCGGGGTCTTCGACGAGCCGTCGCCAATCGTCGGTCACGCGCGCGAAACCGAATTGCCGCCCGAAGTGCTCGGCTTGTTCCGCCGGCACGTCGCACAAGACCTCCAAGCGGGGCACAGGAACGTCGCCGAACGCGGCAGAGACAGCGCGGTACGCCAGGGCATGGGACCGCCCCATGAAGCCGGTGCCGATCAGGCCGATGCCGATTTGGTCCATCGCCAGTTCCTCGTCATTGGTGGCGCCGGGCCGGAAGAATTTTTCTTCCAATCGATGCCGCGATAGAATGAATGGTCCGGCGCAGGCGACGCACCGACGCGTTGTCCACCTTGGGAGACCGCATGGTCTACGAGATCCAACCCGCACAGGACTACGCGACGCTCCGCGACCTGTTGCGCGAGCGGGCGCCGACCCTGCCCCGCCGGTTGAAGCAATGCGCCGCATTCGCCCTGGCCCACCCACAGGACTTGGCGCTCGGGACGGTAGCCGAGATCGCCGAGCGCGCGGGCGTCCAGCCATCGGCCCTGGTCCGGTTCTCGCAGGCACTGGGCTATCGCGGGTTTTCCGACCTGCAGCGCGTCTTTCGCTCGCAGCTGATCGATCGTTGGCCGGACTACCCGGTCCGGTTGCAGAAGCTTGGCGAGGCCCGACTGGAGGGTCCGGCCGCGCTCCTCGACGGCATGATCGACACGGCCATGACGTCGCTGGCCGACCTCCGCCACAACGTCGACGCCGCCGCGCTGGGACGGGCGACGACGCTGTTGGCGGCCGCGGATACGGTCTACGTCATGGGCATCCGCCGCTCGTACCCGGTCGCCGCCTATCTGGGCTACGCGTTGGCGCGGCTCGGCGTCCGTGCGCGGGTGGTGGACGGCGTCGGTGGCATGGCGACCGAGACGGTCCGCGCCGTTGGCCCGAACGACGCCGTCTGCGCGTTCTCGTTCACACCCTACGCACCGGAGACCCTGGCTTTCGCCAGGGACGCCGCGGACAACGGCGCGCCGCTGCTCGCGATCACCGATGGACCGCTCAGCCCCATCACGCCGATGGCCGAGGTCTGGTTGGCGGTGAACGAAGCCAGCCTCGGCGGCTTCCGTTCGACTGCCGCAACGTTCTGCGTCGCCATGGCGTTGGCGGTGGCGGTCGGCTCTCTCGACGACAACGTGCCGGCGGGCGCATGCTGATGGGCAGGGCAAGAACACCGCCGAGCCGTGAGCTCAGACCGTCCCGCCCAACGTGTCCGAGAGTTGGGCGATTTCGCGGCCACCCGCCATCAAGTCCTGCAGCTCCTCTGGCGTAATGTCGCCGCGCACGGCCGTGCCCAGTGTCTTCCCCCGGTTCAGCACCGTGAAGCGATCGCCGACGGCCATCGCATGGCGCACGTTGTGGGTGATGAAGACCACACCCAGACCCTTCTTGCGCACCATGTCGACGTACTTCAGCACCATCGAGGTTTGCCGAACCCCAAGCGCCGAAGTCGGCTCGTCGAGGATCAGCACCTTGGCGCCGAAGTAAACGGCGCGCGAGATCGCCACGCACTGGCGTTCGCCGCCGGAGAGCGTGCCCACGGCCTGATGTGGATCGCGGACGTCGATGCCGATCCGCTGCATCTCCTCGCGCGTGACCCGATCGCAGAACGGCATGTCCATCTGCTTGAACGGCCAGATGCCGCTCACCGGCTCGCGACCCATGAAGAAGTTCCGCGTGATCGACATCAGCGGGATCATCGCGAGATCCTGGAAGACCGTGGCGATGCCAGCATCGAGAGCGTGGCGTGGACTTTGGAACGTCACCGCCTGCCCGTCGACGTACATCTGCCCTTTGCTCGGCTGGTGGACACCGGACATGGTCTTGATGAACGTCGATTTGCCGGCGCCGTTGTCGCCGAGGAGGCAGTGCACCTCGCCGGCATTGACGCTGACCGAAACCCCCGCAAGCGCGATCACCGAGCCGAAGTGCTTTTCGATGTCGCGCATCTCGACGATGGGTGTCGCCATCTCAGCGCTCCCCCGTCATGCGTTTGCGGATGACGTTGTTGAAGAGCACGGCGAGCAGCAACATGCCGCCCAGGAACACCTTGAACCAGTCGCGGTCGATGTCGGTGTAGTCGATACCGAACTTGACCAGCCCGAAGATGACCGCACCGAAGCAGGCGCCGACGGTCGAACCGTAGCCGCCGGTCAACAGGCAACCGCCGATGACCGCGGCGATGATCGCCTCGAACTCCTTCTGGAAGCCGCGGGTCGCGTCGGTCGAGCCGAGATCGGCAACCTGCAGGAGGGCAACGATCGTCGCGCAGGTGGCCGTGACGACGAAGAGCCCGAGCTTCACGGCATCCACCGGCACGCCCGAATTGCGCGCCGCGTTGGCATCGCCTCCAGCGGCGAAGATCCAGTTGCCGACACGGGTGCGGTTGAGGATCCAGGTGGACAGGAACGCGAGGCCTAGGAACCACAAGATCGACACCGGAATGCCGTTCGCGCGCGGCTGGCCTGCCAGTGTCCCACGGGTATGGACCTCGATCAGACCCTGGTCGCCCAGCATCTGGAACACCCATGGAAACGCCTTGCCGGCGAACAGATACTGGACCAGGCCACCATCGAGCGCGTCGCTCACGCCGCGCAGCTGTGTCGACCCGCCGGTCGCCAACTTCAAGCCGACCAGGGTCAGACCGGAGAGGATGAACAAGAAGCCGAGCGTGACGATGAAGCTCGGCAGATGCGTGCGCGTGACGATCATCCCGTTGACGGTGCCGACGGCCGTCGCCGCCAGCAACGCGACGGCAACGGCGACGATGCCCGGCATCCCGAAAGCCACCACCGACGCGCCGAAAACCAAACCGGCAAAGCCGATCATCGAACCGACCGAGAGGTCGAACTCGCCGCCGATCATCAACAGCGCCGCACCGATCGCCAGGATGCCCAGCTGCGCCGAGGGTTCGAGAAACCCGAGGATGCCGTTGACGGTGAACAAGCCGTCCTTGGTCTGGGCCAGGGCGATGATCATCAGCATCAGCACGAGGCCGGCGATCGCTCCGAGTTCCGGTTTGCGCATCAGCCGCGTGAGAAACGGCGTCTGTTTCAGGCGCTCGTCAGGCATGACCGCTTCGGCCATCGGAGAGTCCTTTCCCTGATCGGCCGCAGCTCTGCGGCCACGACCCTGATCGGCCACGGCTCAGTGGCCACGGCTCGTCGTTGGTGCGCGGGGCGGGCCGCGATGGCGCCGCCCCGCGGCGAGGCTCAGCGGATGCCTTTGGCCGACAAGTCGACCACCTGCGCGGCCTTGTCCTGCGTCACCAGGTTCGGGCCGGACGGAACGTTCCCACCGGGCATCAGACCATACTCGTGATGCAACGCGAGGAAGACCACCGGCAGATAGCCCTGCAGGTACTGCTGCTGGTCGATCGCGAACATCGCGTCACCGGCGGCGACGCCTTCGAGGAACGTCGCCGACATGTCGAACGACGCGAGGCGCACGTCGCCGGTCAGCCCAAGCTCTTTCAGAGTCGCAAGTGCCGGCTCGCCAACCGTCGCAGCGCCCAACGCAAGCACCGTGTCGATCGACTCGTCGGCCTCGACCGCCGCGCGCACCTTCTGGCCGATCTCGGTCGGGTCCATCGTCGTCGGCACCACCTCGACGGCGCCGCCAAAGCCCTCGGCAAAGCCCGCGCAGCGCTGGTCGAGCGCGACGTTGCCGACCTCGTGGTTGACACAGATGCCCTTCTGGCCACCAGCGGCAGCGAGTGCTTTGCCGGCCGCCACGCCAGCGTCGAACTCCTCCTGCCCGACATGCAACAAGGCGCCGAGGCCGGCCGACACGTCGGCGCCCGAGTTCATCGAGATGACGGGAATGCCGGCCGCAGCGGCTGCCTCGATGCTGTCGCCGAGTGCATCCGAATCGGGAATGGACACCACCAGACCATCGGGGCTCTGGGCGATGGCAGCGTCGATCAGCTGTGACATCGCCACCATGTCGAACGTCTCGGGCGCGCGATAGTCCACGGCCACCCCCATGTCGGTCGCCGCCTGCTCGACGCCATTCTTCACGACCGACCAGAACGGGTCGGAGGCTTGGCCGTGGCTGACGACGACGATGGTCGCCGACTGCGCTCTGGCTTCGTCGACCCAACCTGGACCGGCGGCAACGAGTACGGCTGCTGCCGCTGCCGCCTTGGCGATGTTCTGAATCACGGTTTTGACCCTCCCTGGAACGAACTCGGCACGGACGCCTTCATGATCCGCTGTGGCGAACGCTCCCGCCGGGCATGGCGAAAGTGCTCGGCGGCAGGCGTCGTGCGCCACGTCTGCGGATGCTCGTGCAACCTCGGCCTTCCCTGTCTGCCGGGCTACGATATGGAATTTCTCTTCCATTAAGTTTGCGTTTGGAACGAGCATGCTGTCAAGCCTGAACTTGTCGATGAAGCGACACGCCGCGACGGCAGTTTCAGAATTTTCCTTCTATTGAACCCGTGAACGGAATGTGTGATCTATCGGCCAAGAAAAGGGAGGACACGTCATGGCCAAGCTGGACGTGATCACCATCGGCCGGTCTTCCGTCGACCTCTACGGTGCCCAGGTCGGCGGTCGGCTGGAGGACATGGCGAGCTTCCGCAAGTACGTCGGCGGCTCACCGACCAACATGGCGATCGGCGCCGCCCGGCTCGGTCTCAGGGCCGCCGTCATCACCAAGGTCGGCGACGAGCACATGGGGCGCTTCATCCGCGAGCAACTGGCGGCCGAAGGCGTCGACGTACGAGGTGTCCACACCGATCCCGAGCGGCTCACGGCGCTGGTCATCCTCGGCATCCGTGACGACCACCAGTTCCCGTTGATCTTCTACCGCGAGAACTGCGCCGACATGGCGTTGTCGGCCGAGGACGTCGAGCCCGATCTCATCGCCGAGAGCGCCTGCCTGACGGTCACCGGCACCCATCTCAGCCATCCGCGCACGGCAGCAGCGGTGCTCCGCGCGGTCGACTTCGCCAAGCAGTCGGGCGGACGGACGGCGCTGGACATCGACTACCGTCCCAACCTCTGGGGCTTGGCCGGGCACGGCGACGGCGAGCAGCGGTTCGTCGCCAGCCCTGCGGTGACCGCGCAGCTCCAGGCGACACTGCCGCGGTTCGACCTGATCGTCGGCACGGAAGAGGAGTTCCACATCGCCGGCGGCTCGACGGACACGATCGCGGCGCTCCGTGCCGTCCGCGCGCTCACCGACGCGGTGCTCGTCTGCAAGCGCGGGCCGATGGGAGCCGCCGCCTTCGTCGGGCCGATCCCGGACACACTCGACGACGGCCTTGCCGGCCCCCGGTTTCCGATCGAGGTCTACAACGTGCTCGGCGCCGGCGACGGCTTCATGGCCGGCCTGCTCCGCGGCTGGCTCCGTGACGAGTCGTGGCACACCACTCTGACCTACGCCGACGCCTGCGGCGCGTTCGCCGTAAGCCGGCACGGTTGCGCGCCCGCCTATCCGAGCTTCGCCGAACTGAGCTGGTTCCTCGAGCACGGGTCCTCCGAGCGGGCGTTGCGCCACGACACGCGGCTGGAACAGCTGCATTGGTCGACCACGCGACGCCGGCAGTGGCCCGAGTTGCGCGTGCTCGCCTTCGACCACCGCCAGCAGCTCGAAGACATCGCGGAGGCAGCCGATGCAGCGCCCGAGCGGATCGGCGCCTTCAAGCAGCTTTGCCTGAGGGCCGCCGTCCAGGTGGCCGATGGGCGCGACGGCTACGGCATCCTCTGCGATTGGCGGCTAGGCCGACGCGCGCTCTACGAAGCGGCCGGCGCCGGCCTTTGGATCGGCCGCCCGGTCGAGGCGCCAGGGTCACGCCCGCTCGCCTTGGAAATCGGCACTGACTACGGCTCGGCGCTGGCCGACTGGCCACTCGACCACGTCGTCAAGGTGCTCTGCTATTGCCATCCGGACGACGACGACCCGATGCGCGATTCGCAGGAAGCAACGCTGATGCGCCTCGCCCGTGCGGCGCGCGCCAACGGTCTCGATTTGTTGTTGGAGATCATCCCCTCGAAGGTCGGTCCGGTCGATGCGACGACCACGGCGACGCTGATGCGGCGGTTCTACGCCATCGGGCTCCATCCGGACTGGTGGAAGCTCGAACCGATGACCGAGCGCGCCGCTTGGGAGGCCGCATGCCAGGTTCTGAAGGAACGGGATCCTTGGTGTCGCGGCATCGTGGTCCTGGGCCTCGAAGCGAGCGAGGCCGAGTTGCGGCAGAGTTTCCAGGTCGCGGCAGCACAGCCGGAGGTCAAAGGCTTCGCGGTCGGTCGGACGATCTTCGCCGACGCCGCCCGGGCGTGGCTGGCTGGTGCGATCGACGACGACGACGCGGTCGACGACATGGCGGGCCGCTTCCGCAGGCTCACGGCGATCTGGGACGAAGCGCGAGCCATTCACGGAGATGCTGCATGACCCAGGTGATGGTGGCCGCGGCACCGAGGCGCAGGAACGTTCGACACGCGAGGCTACGGAGCAATCAACGATGACCGTCCACGTGGCGCTATTCGGCGCCGGCCGCATCGGGCTGACCCACGCCCGAGCCATGGCGTCGATCGACAACGCCCGAATTGACGCGGTTCACGATCCAGTCGAAGAAGCGGCAGCACACGCGGCGTCGCTCACCGGCGCCAGACAAGCGAGCATCGAGGAGATCCTGGTTGACCCGGCGATCCACGCGGTGATCGTCGCGACGCCTACCGACCTCCATGCCGGCCAGGTCGAGGCGGCGGCCCGCGCCGGCAAGGCCGTCTTCTGCGAGAAGCCGATCGATCTCGACGTGGAGCGGGTGCGCGCGTGCCTCGACGTCGTCCGTATGACGGGCGCCAGCCTGATGATCGGGTTCAACCGCCGCTTCGACCCGAGCTTCGCGGCGTTGCGCAGGCGGCTCCAGGAAGGCGCAATCGGCAAGGTCGAGTTGGTGCAGATCACGTCACGCGACCCGGCGCCGCCCGGGGTCGACTACCTCCGCCGGTCGGGCGGGTTGTTCCGCGACATGATGGTTCACGACTTCGACATGGCGCGTTTCCTGTTGAACGAGGACGTGGTCGAGGTCAGTGCGACCGGCTCGGCCTTGGTCGACCCGGCGATCGCCGAGGTGGGTGACGTCGATACGGCCACCGCCACACTGCGCACGGCGTCGGGTCGAATAGCGGTGATCACCAACAGTCGCCGCGCGACCTACGGCTACGACCAGCGGGCCGAGGTTCATGGTTCCTTGGGGATGTTGGCGGTCGGCAACCCCGCTCTGACGACGGTCAGCGAGGCCGATGGTGATGGCTTCCGCCAAGGGCCGCTGCACGACTTTTTCATGACCCGCTACACCGAGGCCTATCGGCTGGAGTTGGAACACTTCGTCCACACGATCAAGGCCGGCACGCCGCCAAGCCCCGACGGCACCGACGGCCTGCGCGCCCTGGAACTGGCCGACGCGGCGTGGACGTCGTTGCTGGAGAAGCGGATCGTTCGACTTGGCTGAGACGCGGTACACGGCGAGGCGGATTGCCATCGCCAACGGCCGCGGCTCGGGCTAGTCCAGCAACTTCACCGCCGCACTGGAACGCGCCTGCCATGACCTTGCTAGCCGCCCGGGGCCTCGCCGTGACGCTCGGTGGACGCATGGTGATTCGCGACGTCGACTTGTCGATCGAGCCGGGCGAGATCGTGACCGTCGTCGGCCCCAACGGGTCGGGCAAGTCGACGCTGTTGCGGGCGCTGATCGGCGCCGTCAGGCCGAGCGCTGGGACGATCGAACGCCGCCCCGGCCTGGCGATAGGCTACGCCCCGCAGAAACTCGCGATCGATGCCACGATGCCGCTCAGCGTCGGACGCTTCCTGGAGCTGCCGACGAAGGTGACGAAGGCGGCGACCACCGAGGTGCTGGAGCGGGTGGGCGTGCCCGGCTTGGCGCGGCGGTCGATGAGCGAGCTTTCGGGCGGCCAGTTCCAGCGCGTTCTCTTGGCCCGAGCGCTGTTGAACGAGCCTGACGTACTCATGCTCGACGAGCCGACGCAGAGCCTCGACCAAGCCGGTGAGGCGTCGTTCTACCGACTGGTCGACGAAGTGCGCCGGTCGTCGGGCTGCGCCGTGTTGATGGTCAGCCACGATCTCCACGTGGTCATGAGCGCGTCGGACCGGGTGATCTGCCTCAACGGTCACATCTGCTGCCAGGGTGCGCCGGCGCAGGTCGCCGCGGCGCCAGCCTACCGAGCCCTTTTCGGCGAGGGTACCGAGGGCGCACTCGCTCTCTACCGCCACCATCACGACCACCGCCACGACGCGACCGACGGACACTGACCCGATCGCCGAAAGCAAGTCGCCCGGCGCCGCCGCGATGGGTGCCAAAGCAGCCTCCGATGGCAGCGAGTGAGGCCGCACCGTAGAATGGCCGTGTCGTCGCCCTAGGAGAGGGCACGCCACGTCGAAGGAGCGGTGTCGATGTCGAAGACCCTCGGGCTCGCGGGCGCACTGGCGGTCTGCGCCGTGACGGCGGTCGCGGCGGACGACCGTCTGCCGGTCACCTTGCCCCCTGAGATGCGCGACGCGTTTCGGGCGGAAATGCGTGGGCACATGGACACCCTCGACGATCTCTTGATGGCCCTGGCCGCGGGTGACGTCGACGAGGCTGCCGACATCGCGGAGATCCGGATGGATTTCGGGCACCGCCGCTGGACCGCCATGGCCGAGGCCGGCCGCACGCCGGAGGAGATTGCGCAAGCGAAACGCGCTCTACGACAGGCTGGCGGACCGGTGGGTGCCGGTGGAATGGGCGGCGGTGGGTTCGGCCGCTACCTGCCGGACGATTTCCGGGCGATGGGCTTGGCCATGCACGAGTCCGCACAGGCGTTCGCCATGGACGCGCGCGCGGTCGAACGCCCCGTAGACGCCGCAGGCTACGCGCGGCTGATCGACAGCCTGCAGTTCGTCACGTCGAGCTGCCGCAGCTGCCACGCCACCTGGCGGCTGGAGTGAGCAGCGAGGCGCACCAACTCGGCGCGCCTCGCCGCATCCCGATCAGTTCGGCTGGTCGACGACCCGCATGTAGGGCGTGACCGCGTCCCAGCCCGCTGGGAACGCTTCCTTCGCCGCTTCGTCGGACAACGACGGCAGGATGATGACCTTGTCGCCCTGCTTCCAGTCTGCCGGCGTCGCCACCTTGTGGTAGGCCGTCAGCTGCATGGAATCCAAGACGCGCAGGATCTCCGCGAAGTTCCTGCCGGTGCTCATCGGGTAGCTGAGCACCAACTTGACCGCCTTGTCGGGGCCGATGATGAACACCGCGCGCACGGTGGCGTTGTCGGCGGGCGTCCTGTCCTCGCCCGGCTCGGCCGACGCCGGCAGCATGCCGTAGAGCTTGGCGACACGGAGTTCGGGATCGGCGATCAGCGGGTAATCCGGCTCCTTGCCGCCGACCTTGGCGATGTCCGCCATCCAGCTCTGGTGCCGTTCCAGGCTGTCGGCGCTGATGCCGAGCACCTTGCAGTTCCGCGCGGCGAATTCGTGGGTGATCCGCGCCATCGAACCCAGCTCCGTGGCGCAGACCGGGGTGAAGTCCTTGGGATGGGAGAAGAGGATCGCCCAACCGTCGCCCATCCACTCGTGGAAGCGGATGCGGCCCTGGGTGGTGTCGGCCTCGAAATCGGGCGCGATCGTGTTCAACGCTATCGTCATCGTCGTTTCCTCCCGGCGGCATGGGGCCGCCACAACGAGTGCACGTCGCTGCCTAGAGCGACGAGGCGACGGACTCTGTGATCCGGATCGTAGTCGATCCGCACGTGGTGGAGAAGGCGGCGCCCCAGACACGCCGCCGATCAGGGTCCCGAGTTGGCACTGGTGGCGGCTGGTCCCAGACGAACCATCGCCACCATCAGCCCGCCGAGGAGAACGCTGTTCAGCAGGTGCCAGACGAAGTGCGTGCCGAGCGGAAAGGCATCGCAGACCGGCGCGTCCAAGGTCCTGAACGCCAACGAGATCGTGAACAGTGCGGCAGCACCGAGGAGTGCACTACCTGCGGCCCGCTCGCCGAGCGCCCGCAACCAGAGCCCGCAGACCACCAAGAGCCCCAAGGCCGGCAGGTAAGACTCCGAGCCGTTGAGCCGGTCACCGACGACATCGCCGACGCCGCCGCCGATGAACGAGGCGAACGGCACGTAGGATGCGCCGATGAGCAACGCGACCCACCAGGGTCGCGCGAACCAACGGCGGACCACCAAAACCAGGAACCAGACGATGAACAACAGGATCGGCAGCACGTCGGCGATGGCGGCCCACACCGTCGCCACGGTGTGGAACAGGAACGAGCCGACGCCGATCGCGATCACCAGGACGACCAAGACGAGCACCGGCCCGTCGCCGCGCGCTTGCCGCCACCACCACAGCAGCGCCACCAACGCAGCGACGACGAACCCGGCATTGGTGACGGCGTTGATCGGCTCCGACCAGAAGGTGAAGTCGGTCCGCTCGCAGTAGCCGTCGATCTGGCGGAACAGCCCGTCGCCACCCATGTCCGGTCACCGCCGCCAGAAGGTGTCCGGTCGGTAGATCCCGAAAAACGCGCCCGGGTCCCAGTTGTAGACCGCCTTCTCCGGTAGATTGACGATGTCGGTCTTGGCGGCGACCGGCTGGTAGACCCCCGCAACGGTACCGAGCGTGAACACGTTGGCGCTCCAGATCCCGAGCATCTCGTCCCAGATCGTCTTGCGCTCGTCGTCGTCGCGCGAGACGCGCCAAGCCTCGAACAACTCGAACAACCGCGCCGCTTCGGCCATGTCCGGAGCCTCGCCGGCTTGGCCCTTGGTCTCGTAGTACTGACCCCATTTCGGCCACTGGTACTGGACCTGGTTGGTCGGCGCATAGGCCTCCGGGCTCATGGCCGAGGTGGGCAGCCCATTCTCGATCCCGGAGGCGATGGTCATCAGCGTTTCGCCCGAGAAGATGCGGTTGCGCAGCACCTCCAACTGCGATGGTCTGGTGATCAGCCCGACGCCGATCTCACGGTAGTGGCCGGCGATCAGTTCCAGCACGTCGGACTCCTCGGTCGACACGCCGGCGGTCTCCACGACGATCTCGAACGGCCGGCCGTCGGAGAGCAGCCGCAAGCCCTCGGCGTCCCGCTCCGCATAGCCCGCCTCGTCCAGGAGTTGGTTCGCCTTGTCGACGTCGTGGGCGGTGTAGGCCGTGGCCACTTCGTCCGTCCACAGCGGGCTTTCCTGCAGGATGGTGTTGTTCGCAGGCTCGGCCACGCCGAAGTAAAGGAACTTGCTGATGGCGTCGCGGTCGATGCCGAGCGACAATGCCCGGCGCACCCGGACGTCGCGGAAGGCCTCCCGCCAGACGGTATCCTTGGCGTTGAGGTTCGGAAACAGCGCCAAATGCGTCGCCGTGGCCGTTCGCCAAAGCCGGGTCTCCATGTCGGAGCGCTCTTCGCTCTGCTTCAGAAAAGTGACGTCGGCGAAGCTGAGCCCACGGCTCTGCAAGTCCGTCTCGCCACCGCCGACCTTCACCGGAATGAGCCGGCTCTCGACCACGGTGTAGATGACCCGATCGAGGTAAGGCAGCTGCACGCCGTTGGCGTCGACCCGGTGGAAGTACGGATTGCGTTCGGTGACGATCCGCTCCGCCGGCGGCGCCGTCTGCAACACCCAAGGCTGCAGCGTCGGCAGATCCGGGTTGGTCGCCTTGTACTCTCGGCTCTTGCGGCCGAACAATTGCGCCCAGTCCCTTGCCCCCTCGGCCACCACCATGTCCGCCAGAGCCTGCGGGTCAGCAAAGTCCTCGTGGAACTGCTTGAGGTAGTGCGCCGGCATCTGGATGTACAACGGCGCAGCAGCAGCCAGCGCCGGCAAAAAGAACGGATTGGGTTTGGACCAGGAGTAGCGGACGGTGTGGTCGTCGATGACCTCGAACTTGGCAGGCTCGCCGTCGACGACGAGCTGGATCGGCACACCGGTGGGTCGAAGCGCGGGGTTGTGGGCAACGTTCTCCCAGAAGAAACGGAAGTCTTCGGCGGTGAAGGGTTCGCCATCCGACCAGCGGTGACCCTTGCGCAAGTGCAGCGTGAACGAACGGCCCGCGTCGACCTCGACGTCCCGTAGAACGTCCGGCACGAGCAGCAGGTTACGATCGTAGCCGACCAGCCTGGCGTAGCCGTAGACGACGAACAGCTTGGCGTCCTTGTTGTTGCGGATCAGCGTCCGCAGTTCGCCGCCGTGGTGGCCCAGTTCGGCGATGTCCTCGACGACCAGCGGTTCGTCGGGTGGTTCGGCACGGGCGACGCCGCCCACCAGGGCGGCCACCACAGCCAACGCGATCGGCCAATCATTCTGCAGCACGCAAGATCCCCCCATTTGGATCGCGCTGGCGGACGAAGTGACCGTCGCCGACGTCGACCATGAAACCATCGTCACCACCGCGCAGGCCGAACGGTTCCGGCCACTCGGCCGGCTCCGACATCTGCCCGGTACGCAAGAACGCCAAGTCGAGCGGCCGATCCGGATCGGGCTCCGGGACAGCCTTCAACAGCGCCCGCGTATACGGGTGGCGTGGTTGGCGGAACAAGAGGTCGGTCGGCGCCAATTCGACGATGCGACCTTTGCACATGACGGCGATCCGGTCGCAGAGGTAGCGGACCACTGCAAGATTGTGGGCGATGAACAGGTAGGTCAGGCCCAACTCGCGCTGTAGGTCACGCAAGAGGTTCAGGATTTGCGCCTGAACCGACACGTCGAGCGCGGACACCGGCTCGTCGCAGATCAAGAGATCCGGACCCAGTGCCAGGGCACGGGCAATGCCGATGCGTTGGCGCTGGCCGCCCGAGAAGCTGTGCGGGTAGCGGCGAAGCCAGCGCAGGTCGAGCCCGACGGCCCGCATCAACGCGCGCACCCGACGGCCGCGGCTCTCGGCGTCGCCCAGGCCATGGATGACCAAGGGCTCGGCGATCAGATCTGCGACCGTCATCCGCGGGTTCAGCGAGGCGAACGGGTCCTGGAAAATGTACTGCAATCGCGTCCTGAACCGGGCCAACGACACCCGGTCGAGCGCCAAGACATCGACCGGTTTGCCGTGGTCGTGGAAGGTCACCGACCCACCATCGACGTCGATGGCGCGCATGATCGCCTTCGACAAGGTGGTCTTGCCGGAGCCGCTCTCGCCGACCACGGCGAAACCCTCGCCCCGACGAATGGTGAAGCCGACGTCGGCGAGCGCCTTGATCTGATCGGCGCCCCCGAGCCAGCCGCCCTTGCGCGTCATGAAGCTCTTGCGTAGCCCGTCGACCGTCAGCAGCGGTCCAGCCTCACCCTGGAGTGGCGCATCGCCGACGAGATCACGGAGGTCTTCCGCGGTGACGGCGACCTCGCGCAGCGGCCGCAGCCTCGCCTTCCGGTCGGTGTTCAGGCGCGGCACGGCGGTCATCAGCGCCTTGAGATAGGGATGCTCGGGCGCCTTCAGGAGCTCGCGGGCCGGTCCCGATTCCATGACTCTGCCGCGGTACATGACGACGATGTCGTCGGCCATGTTGGCGACCACGCCCAGATCGTGGGTGATGAACAGAATCGCCATCCGATACTCGGCCTGAAGCCGTTTCATCAGGTCGAGGATCTGCGCCTGGATCGTGACGTCCAGCGCCGTCGTCGGCTCGTCGGCGATCAGCAGTGCCGGCTCGCAGATCAACGCCATCGCGATCATCGCCCGTTGACGGAGGCCACCGGAAAGCTCGAACGGGTAGTAGTCGAAGGCACCGTCCGGGTCCGGAAAGCCTACCTGGGCGAGCATCTCGACCACCCGTTCCCGTTCGGCGCCAGGCTCGATCGGCACGTGCAGGCGCAGCGCTTCGCTGATCTGGTCGCCGATGGTGTGGACCGGCGACAAGGAGCTCATCGGCTCTTGGAAGATGATCGAGATCCGTCCCCCGCGGATCCGCCGCCGCCGGGGGTCGTTCTGGCCGTAGGCGGCGAGGTCGATCGGCTGGCCGTCGCCTTCGGGGTCGTTGAACAACATGCGCCCGCCGGCCAGTTCGGCGGTCTTCGGCAGAATGCCCAGGATTGCCTGGGAGAGGACGGTCTTGCCCGAGCCGCTTTCGCCAACGACGGCGACCGTCTGGCCACGCTCCACCTCGAAACCGACACCGCGGACGGCTTCGACACGTCCTTCGTCGGCCAGAAAGGCAACGTGCAGATCCTCGATGCGCAACAGCGGCGGCAAAGCGGTCACGTCGACCCTTCGAACAGTTCGTGGGCGCCCGCCCAACGGGCATCGGCCACAGTCTGACCATAACCAAGCGCACGGTCGAGCGTACCCCAGCCGGCCGCGTCGACGACCAAGTGGTGAGTGAGCAGACCGAACGGCCAAGGTCCTTCCCGGCTACCGGTCTCCAGACGCTCCTGCAACACCGCCCACGGTCGCGGTCGTCGCCCGTCGCGCCAGGCCACCGCGTCGAGGTGGGTGTCGAGCCGGACCATCGCCGCCGCCTGCCGCGGCCCCCCGAAGCAGGACAGGCCCACGAACCCGGCATCGGGCAGCCGCTCGGCGACGTCGGCGTCGATGCGGTTCCAAGGCGGCACCATCACCGGGAGGAACTGGGGGCCGAACCGGTCCGCGAGGCGGCCTCGACCATCCACCATGGCGTCGACCAGCCGCGACCGATCCGCTTTGCCACCCAGCTCGCGGCGCTTCTCTCCCTCGGCGCTGTGGTTCTCGTGGGCAATGCCGTGCTGCAGCACGGTGGCGAATGGGCAGCCAAGGATCCGGCGGGTGGCCGCGGGCTCCAGCCAAGCCGGCACGACGGCGAGGGCGACGGGACATCGACGTGCCTCCGCCAGCTCCAACAGCCGCGCCAACGCTGGCGCATCGCGCCCGGCGTCGTCGTCGCGCCACCAGAACACCGGCGCCGTCATCGCCCGTCGCCGACCGCGGCGAGGATCAGCTCGGCACTTCGGTCTGCTCCGTCGACGTCGAGCGACCAACCCAGGCCGGGCAGCGCTACCGCGCGCTCAAGGGCTGCCAGCAACCGCGGCGGATCGAGCGCCTCTTCGGAAAGCGCCACAGCCGCTCCTACCCGCTCGAGGGCCGCCGCACGCACCGTTTGCTCGGTTTCGCTCGGTGTGGCGAAGGGCACGAGCACGGCCGGCCGGCCGGCGGCCAACGTCTCGACCACGGTGTTGTAACCGGCCTGCGAGACCGACACGGCGGCCCTGCAGATGCGCTCCGGCAGATCGTCGACGTGCCGCAGGAGGCTCACACCGTCGGGCACGCGAGCTTGGAAGCCGCGGAACGTGGCCTCGGGTAGATTGGCACCACCGATCAACGTCCAGGGCGCGAACCGCTCGCCCCCGGCTCCGGCCGCCGTCAATGCCGTGTCGATCAGCCGATGCCCGACGGCACCGCCGCCCGCGGACACCACTACGCCGCGCCCGCTGCCACTGGCCCGCGCCATCGTCGGCCCGACATAGCCCGTGTACCGGAGCCGCCCGGCGACCGAACGGGCCAGCGGGAAGCTGGCGTCGAGAGAGATCAGCCGCGGGTCCGCATGGACCAGAATGCGATCGAACAGCCGGCAGCGTTCGGCGGCCGCCGCCGCCCGGCCCGGTCGCGCACTCGGCACCAGAACGTCGCGTAGCGATACGACGAGGCGGGGCCGCGGCTGACGTGCCCGGAGCGCCTGAAGCCAGGGGATGAGCTCCCGCGCGAACGCCCTGCGACCGAACGGAAAGAGCTCGACGACCACGGCGTCGACCGGGCCAGCTCCGAGCGCGTTCAGCTTGGTCGTGCGGGCTGCCCAGAGGGCTTCGTTGACCGCTTCGCCAAGGTGATCGACCAATCCCTCGAACCGAGCGCTCGGGCTGCTGATCGACGGCAGGTCGACACGGACGTAGCGTTGGCCAGCAGGTTGCGGCGGCGCAACGCCGCCGTTCACCAGCACCACCCGCGCGCCGCGCGCCGCCAGCGCTTCCGCCAGCCGCTCGCTGCGACGGAGATGACCGGTGCCGAGCAAGTGCTGACTCCAGATCAAGACCCGCAAGTCACGCGCTCCACGAGGGACAGGACCGCGACCTCTGGTGATGGCCGGCCAAGGCGGTCCAAACGGAGAGCCAGCGCGTCGTCCGAGCGCAGCCGCACCGGCGGCTTGCTGGTCATGGCCCACCCGGTGGCCAGCGCCAGCGCCGCGCGGATCACGCCCTTGTGGGTGACCAGAACCCGCCGGCCGGTCGGCACCAGCTCAGCAAAAAGCGAGGCCAACCGCGCCATGACCTCTCTAGGGCTCTCACCGCCATCGGGCCGAAAATCGACGCCGTCCTGCTCCAACGTCGCCATGCGAACGGGATCAGCGGCGCGGAGGTCGGCAAGTCGTTGGCCCTCCCAAGCCCCCCACGCCATTTCGACCAAGCGCGGCTCGACCACCACCTGACCGAAGCGCTCCGCTGTCTGGCGCGCACGGCGGAGTGGGCTGCAAGCGACCGGCGCGTCACCGAAGGCTCGAGGCAACCTCCACTCGCGGAGCCGCGCGACGCCGGAAGGCGACAGCGGTCGATCGATGCGGCCCTGCAACCGCCCGAGTTCGTTCCAGTCGGTCGGCGCGTGGCGAACGAGCAGAACGTCGGTCACGCCGTCTTCTCGGCGTGGACTGCATTGGCAAGCGCCAACGCCTCGCCGATCCGTCGTGCGGCGCCTACGAGATCATGGCTGCCCCGCACGTGAGCCGCTGCCGCCGCGCCGAGGCGTCGCGCCAGGCCCGGTTCGTCCATCAACCGCGCCAATGCCGCTCGAAACGCCGTGACATCGCCGACCGGCACGAGCAAGCCGCTCACGCCATCGGCGACCACGTCGGGCACGCCGTGGCCGTCGCCAGCAACGACCGGCAGACCCAGCGCCTGGGCTTCGAGCAGCGCCATGCCGTAGGCTTCGTCGACGGCCGGCCACGGCATCGCGTCGGCGGCGGCGATCAGACCCTCAAGTCGCCGACGGTCGTCGATCCGCCCGAGAAACGTCACGCGATCACCGAGCGCCGCGCGCGCACTCGATTCGATCGCTGGTCTGGCCGGCCCGTCGCCGACGATCTCCAAGGTCCAAGTCCGGTCGAGCAGGCCTCGGAGTGCCTCGAACAGAACGGCGAACGACCGGGCCTTGGCGCCCTCACGGAGCATCGCCACGACCAGCAATCGACGGGCGCGGGGCGCCGGCTCGGCCGAATGGATGTCACCGACCTCGACGAAGGGGGGGAAGCGGAGCAGCCTCGCTGGGGGCTGGACCAGCGGCCGCAGGCACTCGACGTCGACGCGGCTCATCGCCAAGACCACATCCGCCGCCTCGATGGCCTGCCGCGCCTGGCGGTGGCCAACGGCCCAAGCGCCGGTGGCGCGTTTCGGCGCGTCGGACGCCTCGGCGATGACGTACGGCAGACCGAGCGCGCCTGCGACCCGCCAACCGAGCAGGTCAGGCGCCTTGTGGTGGCAGTGGTACGTGAACCAGCAGCTCGGCCGCGCCAGGCGCAGCCGGCGCACCAAGCGCGGCGCGAGGCCGTCGGCGACCTGCTCCAGCCGTCGCTGCCGTTCGGCGGCGCCACGGTCGTAGGTCCGCAGTCGGCAGGTCAGGCTGGGCTCAGCCCCGGCCATGTCGAGGGCCCGCAGCAGCGCGCGGCCCATCGCCCGGTCGCCCGACGGAATCGGGTGGTCGGGACTCTTGAGTGGCGCGTAGAACGCCACGCCCATCAGGCGGCCGCCACGGCGTGCGGCTCGACCAGCAAGCCGTCGATCACGTCGATCCCGTGTCTCATTGCGAAGCGCCCGCGCACGGCGTCCTCGCCAGCGCCAGCAAGCGCCATGCGCCGGCCGGGGTCGACGATCAGCGCCGCGAGCGCGGCGGCGAGGACATCCGGGTCGTCGGGCGGCACCAACGCGCCGGTCCGGCCGTCCTCGATCAGCTCGGGTATCGCCGAAACGCCGGTCGCCAACACGGCAAGACGCTGGCTGAGCGCTTCCATCAGCACGTTGGGTAGGCCGTCGCGGTCACCGTCTCCGGCGATCCGGCTCGGCAGAACGAACAGATCGGCCGCCCGGTAGGCCGCGAGCACCGACGGCGCGGTCTGCGCGCCGTGCCAGCAGATCCGGTCCGCGAGGCCCAGGCGGCTGGCGCGGGCGCGCAGCCGAGCGACCTCGGGCCCACCGCCGATGTGGTGGAACCGCCAGAAAAGCCGGGCGGGCAGCCTGGCGAGGGCGTCGAGCAGGACGTCCAAGCCCTTCTTCGGAACGGCTCGTGCCACCGTGAGCAAGGACACGGCCGCACCGGGCGACCGACCGTCGTTCGGCGGACGCGGCGGTGCCGACGGGAAGCGCTCGAGGTCCAGACCGTGGTAGGCGAGACGAACCTTGCCGGGCGCGTCGAGGAGCCCGTTCAAGTGCTCGGCGTTGGCGCGCGTGCAGGTCACGGTCCACGCGGCGTCCAGGAGCTTTTCCCGCTTCTCCCACGCCGGCAACGTCCAGATGTCCTTGGCGTGGGCCGAGACCGAGAACCTCGCGCCGACCAGCCGCGCGGCATAGCGGGCCACCGACGTTGGCGTGTGCAGAAAGTGGGCATGGACGTGGTCGGCCGGGCGCAAGACCTCGGTCGCCAG